>JBPEWV010000051.1:0-25231 GCA_052032335.1 Pleionea sp. | reverse complement strand
CGATACCAACAGCGCAACTTATGTTGACGAATACGCTGCCTTTAAAGCAGCCTGGCAAAATAAACCAGCAGATTCTGGTATTATCGTATTTGGCTCTTTTCTTGTGGTTGCAAACATGGTTGAATACTTGCAACGGTAATTCAAACGTAAAGTCTGATGGCATTAGAACAAACGGTTAAACAGCGCTTAATTGGAGCCATTGTTCTCGTGGCAATCGCGGTGATATTTTTGCCCGGTATACTGGGGCAGAAAAAAGACAAAAGAACCTTTGTTTCGGAAGTGCCAGAAAAAAGCTTTTCTCAATCGACACAAGATTCCGACGACATTTCAGCTCCTTCCACCAGCTCTAGTGACACACCAAGTCGCGCTATTGATACAAAGCAAAACAACGAGTCGGTGTCGAATAAGCGCCAAGCCGATGATTCGGCTAAAACGCCAGAGGCCAAGCAACGCTCGGAACGTTCGACCTCACAACCAGATTCAGTAAAGAAAACGGTTGAAACAAATTCTTCTGAAGGACGTTTGCAAAATGACGTACGTCCCGCGGTTTCCAGTGAGTCAACAAACAGCAAACCTATCGAAGCCAAGCCAGTAAAAGAACTAAAACAGAATTCCTGGGTGGTGCAAGTGGGGAGTTTTTCATCTCATGCCAACGCAGAACTGTTATCAAAACGACTGGAAGAGCGAAAACTCAAGTCGTTTGTCAGGCCGGTAGAGCTTGATAAAGAACAAATTCTGTACCGTGTTTTTGTTGGTCCTTGGTTACAAAAGGCTCAGGCTGAAAAAGAACTCGAAAACATCGCCGATATTACTCGCCTCAAACCCATTGTTGTCGCCTGGAATCCAGAGCGGCAGTAGATAAAACAGCCTGTTTAAGCGCTAGGTTTCCGGCCAAGCCTCTGTTAAAATGCGCCCTGCGATACACGACTGGGGACGCAGTGCTAAATGGTTTGGTTCGACTGGGCTATTTTAATCCTGATTTTAATCTCAACTTTGATCAGTTTGGTTCGAGGCTTTATCCGCGAGGCGTTTTCTCTTGCCGGGTGGGTGGTTGCCTTCTTCGTCGCCAAATGGTTCTATCTCGACCTGGCCAATTTCTTAGCCGATCATATCTCTACACCCAGTCTACGAATGGGTATATCTTGGGGCGCCTTATTTTTTCTCACCCTTACCATGTCGGGGTTGGTGAATTTCCTGCTCAGTCAATTCATTGAGCGAGCCGGTTTGAGCGGGATGGACCGCATGATGGGAATGGCTTTCGGTGCTGTTCGTGGTGTTTTGGTGGTATCGGTTTTGGTTATCTCTCTCAAAGTATTTACTCCGGTAGAACAAGACGCCTGGTGGCAACAATCGCAACTTAAACAACACTTTGAACTTATCGGTGGATGGTTCTACGATCATTTAAAGCATGCCACCCCAGATGTAACCCCAGAAATTGATATTTCATTGTCAACAAATTCAACCGAGTGATTAAAGGTTTCGTTTTATGTGCGGTATAGTCGGTATTATTGGTCAATATCCTGTTAATCAAAACATTTACGATGCGTTAACGGTTCTTCAGCATCGTGGGCAGGATGCCGCCGGAATGGTTACGCTGAACAACGGCCGTATGTTTATGCGTAAAGCCAATGGGCTGGTCCGTGATGTGTTTCAAGTACGCCACATGCACAGGCTAGAAGGAAACGTCGGGATCGGACACGTGCGATACCCAACCGCCGGCTGTTCCAGTTCGGCTGAGGCGCAACCGTTTTACGTTAATTCTCCCTACGGCATTGCTTTGGCGCACAACGGTAATTTAACCAACGCCGCCGCACTTAAAAAAGAGCTGTACAAGTCAGACCGTCGGCACATCAATACCAGCTCCGACTCGGAAATCCTTCTCAACGTCTTTGCCCATGAATTACAGAAGTCTTGTTCTCTGACTCCGAAACCTGAGGAAATCTTTGAAGCGGGCCGACAATTGTACAAACGTTGCCATGGTGGTTTTGCTGCAGTTGCAGTGATTTTGGACGTCGGACTGGTCTGTTTCAGAGATGCTTCGGGCATTCGTCCATTGGTTATCGGAAAACGTGAGTCGGATAAAGGAACAGAATACATCACGGCGTCTGAAAGCGTTGCTCTGGATGCTCTAGGCTTTGAGCTTATTCGCGATGTTGCCCCGGGTGAATTGATCTATATTGATTTTAATGGTGTGTTGCACAGTAAAGTTTGTGCAGACAACCCAAAATTGAGTCCATGTCTTTTCGAACAGGTTTATCTGGCCCGGCCAGATTCGATGATTGACAATGTGTCGGTGTACAAGGCTCGTTTACGCATGGGCGAAAAGCTGGCCGAAAAAATTCAGCGAGAATGGCCCGATCACGACATCGATGTTGTGATACCTATCCCTGACACTTCGACCACCAGTGCCATGCAACTGGCTCATGGTTTGAACTTAAAAATGCGTCATGGATTCGTAAAAAATCGTTACATCGGTCGAACCTTCATAATGCCAGGTCAACAAATGCGTCGAAAATCAGTACGGCGCAAGTTAAACGCTATTGAGCTAGAATTTAAAGATAAGAACGTTTTGTTGGTCGACGACTCGATTGTTCGCGGAACGACCAGTCAACAAATTGTCGAAATGGCACGAGAAGCCGGTGCCAAAAAAGTATACTTCGCTTCTGCCGCGCCACCGGTTCGTTTCCCCAATGTGTACGGAATTGATATGCCCGCGGCGACCGAGTTGGTGGCACACGGAAAAACCATTGAAGAAGTCGAGAAAATCATTAGTGCCGATAAATTGATTTATCAAGATCTGGACGATTTGATTGAAACCGTTCAAGAGGGCAATCCGAATATAGAGCGTTTCGATACCTCGGTGTTTGACGGACACTACGTTACTGGCGATATCGATCAATCTTATCTCGATGCGTTGGAACTCGCACGAAGCGACGATGCAAAATCCAATCATAACGTCGAAGATGTGGATATGGTGATGGATATTCACAACGAAGGTAACGTGTAGGATTAGCTTTGAAGTCATTATCAAAATTTTTGCTAAGAGCTTTAGGGTGGAAGCTAGTTGGAGAGCCACCCAAACTCAACAAATACATTCTTATATTTGCTCCTCATACCTCAAACTGGGATGTGGTTCTATTAATGCTTATGCGTTGGGCGGTAGAGCTGAAACCCAATTTTATTGGTAAACACACTTTATTCTGGCCGCCATTAAGCTGGATATTTCGAGCCATAGGCGGTGAGCCGGTGGATCGAACCAAAGCACAGGCCGTGGTTGACCAAATCGTAGAAAAGTTTCACACTAGAGATGAGTTTAAGTTTGCACTGTCACCAGAAGGCACTCGAAGCAAAAAGCCTTACTGGAAAACCGGCTTTTACCGTGTTGCCGTAAAAGCGTCTGTGCCGGTGCAATTGGTGTTTCTCGATAAACGGACCAAACAAATTGGTTTCGGTCCATTGTTACAACCGTCGGGAGACATCCATAAAGATTTTGAATGGTTAAAGGAATTTTACCAGGATAAACAGGGAATTCGCCCTCATTTATTATCAGACATTCGAGTCAATGTTGAGAGCAAAAAAGAAGGTTCATAATATTCGCATTTTAAAACGGATTTTTACCAGAGTTTATCTGGTTTGTTTATTGTTACCTTTTTTTCAGCCTCTATCCGCTGCACAAAAACAAATTGAACCCCAGCTTCACCTCAGTAACTATTCCATTGATGACGGTCTCTCGTTAAATTCGGTAACGTCGTTTGCTCAAAGTCGGGATGGATTTGTATGGATTGGTACTGAAGACGGATTAAATCGCTTTGATGGTTACGAATTTTTAACCATCAAGCGAAAAATTGGCTCTCTTAATTCGCTCGCAGACAGTCAAATTAACGCTTTGTTAATTGGGAGTAAAGACAAGCTCTGGATAGGAACAGAGAAGGGGCTGGTGGTTCGAGATATAGACGGAAATTTCTCCAATATAGTCGTTAAAGACTCTTCCAAGCCTGGCTCGGTGACCGAATTAATCGAAGACATTTATGGTCAAATTTGGGTAATACGCAACGCTATGTTGTACCTGTATCAAGAAGATAAACGCCAGTTGGTTCCCTATCATCACATTGTTCAAGTTAAAACTCCCTTGTTAAGTCAACCGATAAAAGGATTGTACAGTGTTGGATCAACCTTGTTTTATGGCAGTTCTGATTGTTTGTTCAGTGTCGACTTAATTTCGCTCAATGAACAAAAGCGCTGCTTTAGTGATTTGAACGATGAAGAATCGCTGTTTGTTATTCAGGCCATTCATTCGAACAATGAAGATTCACTCTGGATCGGCAGTAGCAAGGGCGTTATCTATTTAAATTTATTGAGTGGCAAAACCAGACACTACAGTTCAAGGTCGAAACCTGATCACCAGATAAGTCACGATCGCGTTCAAGATATTTTTGTCGATTCCAGTAATCGGGTCTGGGTGGCTACCATGAACGGCTTGAATCTTTACGATGCAACAACCGATAGGTTTACGGTCTACAAACAAAACTTGATCAATAAATCTGGACTTTTATCGAACGATATCACACAAATTTTCGAAGATAACAATGGCTTAATTTGGATAGCAACCTACGATGCGGGGTTTCATATATGGAATCCGAAAACCGAATTATTCAATCATTACCTGACACGAAGTGAAGCCAGCGAATTTCGCTCAACCAATACTGTTCATAGCGTTACATCCGATCTTTTAGGAAATATCTGGATTGGAACTTATGGAAGCGGCATTTTTCGCGTCGATTCCAGCAGAAGCTCGTTAACTCATGTTAGGTCCAGCAATCTGTCAATCAATTTATCCAGCAAATTAGTCACCAGTTTACATTTCGATATTTACGATAACCTCTGGATCGGTTCGTTCGATGGTTTAATGATTTTTGATCCAGACTCAAACTATGTTTTACCCATCGAGCACCGGTTATTTAATAACTACATAACCACCATTTCGGAAGACCATCGCGGTGATATATGGATAGGCGGGGGCGGCAGTCTAGCAAGAGTCGATGGCGTTTCAGGCGACTTATCGAAATGTCAGTCGCCTAAAGTGACTGATTACAGCGAGCGACTAGCTAATATTATTAATTCAGACGACTTCGTTATTAACTCTGTTTATGAAGACGTCGATGGGTTGCTTTGGGTTGGAACCGATCAGGGACTGGCGGCGTTTAATCCCGACTCTGACATTGAAGCTTTGTTTTTGTCCGATGAAAACAATCCGAAGAGTATCAGTAATAACTTCATTCAGGTTATTTATGAAGATACTCATGGGACATTATGGATAGGCACTGGTGATGGCTTGAATAAGTTAATGTCGCAAACCGATGATCTTCAGAACAGCTATTTTATACGGTTCACTGAAGAACAAGGCCTGGTCAGTGACTCGATCTATGGCATCCAGTCTGGCAACGACGACTCTCTCTGGCTGAGCTCAAGTTTTGGGCTATTGATGTTCAATACCTCCACCAACCAGGTTAAACACTTTAACGCGAAAGATGGTTTGCAAAGTAATGAGTTTAACATTTGGGCGCATCACAAAAGTTCCGATAATGAAATTATGTTCGGTGGGGTTAATGGACTAACAACTTTTTACCCAGACATGTTAACCAAAGACGAGCAAAACTACCCATTAAAGATTATCGATATATCGATCAACAATGAGGCACATTTTATTTCGCCCGATGCCTCGCCTTTTATCATCCTGGATGAAAAGAGTGACTTTTTATCGATAAAAGTTGCGGCCATTAATTTTCATGACTCTGAAGATCAGCGTTACCGCTATCGACTGGTTGGCTTGAATGAAGACTGGATAGAGTTGGGGAACGCCAGAAATATTAATTTGTTCGGATTAAACTCTGGACAATATAATTTGGAAATCCAGTCAAGAAAACGCAGTGAAGAATGGTCTGATGAAAAACTCACTGTCTTATTGGAGGTGAAAGCCAACTTCTGGGATTCAAAATTGGCATTCATGGGCTATCTAACACTTATTTTATTGTCTATTTTGGCCGCTATTTATTTTTGGTTAAAGCGAGTCAACCAGAAAACTGCATTGGTTCGAAAAGAGTTGGAGAGCAATCGAGAATATATCAAGAAAATTCTTATGGATCTTGAGTCAGAGAAGACACGAGCCGACCTTAGTGAGCAAGAAGTTTCTACGCTAAAAGAAAGGGCGATGTTTTATGACAAAAAACTCAAAGAATTCAACAAAAAAGACAAGCTGACTAATTTTTATCTGAAGCGTTATTTTGAAGCCATCATCAATAATGAAGATGCCTTTTTCCGTTCCAATCAAATGGAGTTTCCTGACGGTAGCTTGATTGCACTATCTGTATCGAATTATGAGCAGTTGTTAAAACAGGAGTTTAAAGCAAACGTTGAAGCGGCAATTTCAGACTTCAGTGATTTGATTAAAGAATATGTGACGGGCGATGACCTGATATCACGTTGGGATGAAAACTCTTTCATTATGTTAGAGTCAGGAACGACCGAAGAGAACATGAGAAAGCTGTACGACTTTTATCGATTAATCAGTAATCGCCAGTATAATTGCGGTAACGATCGGTTGTTAAACCTAGATTTTATCGTTACTCAAATACCGACTCCAGTATCAAAACATAAATCCAATTTTTTGAACAGAACCGCACTGGCTTATTTGTCGGCCGATTTAATCGGGTATTTAATAAGAAAAGGTCGTCGAGGCGCCTATTTATTCCAGTGCGTAAAAGATATTCATCCTACCGAGTTGAATAAAATGATCACGCAAGGTGTTGAGTTTTTAATCAAGGAAAGTTACTTTGAACTTGTTAATTTAGAAGAACATTTCAGTCGGGAGAAATTGTGAGATTATTGTTAAGCACCATTATTGTTCTATTTAGTGCCGTTGCATTCAGCGATGAAGCCCTTATTGAATGGAATTCCATACATCACCCAATCAAGTCTGATGGTGGAATGGTCGCGTCTCAAGAACATCGCGCCTCAAAAATAGCCGCTGAAATTCTTGCTCAAGGTGGCAATGCAATCGATGCTGCGGTGGCTCTTGGTTTTGCCAAGGCGGTAACCCTGCCAAAGGCTGGGAACTTGGGGGGTGGGGGCTTTATGCTGGTTCATTTGGCAAAAGAAAATAAAACCATCGCTATTGATTATCGCGAAATGGCGCCAGCAGCAGCTACTGAAGATATGTTTCTTAATAAGTTAGGTAAAGTTTCTCTAACCGACTCACGTTTTTCCACTCAGTCGAGCGGTGTGCCAGGAACTGTCGCCGGCTTATTGCATGCGTTGGAAAAATACGGAACACTCAGTCGAGAGCAAGTTATGGCGCCAGCCATCAGACTGGCAGAAGAAGGCATCATTGCCGACTATCCTTTTCTTGAGTCGTTGGATGCTCGAAAAATACGTTTAAAGCAAGATGATGAAGTGAAACGCATTTATTTTAAAGCGAATGGGCACAGTTACCGTCCAGGAGAAAAAATGACCTTTCCTGATCTTGCTAAAACGCTTAAGTTAATAAAAGACAAAGGGAGAGACGGTTTTTACAAAGGTGAAACGGCCGAGTTATTCGCCCGGTATATGGCAGAAAACGATGGCTTAATTACACAATCGGATATGGCCAATTACAAAGCCGTTGAGAGACAGGCCGTCGAAGGCAGTTACCGCGGGTTTAAAGTGGTGTCTATGCCACCGCCGAGTTCTGGTGGAATTCACATTATCCAGGCATTGAATATTCTGGAGAATTTTAATTTAAATGAAATGGGGTGGGGCAGCGCCGATCACATTCATCTTATGGCGGAAGTATTCAAATACATTTACGCCGATCGTAGCAAACACCTGGGTGATCCTGACTACTATCCGGTACCCGTCGAACAACTCATCGACAAGCAATACGCCAAAAAGTTAGCCGGCAAAATCAATCTAAAAAAAGCAACGCCTTCAACGGAGATAGGTCCATCGTCGTTTGACGACAAAGAAAGTCGTCAAACCACTCATTTTTCTGTGATTGACCAGTGGGGCAATGTTGTTTCCAACACCTACACCTTAAATTTTAGCTTCGGATCAGGCAAAATCGTTCCTGGTACAGGTGTCTGGTTAAATAACGAAATGGACGACTTTTCTGCCAAGCCCGGAGTCGCCAATGCTTACGGTTTGGTTGGTGGTAAAGCCAATGCGATCGAACCCGGAAAGCGACCGTTAAGTTCAATGACACCTACCATTGTCTTCAAAGACGAGCTACCCATTTTAATCACTGGCAGTCCCGGAGGCAGTCGAATCATAACTACCGTCATGCATCAAATCGTCAATACCATTGATTTTAAATTAAACGTGGCCGAATCGGCCAATCGTCCCCGTTTTCACCATCAATGGTATCCCGATAAATTGTTTATGGAAAACGGATTTTCACCCGACACCATTAAAATACTCGAGAATCGAGGGCAGAATATCGCGACAAGCCGAGCCGGTGGCAGTGTGCAATCCATATCGAAGCTGGAAAAAGACAAAGTCTATGGCGCTTCTGATCCACGTCGTTCAGGTGCGCAAACCATTGGTGTGATGAAGTCGAATAAGTTGATCGTACATTAATTGTATTCAGGATACATTAACGGTCCTCATAGTTTGCTGATAGTGGTTAAGCTATTAGAAGTTCCGCACATCGGTAGTTCGAAGCGTAAGCAATTCACTCTTGCAAAAGTCGTTGCAGATTTTGAGAATATACTATTATGATTGGAATAAAATTCGGATTGGTTTTTCTACTTTACCTTGCTGCTCTCTCGAACAACTGTCTAAGTAATGAGTTAGTCGGAAAATGGAAGTCTGATGCAGAAAAGACACTTTCGACAATGCGTGATAATGAAGAGGTGACCGAGCAGGCTAGAGTGACTTTTGAAGATGATCTGTTTGGTAAGTTGGTTGCCGAATATACGCTGTCAGGGGTTAGATTTTACTACGAAGATGATTCTGAGAACGTAGAAGGAATGAAGGTTTTTAGACCTTATAGTATCTTGAGGCAAAGTAACAGCGAGATTGTAATAAGATATCTAGATCAATTGACCGATGAATTTATAGAGCGAGTATTGCATCTAGAAAATAATTGCTACTATGTACTGGTGTCCAAGTGGAAGTTTAGAGAGTACTTTTGCCGAATGGACTAAATATACATCTAGTTTAAAAAGTCGTACTCTGCAACATTATTTCCTTTAATTTGATTGCTTGAATTAATGGAACATAAAGCGGATTGTTTTATAAATCGGATATCGCTTTTAACAAGCGTAGGAAGGGTGATAACCCATCAAGCTATTTTGCTTAATGTTGTCGGTCGGATACACTATCGCTACTCCCATTCTGCTTGGTCCTGTAGGTTTCGGGTAAAGAAGTAAGAGCGTATGGGATATTTGTTGTCGCTCAAATCCAAACTGACAGCTACCCATTTAAAAACGGGTAGCTGTCAGCATAAGTTTGAACGGCTACAGCTTAGCTGTTAACGTTCAGTTTTTATCTTCTTTAAAAACTCTAACGTGTTGTTTTTTACCTTCTCTCATTTCGATTTCAACTTCGTGCTCGATGTCAACGCCATCTTCGCCTGACTTAGTAATAAAGATCATTTTACGTTGGTCGATAAATTCGACGGGCTTTACAATGCCTGCAGCTGAAATCGACGCTTTGATGGTTTCTTTTTGATCTTCTGAAAGGCCGGTAGCCATAATACGTATGGTGTCTTCCTTATGAATTTCTTCACTTTCCGTAAAAGAACGGACCTTGGCAACCAGATGATTTTTACCGGGAGGAGGCAGTCTGATGATTTCACCATCTGCATCAACGATCTTTAAAACGCCGTCGTCTTTGGACACCGTAAACGTCTTTCCAGAATCCGTAGTGATGGTTCGAACTTCACCTTCTTCCAGTTCTGGCATGGTAAACGTTGAGAGTTGATCGTTAATTTTTAGTTCAATATTCGCTTCGTCGCCTTTTATTTTCTTTACAAAAACGGAGACGTTTTTTTCTTCATCGGCATGCAGGCTGCCGAAAGCCATTAATAATGCGCATACCGAAAGTTGCTTACAAAGTTTATTCATTTGCCTTTTCCTTTGTTTGATTAAAGTCTCTTATGTTATTCCAAGAACTGTGCCAAACGCAGTTATGTAATGTTAAGTTATTGATATGTATAAGAATATAGCATTTGCTCTATTGTATTGTCGTTTGCCAAACTCGTTTTTAAATTTTATCGGTTCCCGATATGGAGAAATTACTGCCTATTTGGGAACCGTGATATGGTGCTTTTCCAGTCGATACAAAAACGCCTTGTAGTTCAAGCCTAATAGTTTCGCGGCTTTGGTCCGGTTATCGTGCGCTCTTTGCAATGCCTGGCGTAAAATGGATTTCTCGTGCTCTTCCCAATCGAGGCCTTCGGGTGGGAGCTCAAAGCTCGGCGTTAATTTTTTCTGCGTCCTGAGAAAGGGCAGATCTTCGGGGGTAATCGGTTTGCCTTCAAATAGTATGGTCAATCGTTCAATCAGGTTACCCAACTCTCGGACATTTCCTGGCCAATGGTATTGATAGAGACTTTCTAATGCGCTTTTCTTAAATTCGATGGGCGTTGTTTGGTGTTTTCTAGCGTATTTATCGATGAAAAAGTCCAACAGGCTTGGTAAGTCGTCCAGGCGATCCCGCAGCGCAGGTAGGCACAAAGGAATAATGTTCAAACGGTGGTACAAATCTTCTCGAAATCGACCGCTTGTGACTTCTGTTTCCAGTGCCTTATGGGATGCGGCCACAACGCGGACATCGACGGCAATTTCTTTGTTGGCACCAACGCGCATTATTTTGCCTTCCTGCAGAAATCGTAACAGTTTGGCCTGAATTGCTGGCGTTAAATCAGCCACTTCATCGAGGAATAATGTTCCGTGATTAGCGGCTTCTATTTTCCCTTCACGTCGTTGGTTAGCGCCGGTATAGGCGCCTTTTTCAGCGCCAAACAGTTCGGATTCAGCAATGGTGTCGGGAATAGCTGAGCAGTTCACCGCAATGAAAGGTTTATGGTTTCTGTTGGAATGCTTGTGCAAAGCTTCAGCGACGAGTTCTTTGCCGGTGCCGCTTTCACCCTGAATGATGATTGTAATGTCTGTATTCGATACCTTTTCAATCTGGTTGTACAGCTTTTGCATCTGACTGGACGCGCCAATGATATTACCGAGTTGCTCTTTAGCGATAGACGCTTGTTTCAGTTGTTTGTTTTCTTCCGAGAGCCGCCGTGACTTGCGAAGTTTCTCGATGGTGAATAATAATTGTTCTTTTTCGAATGGCTTCGCTAAATAATCATCGGCACCTGCGCGAATAGAGGTAACGGCATGGCTGATACTGCCATAAGCGGTCATTAATACGAATCCCGTGTCAGGGTAATTTTGCTGGACTTGTTTTAACAATTCCAGCCCATCCATTCCGCCGAGTTGCCAGTCGGATAAAACCAGATCGTATTGGCCTTGCTTAAGATAGGATAAAGCAGCTTCTGCCGACTCCGCCAATTCACATAGATCGTTTCCATTCTGTGTTATCAAAGTTTTAATCAGTTCTCTTTGATCCAGCTCGTCTTCGACAATCAATATTTTCATGACAGCGCCTCACGATCACTTAGTGTTACTTTAAATATCGATCCCTGAGGTTTATTTTTTTGAAATTGAATCTCACCGTTGTAACGACCTTTAACCAACTTGTTCGCAATATAGAGTCCCATTCCGGCCCCGTAAGATTTACTGGTATTGTGCGGTTTGAAAAGATCTTCTTGATTACGAGCGTTTATGCCGCAACCTGAATCTGTAACGGTGACGATAACCTGCGTGTCTTTAACGGCGAGAATGACATCGACACGCCCCTTGTTATTTGTTTCATAAGATTCGACGGCATTATTAATAATCGATGACAAAGTCGTATACAGTTCGGCCTCGACGCCTTGAATGATGGCGTCGGTTTCGGCATGAAATGTGAGCTTGCAATCAGAACAGTTTGTTTCAACTTCTCTAATGATGCGGGCAATTAACTGTTTCAGGTTGACCGATTCATTCTTTAAAGAGTTGTGAGTGGTAATAGTCATTAGATTTTTAATGTGCCGGTCGATTCGATCGACCTGATGTTTGATGGTTTGTTTTAACGTTTCATGTTGGGGAGCGTCGTCAGTTAAGGTGCCGAGAGCCAGTAAAATGGTATGCAGCGGATTGCGAATACTGTGCGCTAAACCGCGTGCGATGTCAGAAATTTCACTGGTTGACTTTTGTTCCTGAAGTTTTCTTTTCTCGGTTTCCAGTTGTAATAAGTGGTTCGACATTTTGTTCACTGAGTTAACCAGTTGAGTCAGCTCAGTACCTGAAAATCGTTGACCTTTGGGGACGGTGACGCCAAAGTTGCCTTCGCCAATTTTCTGGCTTGTCTGGCTGATGCTTTGAATAGGTTGAGTAATACGTTTAGCAAACCAGTAGAAAAACAAAACTGATAACACAATGATTATACCGCTCGATACGAAGATGGCATTTCGAACGGAATGAACGGTTTTTTCGAGTTCGGTTCTTGGAATAGGAATATCGAACGTTTGCTTGCCGAAGGTAAGTAATATGGCTCGACTTTCTTCGCGATCTTTTAGCTCAAGGTTGACTTCATTTTCCAGTCGGATTTGTGGACTGCGAAACTGGAACCGCCTGACTTGTGTGTCTTGGGTGGTCAAATGTTGCTCTGAACGCAAGACCAGGGTTCCGGAATAGAGTTTTTGTGGCAGCAGTGATTCAACCGTCGACTTGCTGACGTCAAAAGAGGCTTCGCCTAACTTCTCGCTGACATTATTAGCGAGTAGGGTCATAAACCAGCCGTTGATAACCGTTGCCAGGATCATAAACGACAGAACGCCAATCAAAATGATGTTTTTTAAAGACATAACCAAACCCTAAGAATATCCCCATATGGGGAAGTTATAACTACTATAAACGAATTAATCACAAGGGTGGCAATCTTTGTGCCAAATATTTTATTGTCGTCAGGATATGTTGTAATGAAGATAGGCAAGAACTGCTAGCGTGATGCTGCCAATGATTACACCAATGAAGTGGAATTTTCCCCAATGGCTGAATTGCTCGAAAATGTTGTGTTTATGAGTGTGTTCGTGATTGTGGTCATGGCGTCTTGGGCGGTGCAATAGAACGTGCATTAATGTGCCTGAGACGAATGCTTGTAGCCAGGCAAAACTGGCGGAATTCATTGCTGGTTCCAGCTGAATGCCGAGTACATAGCCAAATAAGGTAAATATTGCGAGGCCCGATAGTGCCATCCAGACCGCTTTTAAACCAAACACAGGCCGTATGATCCAAAGTACGGACAGTGCGACAGGAATGCGATGTAATACGATGGCCAGAGGCAGCCATTTCGAAGCCGATTCCACCGACTGGTAATCGTTTAAGGATGCTCCATCGACCATGGTGTGCAAAAGCAATCCGCTAAAACCAATGATTAAGGTAATTTGATGGGTACTATCGGCGACTTTATGAAATAACTTTTCGATTAATGTCGGGCCGGTTAATCCGAGCAATGCTAAAGGGATGACAAACCAGCCACCGTTGGTGTAAGACAATGGTAAAAGTTCGGCAACCACAATACCACCCAACACAATTACTAGAAAACCCGATAGAATTTGCTCGTAATGTGGGGATTTATCAAAAATTTTGGCGACCGCTGGGGCGATAGCCAAAACAACGATGCTAATTACTAAAAAAACCATTAATGTCTCAGTGGTATATGTCGATCTTAAAAGCGCGGGCGCATTGTAATGAAATTATCAGTCGCCCGCTATGCCTAATGCGATCGATAGCCTTGGTTGCGATGCGCTCATGTCTCAATCAGCTCTGGATGATCAATGAACTAAGTTTAAACAGTTAGTTAAGGTCAAATAATTTTCCCGGGTTTAAGATGCCAGCGGGATCAAAGACCAGTTTGATCTGTTTCATTAATTCAATCTCTACTGGTGAGCGACTGTAAGAAAGATAATCTTTTTTCACCAGTCCAACACCGTGTTCGGCCGAAATACTGCCGTTGAGTTGTTGTATTGCCTCAAAGATCAATGGATTAACTTGTTGGCACTGATTAACGAACTCATCGACCTGAAGCTCGTCCGGTTTTAATATGTTCAAATGAAGATTACCGTCACCAATATGACCAAACCATATGATTTCGAAGCTTGGGTATTTGTCGCGGACAATTTTATCGACGGCTGTTAAAAAGTCGGCCACTTTACTGGGTACCACGGAAATATCGTTTTTATAAGGCGTACGAACACTGATGGATTCTGAAATGCGTTCTCTTAGCCCCCACAACTGTTCTGCCTGAGATTCACTTTGGCTAATGACACCGTCGAGTATTAATTCTTTTTCCATGACTTGTTCAAAACAGGCAAACGCCGTCTCCATGGTTTGCTCTGAGTCATTCTCGAACTCGATCAATACGTAAAAATCGGATTCTGACTCAAAAGGGCGTTGCAGTTCATGATGACTTAATACATGTTTTAATGCCTGCTCCGAGAAAAATTCAAAAGCGGTGAGTGACAATTGTTTCTGAAACTGTTCCATTACCGGATACACATCATCGAGCGTGTTTAGACCGAGTACCATGACGGTGAGATCTTTCGGTTTCTGAGTCAGTTTCATGGTTGCCTCGACGATAATGCCCAGCGTACCTTCGCTGCCGATCATTAAATGACGTAAATCGTATCCGGTCGCATTTTTTACCAAACCCTGATTGAGTTCGATTAAGTCGCCATTGCCGGTAACGACTTTGAGTCCGGCTACCCAGTCTCGTGTCATACCCCAGCGAATCACTTTTATACCGCCTGCATTGGTCGCGATATTGCCGCCAATTTGGCTGGAGCCCGTTGAAGCAAAGTCGACCGGATAATAAAGGTCGTTATCATCGGCGAAATTTTGCAATTGCTCGGTAATTACCCCGGCTTCGCAAACCACGGTTTGGTCCACGGCATTGAAGTCTTTAATACGATTCATACGATCGAGGCTGAGCACCAATTCGCCTCGGATTGCACACGCGCCGCCGCTTAAACCAGTTCGGCCGCCCGAAGGAACAATTGCTATTTGCTGGTCTTTGGCCCAACGTACAATCAGTTGCACTTCTTCAGGCGAGGCAGGGCGGGCCACAGCAATTGCATTGGGGGTAAATAACTTACTCCAGTCCTGACCGTATTGTTCTAAATCATTCGGATCGGTCAATAGGTGTTCGTTACCTAAAATGTCGCGCAAAGCGTCTAGACTTATTTTGCTCATAGTGTTGGTTAATTCGCTTTTAAAATGAGTCGGTGAATCGGTTGAGTTGCCGTTAACGGACTAGGTTGGCCAGTCACCCAATCGTTAAATCCTTTGTCATAGAAGTCAGACAGTGGATGACCCGATTGGCCACCCGGCATATGAAAAATCGACTTGTCCGTTGACGATGGATCGATGACCATTCTTTGTGACGCTCCAAAAGTCGGGGTTTGTACTCGGGGTGAATCAACGTCACCCGGCATACCATGCCGTGGCCGATCCAAAAACCAGTTTAAAACACGGATATTTTGGCTGATCGGATGTTTAATCGACAAACGATTGCGACTTCCCCATGTTTGATCACTCAAAATGGCGTTACCTTCTGTGAGTGTTGCAAGGGTGTCGTTAACGGCTTGCATAAAAACGCTATTATAGCCCTCGAAGCCTTCTGGAAGAAACGCTTTAGGTTGATTTTCGACGATTTTCCACAGCGAGTACTCGTACTGTTTCGAATAATAATTGATGCCAAATTTTGCGTCGGGATCCATCGACTCGACCCAGGGATCGAGCAGTATTTGACGCAGCTGTCGGCGGTATTGTTTTAATAGGGTGAATCCCACCTGATTGGCATCGGCTTTACCATTCCACTGCTCTAGCAGCGACAACATTTCATGATACTTGGGAGCGCGGTTTCCCGGCTGCTTGAGCAGGCTAATCAGATGCTTTTGCCATCGCTGATAAAGGCTGGCTTCAGTTTCGAGCTGTATCTTGAGAAGATCGGCTTCGTTCGCATTATTCAATGCCAATAATCTGTTTTTGATGATGGCACCGCGAGCCCCCATGGCATAACCGCCATTTCCAATTTTTGCAAAATCATCACCGCCAACAATTCGTCCGTTGGCTGTCCATAAGGCGTGCGATTCGGGATTAACGATTTTTGGATATTCGTCAGCAGAAAGCCAGTTGATAACCCCATTTTTATGTTCGATGGTGGTTAACGGGTTTGCACCGGGGCGACGCTTTGGTAACGGCCCGATGACGGTCCAGCCAATATTGCCCTGATCATCAGCAACCACCAGATTCTGCGCAGGAATCGATACTGTCGGCGCAAGTGCAATCGCTTGTTGAACATTTTTTACAGTTTCAAACTGGAGTAAATTAAAGTTGATGGCTTTTACATCATGAGCGACCCATAACAACGCCCAAGCCCTGTTGTTGTGAATTTTCTCAACCGGTCCGAGAATGCTTTGCTTGATGGTGATGGTTTCAGGCTTTTGATTTTTGATATTAATCACTTCATTGGCAAAATGAAATTCATGCCATTCGTTTTGGTATTGATACAGGTTTTTATTCTCAGGGTGCAGTTGAAGTGCATAGGTATCTGAGTAGTCGCCATAACTATTGGTAAACGCCCAGGCAATCTGTTTGTTGGTGCCGGCAATTAGCAGCGGGGTCCCTGGCAATGAGACTCCATTTAGCTCGACAAGGTCTGTCCCTGACTGATAACTGAGATTCACCTTGTACCAGACATTCGGCACACCATGACTCAAGTGCATGTCGCTGGCGACGATGGCCGACTGATTTTTTGTACGAGGGCCATTAATGGCAAAATTATTGCTGCCAGGATAAGCTTCGCTATCGTTTATTGTGCCGTTTTGTGAATCGGTGTTTCGATTGTTTGGCGGATGTGTTCCGTCATTAACACCGGGGATTTTCGGTAAACTCAATTCGCTGAAGTCGATAGCAGCGTCAAACTCGGTACCCTGAGGTACCAGAAAATCAAAAACCGCTTCCGGTAAATGTTGAAACCCGTTTTGCAGTACTTTTTCTCGCTCGACCGAACTGTGTTGCAGCTGCAGATACATTGAAAAAACCACCAGTATCGTATCTTCCGGTGTCCACGTCTCGGGTTCTACCTGCAACGCCCAATATTCTGGCGGACTGGTTGTAAGGGCATTCAACCCCGAATTAACACCTTGGGTGTAGGCTTTAATCAGCGCCAAATGAGACGCTGGTAATTGCTCGATAATTCTTTGAGCGCGATGCCGAAAGCGATGAAGGCGAACGCGTTTATCCATCTTAACAGTAGCAGCGCCTATTATTTCTGAAAGCTCTCCAGCGGCTCGGCGGCGTTGTAAGTCCATCTGAAAAAATCGTTCCTGGCCATGACTCCAACCCAGAGCGCGGGCGAGGTCGGTTCTGTTTTCGGCGCTAATAGAAACGGTACCCAAGTCATCTCGAGTAATACTGACATCAGCACCCAAATCGGTTAACTGAACCTCGCCATCGTATTCGGGTAAGGATGCGTATAAAATGAAGTAAATTGCGCTGCCAACGAGAATCGTCAACATCACACTTATTAAGAGCAGCTTTCGAATGAAGCGGACAATAAAGGGTTTCTTTTTGGGCTTGCTAAATACGGAGCGCTTTTTCTTATTCATGTTATAGCTATCGAGGCGAAAATTAATGTCTTAGAAGCCGCATCTTATCATGCAACGAAAAAATAGCTAAATGTTGGACTTTCAATAAGAATATCGCAGAGCGATGAATGAGTATTGCAAGAAAAGCTTTGGAGTGGTGGGCGCTACTGGGCTCGAACCAGTGACCCTCGCCTTGTAAGGGCGATGCTCTCCCAACTGAGCTAAGCGCCCACTCCGTAAGAACGGGGCGCATTCTATGGTAATGAGGTGCATTGGTCAATGGCTTATTTTGATTTTTTTATAAATTAATTGATGAGGCCTTTCATTACCTTCATCAGCGTTGATAAAATACCGGCTTTCTTTTTCCAGGATTAATATTTCATGTCTGTAGTCACACGGTTTGCACCCAGTCCGACTGGGTATCTACATATTGGTGGAGCACGAACAGCACTTTATTGTTGGTTGCACGCAAAAAAGCATCAAGGCGAGTTTGTCTTAAGAGTAGAAGACACCGATCGCGAGCGATCGACCGATGAGGCGGTTCAAGCGATTATAGATGGAATGAACTGGCTAGGGCTGGAGCATACTCAAGGACCTATTTACCAGACGCATCGATTCGATCGCTACCGGGAAGTTACCGAGCAACTATTAGCCGATGGAAAAGCCTACCGGTGTTACTGTTCACGTGAACGCCTCGAAGCGTTACGTGAAGAGCAAATGGCGAAAAAAGAAAAGCCACGTTACGACGGCAAATGTCGGCACTTGTCAGACACTGAGCAAGATACCAGTCAACCTCATGTGATTCGCTTTAAGAATCCGGAAGAGGGCAGTGTAAAATGGCAAGATGCGGTAAAAGGTGAAATCGAATTTTCTAATCGTGAATTGGACGATTTAATCATTGCGCGTACCGATGGTACTCCGACTTACAACTTTACGGTCGTGGTCGACGATTGGGATATGAAGATCACACAGGTTATTCGCGGTGACGATCACGTGAATAACACGCCACGTCAGATTAATATCTTTAAAGCCTTAGGGGTTGAGGCGCCGGAGTACGCCCATGTACCTATGATTCTGGGTGATGATGGTAAAAAGTTGTCGAAACGACATGGTGCAGTTAGCGTAATGCAATTTCGCGACGATGGGTACCTGCGGGAAGCGGTACTGAATTATCTGGTTCGACTCGGTTGGTCACACGGTGATCAAGAAGTATTTTCGATCGACGAAATGATCCAGTTGTTTGACATACATGACATCAATAAGGCAGCTTCGGCGTTTAATACTGAAAAACTAAACTGGTTGAATCAGCATTATATGAAGTCATTACCCACCGAACGCGTTAAACAGGCGTTGCAGTGGCATCTGGACAAACATCAAATCGATTTATCTCAAGGGCCCGCGATTGAAGAGCTTATACCGGTGTTCGCCGACAGAGTACAAACGCTGGAGCAATTTGCTGAATCGGTGGGCTATTTTTATCAGGACTTTACTGAGTTTGAAGAAAAAGCGGCGAAAAAGCACTTACGCCCGGTTGCTAAAGAACCTTTAATGACGATTAAACAACGACTCAACGAGTTGTCCGAATGGACGCCAGAAGCGATCCAGGCGGCAATCGATGGTACCGCAGAATCTTTGCAAATTGGTATGGGCAAAGTCGGAATGCCGTTACGGGTTGCGGTAACGGGCGGTGGACAATCGCCCAATCTCGATCTAACGGTTTACTGGGTGGGCAAAGAACGCGCGCTTGAGCGAATTGCCAAAGCACTTCTGTTTATTTCTCAAAGAGAAGCGCAACAATAAGTTAATTGACGGATCAGGGAATGATCCGTTCATCCACCAGCTGTTGCTCGATGGTTAGGGGCTTTATAAATTTAAGCACAAACCGGCTGGTTTTACCGCGCAATTCTGGCGCGTACATATGCTTTGATAAATCATCGTTTTCATTTTCCAGAAAATAAGCTCGCTCCATTAATTTAAAACCCGCCTCATTGACCTGACTGATAACCGTATCAACGGCAATACGGTGCAATTCATGACCTGTCGAGGTTGGGCTCCCAGCTTCTGCGTGGTGATCGATGATGGCCAACGTGCCACCGGGTTTTAAACTTTTGTAAAGTCGAGCTAGAAAGTCGGCGCGGTCGATGGTTGGCCAACTGTGTTTCTTTTTCGGCGCGTAGTAAATGTCGTGGTATGCAAGAATTAAAAAAGTAGTGTCGATCGAATTGCCGGTCAGTGAAATCTCGTTGGCTTCTGTGATAATTCGTTTAACATTGGGTAAACGATTGTTCTGATAGCGTAACTTTAATTTCTTTTCGACATAATTGATATAGGCTTGGTTATTGTGCGAAATGACCTTGCCTTTTGGCCCCACTAAGTAGGATAACAGTTCTGTGTAATAGCCACTGCCGGAAAAAACATCCAGTACCGTCATGCCCGGTCTTACGTCGAAAAACTCCAGAACCTGTGCGGGTTTTCGATTCGCATCTCGTTTCAGATCGAAGTCCATTCGTGATGGATGATTAACTGCATCGATGATGGCCTGATGGTCATCGGCAAACAAGCTTGTTGAGACCACCGAGCAACTCAAACTGAGCAGTAACGAAAAGCCAAAGAATTCATTATTTAACAATTTCATACTCATGATTATGTGAGAGCTTTGGGCCATATACGAATTCAGTTTGTAACACAATATTTCGCCGAGTGAGCCGCTTAAAAGCTGATGCAAAATGAGCGCTATTAGTTGGCCTGTTAAGCCGCATTTGCTATGGTGTCATAAATTTAATACTTTTAAATCGTTCTGTTATGACTGGAATCTTATCCAAACTCTTTAATCGCCCCCTTGCCTTGATGGTTTTGTTTTGTCCGCTATTGGCTTCTGCCGAAAACAAGCTCGACGACCACTTAGAAGTGGTGCGTAGTGAATTAGTGCAAGGTGGTTATCTATTATTGAAAGTCAACTCCGGCACGCAATTGCAATTTTTACAGCGTCAGGTGCCAGTGAGTGATTCCGGCTTTGCGATTCTGGGGTTTGGTCGTGATTTCGGACCGGAAGCAAAACTGACTATTATTCGAGGCGAACACCGATATCAAAAGATTTATTCGATACAGCCCAGGCAATGGAAAATTGAGAAAATAGATGGATTGCCACCGTCTAAAGTAACACCAAAATCTCCTGAGACGCTTGCCAGAATTGCTCAGGAATCGTCGTTAATTCGAAAGGCAAGAGCCACCAACTCGAAGCTTGAACACTTTATTACGTCATTTAAAGTGCCTGCAGAAGGACGAATCAGTGGCGTGTATGGATCGCAACGCGTCCTCAACGGCATACCGAAACGACCGCATTTCGGTCAGGACATTGCAGCGCCAGTCGGAACGCCGATCTACGCTCCGGTGGATGGAAAAGTGGTGCTTGCGCACGACGACATGTTTTATTCGGGGGCGACTTTGATTCTCGATCACGGAAATGGGTTGTCATCGACTTATATCCATCTGGACGAAATAACGGTTAAAGGTGGACAGTTAATAAAACAAGGTGAACAAATTGGAACCATCGGACAAAGTGGTCGTGCGACTGGGCCTCATCTGGATTGGCGTATTAACTGGTTCGATCAAAGACTGGATCCTGCCTTATTTCTGAAGGATTAATTGAATACTTTTGAATTGGCATAAAAAAAGGCGAACCTTGGTTCGCCTTTTTCAATGAACACAAACGTTTTACGAATGTTTAGCTGCAGCAACACGCTTACGCGCGAGTTCATCGGCAACAACATTGGTCGTCTTGTTTTCTTTATCAGCAGTAGCAAACACTTCTTCCAAAGTGTTGTAAATTTCATCAACCTTACGTAACGCAGCGTCGCGATCGTAATTTTCCTCAAATGAAACATTGATGATGCCACCGGCATTTAAGATGTAATCCGGTGTGTATAAAATGCCACGCTTTTTGAGCTCATCACCGTGACGATCTTCCGCTAACTGATTGTTTGCTGCGCCAGCTACAACGGTCGCTTTCAGTTTGGGTATGGTTACGTCATTGATGGTCGCGCCCAGTGCACAAGGCGCATAAACGTCGACTTCTTGCTCGTAAATTTCGTCTTTATCGATGGCGATAGCACCATAGTTGCTGACTACTTTATCGACAGACTCTTTATTGATATCGGTCACCAATAATTTAGCGCCTTCATTCGACAAATGCTCACACAGGTATTGACCTACGTGACCCAACCCTTGAACGGCGATGCGAATACCATCTAGCGAGTCTCGACCTAAACGATGCTTAACTGCTGCTTTCATTCCCATGTAAACGCCATAAGCGGTAACGGGAGATGGATCGCCACTTTTGCCTTCAAGACCTAGTACGTGGGGTGTTTCTTTATTGACGATAGCCATGTCGTCAGGTGTGATACCGACATCTTCTGCGGTAACGTAACGACCTTTCAGGTTATCAACAAAGCGGCCAAACGCTCGGAACAAGTCTTCCGACTTCATGGTGCGCGGATTACCAATAATTACTGACTTACCGCCGCCCATGTTTAATCCGGCCATTGCGTTTTTGTAGGTCATGCCTCGAGACAAACGCAATGCATCGATCAATGCACCTTCATCTGAGTTGTATTCCCACATACGACAGCCACCGGTTGCTGGCCCTAAAGCCGTGCTGTGGATAGCGATAATGGCTTTTAAGCCTGATTCGCTATCGTTGCAAAACACAACCTGCTCGTGTTCATCGTAAGCACGCAGATTAAATACTGCCATAACAATTCTCCTAATAATGGAATAAAGCACGAAAGGGTGTTATCAACCTCTCGTGCTCAGAAAGAATTAACCGAGATTAAACTCAATACCTTGAGCTAATGCAGGTTTTTCTCCCCAGAAAATCGTATTGGTTTGGCGACGCATATAGGCTTTCCATGCATCTGAGCCAGCTTCACGACCGCCACCGGTTTCTTTTTCTCCACCGAATGCACCACCAATTTCTGCGCCCGACGTACCGATGTTAACGTTTGCGATTCCTGTGTCACTGCCTGCGGCAGACAAGAATTGCTCAATGTTACGCATGTTCAAGCTGAAGATAGCTGATGATAAGCCTTGACGAACGTTGTTGTTCATGGCGATTGCGTCTTCGATGTTCTTGTAGGTCATGATGTAGACGATAGGCGCAAAGGTTTCATTTTGAACACATGGCCAGTCGTTTTGTGCTTTGATGATGGTAGGCTCGACAAAGTTGCCAGCACCTTCAATAGCGTTGCCACCGTATACTACTTCGCCACCTTGTTCTTTTGCTTCAGCAACCGCTTTTTCAAAGTTTTTAACGGCAACTTCGTCAATCAGTGGACCCATCAGGGTATCGGTATCGAGCGGGTTGCCAATCTTAACTTGTTTGTAAGCGGCAATCATAGATTCGGTGACTTTATCGACAATGCTTTCGTGAACGATCAAGCGACGCGTTGTTGTACAACGTTGGCCAGCTGTTCCGACGGCACCAAAGGCAGCTGATGGAAGTGCGTTGTCCAGATCCGCAGTTTCGTCAATGATCAATGCGTTGTTACCCGACAGTTCAAGCAAGCATTTGCCCATACGCTCAGCAACTTTAACGCCAACCATTTTTCCGACGGTGCTGGAACCGGTGAATGACATTTTCTTCACACGCTTGTCATTGATAAAGGTTTCAGCAAGTTTGTTATCTTCGCCACCAACAAAGGTAAAGAACATTGGCTTGTAGCCGTTTTTCTTCATGACTTCGTTACAGATATTTTGAACCGCAATGGCAGTTAATGGGGTTTTGGGGGATGGTTTCCAAACGGTGATGTTGCCACAAGCCGCAGCGACAAATGCGTTCCAGGACCAAACCGCAACCGGGAAGTTAAACGCAGAAATACAACCAACAATACCAAGCGGGTGCCATTGCTCGTACATTCTGTGTTGTGGTCGCTCAGAGTGCATGGTTTTACCGTACAACATGCGCGACTGACCCACGGCGAAATCGGCCATGTCGATCATCTCTTGGACTTCACCGTCACCTTCGGCTTTGATCTTACCCATTTCCATTGAAACGAGGCTACCCAGAGCGTCTTTCTTGTCACGAAGCGCATTGCCAATTTGACGAACCACTTCACCACGAAGTGGTGCTGGCACCATGCGCCATTCTTCGAAGGCCTCTTCTGCGTTTTTGATGATGGTTTCGTAATCTTCAGCGGAAGCTGCATTGACTTTAGCGATGAGTTCGCCTGTGGCAGGATTAACTGACTCGATAACACCTTGGTCGTCAGTTTTGCTCCACTCTTCGGCAGTTAGTGAAGCACCAGAATTAACGGCTTCGATACCTAGAGTTTTAAGTATATCCATTTGTGTAACCTCGCTTAATAATTTATTTGTGTTCAGACTGGTCTTTAGAGGGTGCACATACAATCTGATTACTACACTGGTTAGTTTGCTTTTTGCCCAACGCGTACTGTTTGTGTACTGTGCAAAAAACGCTCAAATTGCACCCCCTATTTGAGGTGGCGCAACCTTACCACTGTGCAACTTAAATCTCTAGCTTAATTTTAGAAGCTGGCCTATTTTTAACCACAATTCATGGCATTTTCGCGCCAAAAGGCGTACTTTCTTGCGAAAAAGCGTCTTTTTCTGGTCAGATGAGTGAGCTGTCTGGATGGCCGTTGTGCATTGCATTAAACTGGATATGACAAACAGAACCTTGGAGGTCACATGATCTATTCGTTAGATGGGGTAACCCCCGTTATTAAGCACGACACCTGCTTTATTGCCGATAGTGCCGATATCATCGGTAAAGTCACCATTGATGATGCGGTAAGTGTATGGTTTAACACGGTTATTCGAGGAGATACCGACTGGATTCGAATCGGCGCTAAAAGCAATATTCAGGATTGTTCGGTATTACATACGGATCCTGGCCTGGAGCTCATCGTCGGGGAGGGGGTCACGGTGGGACACAAAGTCATGCTCCACGGTTGTACTATTGGTAACCACGCTCTGATCGGAATAAACTCGGTGATTCTAAATGGCGCGACCATCGGTAAAGAATCTTTGATCGGTGCAAACACGCTGATTACTGAGGGCAAAACCATTCCTGAAGGCGTTCTGGTGATGGGCAACCCAGGAAAGGTGGTTCGTGAATTAACCGAAGACGAACGAAATCGACTCAAACAGAGCGCAAAGGTCTATACTGATAAGGTTGCTCGCTATCAGCGCGATCTCAAATTGATCGAACCTTCCGCGATGAAATGAGGAGCCCAATGTGGCAATAGGCTCTGCCAAGAATCAGACCTTTGACATCCGTTCAATTGTTGACTGGGACAGTCTCGATGGCTGGACTCAAAAGCAGTTATTGGATGTGGCGAACTATTGTATTCGTCACGGTTGGCAGCTAAGCCATATCAGCGAAGGCCAATCGCGGGTGCTAAAGCCCATTGTCTCTGTATGGAAAGTGTCTGTGAATTCGGCGCAAGAGATGAAGTCGCTTTGGGTCATTAATGGCGATCTGCC
>JBPEWV010000050.1:0-50616 GCA_052032335.1 Pleionea sp. | reverse complement strand
GCGGCCGACAACCAGCCATTTCCGATGCTTGAGCTCTCTTGCTCAAGCCGTGTCAAATTTATCCGGTACTTTTGCCAAAGAAATCGTTTTAACCTGAAAACGGTCTGCTCAAACGCTATCGGATCCATTACATCATTAACGACCATTCGAATGATAACTCACGGCTTCAGATGGGATTGATATAAAGTGCTCTACGATTTTTTCACGATCACTCTGTCGTTTGAGAACACTTTTGAATTTAGCAATGGGGTTCGTTAACTCACCAGAAAATTGCAGAGCAGCAGCCGGATCCGATAAGTCAACCATCTGAAAATTATTGCGCAATTGTAGCCGATTCAGACACGAGTGCTTGAACGTTTCATCAAAAATATCCAGTTGTTCAAACCTGTGTTGCAACTCGGGATTTTCGCTCTGATATTGATGCAAACTCAATGCAACTTGATACCAGAATTCATCCTCTTCGATATTCATCTGTTCAACCAAAGTGGCAGCCATAAACCGGAAGAAACCATCGAAAACATCGGTAAAGATCGACAGCAGCGCAATATCATCATCCACCTGCGTGCGAATACGCTCAACATCGTCTGGCAGTTCTTCATCTGAATTTAACAAACAGACTTCCTCACCAATATCTTTCATTATGGCCTTGACTGGTCGTCCCTGCTGCAGCACGAGTATCAGGTTTTCTCCATGAGGCATAAACACCAGGTGATGCTTGTACAAACAATGAACCAGCGGGATCAGGTAAACACGAAAATATTGCTGTAGCCACTGTTGCACTGATAATCCAGACGCTCGGATCAACTCCACTAATAATGCGTTACCTTGTGGATCGGTATGCAATAGGGCCGCCATGGTCATCAAATTCTGTCCTCGCTCAAGATGCTGCTCGGGACTTTCACGCCACAGAGCAGAAAGCATCTTTTTATAAGGCGTATTGCCGACATGTGTGGATTCATAATATGGATTGCGATACCCCACCGCCGCGATCTCTCTAAGAACAAGAAATGCGTTTTGTAACACAGGATCAGTCGTAACCTTTTGGTGAACCCAATCATTAATCTGTGGTGTGACCGACATATACTCTGCCGATAATCCACGCATAAACCCCATGTTTAATATTGATAATGCCGTTTTCACATAGTGCTTGTTCGGATTGGATCGATTGTAAAACGTTCGAATCGATTGTTGTGCCTGATAAACATCATCGCCTTCTCCGAGATAGATCAACTTACCATCGGCGAGATCGGTGGCAAAAATCATAGCCAACTTATTGAACCACTGCCAGGGATGGACCGGGATCAAATAGTAATCCTCAAAGCAATGATGTTGCTGTTCTACAATGGCCCTAAATTCGTGCAATAGCGTCGTATCAAGCTCTTCCGCTATCAAATTGTTGTGGTCCCATTTAGCATTGTGACTGAAGTCACAGCGTGACTTATGCGCCGCCAACCAGATCAACTTTATGGGTGCCGCGGCTTCCGGTGCGAAGCGCCGGTAATCAGTTGCATCAAAGCCAATGCGACCATTATTGGCGACAAAACAGGGATGCCCCTCGGCCATTTCTGCTTCGATACGTTGAAACGCTGCCTGCGTCAATTGTTTCACCGACAACCAATGCTTGGTTTTCTTATAGGCGCTGCTGTACAGTGTACTGGTAATTTCTTCTAGATAGGTCGCCAACTTGTCCTTTGGAATATTTAGCTGAAAATTAAACTCAAGAACAAACTCGACGGCGTCCAGTTTAACTGGCCGATTATTCAAATAGCGTTGAATAGACTCTACATCGATCAGCCAGTGCTCCAAAGCCAGTCCTCGCGCGTTAAAATGATAAACTGCATCGTGCGTGTCACTGGATAGCTGATAGCGCTGAAACTGTTGATGCTCACCAATGCATTCGGGATTTAAGATTCGCTCGTGACAAAATTCTTGCAATGCTTTTCTGACCAGTTGCCGATTAACTTTTTGCCAGACTTCGGATTGGATCATGGCCGTTGCAATGTCGGGATGTTTCACCATGTTTTCAGATAAACGGAATTGCAGCACACTTACTGCCAGCTCAAATTGTTGACGGGTACAACTACCCAACCAGGCGGTTTTTTCTGACAGTTGAATACGCTGGTGGTGAACAAAGCCAACACGACGATTCAATACATGAATTTTCTCGTTGTCGCAGTCCGGCTCTACCAGAACTCGGCTAATACTTTGATCACTGAAAATAAACGTCATGACTGATGTCATGACGGCAGTCGAGAATTGACTAATCGGTTGTTCCGCTGGCGCAAGCAATATATGCATCCCTCGGTCGCCTGACGTAATCTTGATAAACTCGCTTAGTTTGCTGTTTTCTGGTCGATAAACCTCCAGCAAAAACGCAGGCTCACGATTTACTTCACCGATGTAAATTGACTGTTCGGGATCATTAACCATCGAATGATATTCATTATAAACCTCATTCAAAGTTGCATTTTGTAAGCCCCAATATTTGGCATAAGGTTGCGTCACCCACTGATGTAACAACTCAGTATCTTTTTCCAACTCAAAATACCGAATATTGATTTCGCCAATGGGTGGACAATGTTTTGAAAATAGCAGCGTCATTTGAACGGTCCTGTAATTACAAAATGATAGGTGTAAAGAATTAAGTCGCTGACTCGGGTTCAGTAGTCATCCGAGTCGCGTTAGAATGAAAAAGTTGACACCGGTAGATCACAAGAAACGTAACCAGAGTCAATACGAAAATCAACGCTGACAAATAGAATGGCCAGCGTAAATCACTGAGGGCAACCAGATAGCCCGCTGTAAACGAGGCGAAAATCAAACCAATATTCTGAAACATATGCACTCGACTGTAGTCGTGAGCAAAACGATATTCTTTACTCGCTTGAAACAATAAAACCTCGAGCCCAACCATGACCTGAAACAGTCCCCAGCCATAAATTATTCGACCTAACACCATCACCCAGTCAATTGGCGCAGCCTGGATTAAGCTACCGACTAATACCCATCCCATCGCCAGCGCAATTCGTTGGTGGGAATTAAGCCGATTATTACACCGAGCATTCAACCAAAGGCCGATAATCGCCATCCATGCTGGAATAGCGTAAACGAAACCGGCGAGAAGAGTTGAATTCCAAGCTGCAATAGACAGCCAGTAACTCGATAGAAAGGGGCGAATTGCAAAGGCCGCGAAATAGAACAATAACGACAGTATCCCGATTTGAATTACGTAATCTGGCATCCCGAGGTGTCGCTCAAACCAGCGAGACAGGGAGGAGCCATCCTTGCTCAGCTTGTCTTTGTTTTTGCCTGTTTTTAGCTTCGAGTTAGCATCAGTTTTGGCTGAAAATGATCGAGCAATATCGCTGCGTTCGATACTGAAACGGCGAATCAAATAAAGACATACCATAACCTGAATCAGATCGCCCAATGCCATAATCAGGTACATAAAACGAGGCTGGAACCACTCTAATACGATACCGCCGACCATCGCGCCACCGATCGCACCAAAATGCATTAGCACCGAAAAAAGCCCGGCCATATTCAAATGTGTATCACGCTGCTCCAGCCTCATTACAAAAGGATAAATCAGCAAATAACTCGCCTTAAACACCAGCATCAATTGCGACAATACCCAGAAACTGGTGAGTGATCCGACAAAATAACAGCTTACGCCCAGGATCCCTGCAATAATCTGCGTATAAACCCATAAGTGAACTTCGTTTATATGACGTGCTACTTTGGCCCACAGCGGAAACATTAACATCACCGTGGCACAACAGGCGGCAATGTAGTACCCCGTATGTGCCGCGGACGTCACCGCAAATGACTGCGCAAGAAATTGCGGATAAAAAGGTAAGACCATCGTGTCGCAAACCACTGACACCAGCGTCAGTAAAATCAGCGAATGTTTCAGGCTCATGCGACCGCATCCTTTTGAAAGTTTAGGGCTGGTTTAAAGTCTCTAACATCAAAATCCTGAAACGCAATTTTTTGTTCAATGGGATAGATCTCCTCCCCGGTTATTTCCCGAATAAGATAGCTGTTGCGATAGCAGGCCATTCCAAGATCCGGAGTAACAAAACCGTGGCTATGTAGCTCAGCATTCTGGACAAACAACTCGTTACCCTTTTTATCGATACTGTAGTTTCTGGCTACCTGATAGCGACCTTTGCCATCAAATCGAATGCGCTCTAGAACCGAATCAAGAAAAGCCGGACGCCGATAACGATAACCACTCGCCATAATTAAACCGGAGGTAGCAAAGCGAAATGACCGTTGCTGCTCAAGATGTTGAAACTTTAACTCAAATTTTTGTCTTGCAGGATTATAGTGACAGTCGTTCAGATCGGAGTTGGTCATTAGATTGATACTGAAATCATTAGACAGGCGCTTGGTATAAAGCAGATCAAATATGTCGTTAATTAGATCGGTGTTAATCCCTTTGTAAAGATGCTTTTGCTCGCTAATTAACTGATCACGCTTACTCTGTGGCAGCGAATAGAAATAATCGACATACTCAGGTGAAGTCATTTCCAAAGTTAGCTTGGAGTACTCTAACGGGAAAAATCGAGGCGAACGCGTAATCCAGTTAAGTTGATAACCGAGTTCATCGATATCCTGTAAAAGATCATAGAATATCTCAGCGGCACTCTGGCCACTGCCCACCAGTGTAATCGAATCTTTTTGTTGCAACGTTGCTTTATTCATTAAGTAAGATGAAGAATGAACTAACTGCTCTTTGTGGGCCTGACAAGCCTGTGGTAAGTCTGGTATTTGACCTGTTCCCAATACCAGCTTACGGGACCAATAAATCTTTATTGCATTGTCGTCCAGGTTACGAACCTGAATGCGGTAAAGCTGTTCTGATTCGATATAATTAACAAAGGTTACTTCATGGTTGAATTGAACATTGCTTAACTGCCGCGCCGCCCATTGACAATACTGGTTGTATTCTTTGCGCATTAAAAAGAAGTTTTCTCGAATATAAAAAGAGTAGAGACGGCCGTGCTGTTTAGCGTAATTAAGAAAACTCAAGTGGTGAGTCGGATCGGCCAGTGTCACTAAGTCCGACATAAACGGCGTTTGCAAATGCGCTGACTCCAACATCATGCCCGGATGCCAGTCGAAACCTTTTGCCTTGTCAAAAAACAAGCTGGACGTATCATCAATCGGATGAAGTAACGCAGCAAGACTTAAATTAAAAGGACCAATACCAATTCCAATCACGTCGTAAACTCTATTTGTCATTATTCCTACCTGTCTTCCGGTCACGCAACCGACTCGTTGGAGCCACGAAATTCGTTCTCAAGCGCCTCACCCAACGACTGAATCAGGTCAATTACCAAGTTCATTTGCTCACTGCTTACCGCCGGATTTAATAACGTAAACTTCAAATAGCTCTCGGCACTGACTTTGGTACCGGCTATAACAACACGCCCCTGTTTGAACAAATGTTTTCGAATCTCTTCGTTAACTCGATTACTCAACTGGGGCAGGCGCGTTCGATAGCGGAACACGAGCGCCGATAGTTGCGGTTGATGTAACACTTCAATGCTGGGCGCTTGCTCAAGTAAACAGTAAACTTGTTGTGCCAGTTCGATAACCTGATCAAAATAGGCTCCCAGTTGTTTAGCACCGATAACTCTTAAACTCAGCCATAGCTTTAAAGCATCAAACCGACGAGTGGTCTGAACGCTTTTATTAACCAGATTGGGAACCCCATCTTGTGACTGACTTAACGGGTTAAGATAATCCGCATGATGCGTAACACAGTTCAAATGGAACTTATTCTTAACAAAAAAGGCACCGCAGCTTACCGGTTGAAAAAATGACTTATGGTAGTCAACTGTAACTGAATCGGCGTTTTCGATGCCTTCAAGTCGTTCACGATTGATCTCTGAAATCAGCAGTCCACAACCGTAAGCGGCATCAACATGACACCAGATATCATAGGCTTTACACACAGCGTGGATCGATTGCAGAGGATCGATACTGCCAAAGTCTGTGGTCCCTGCTGTTGCCACAACCGCAATCGGGATCAAGTCATGGGCATAACAATGCTCAAGTTGCGTGACCAGATCGCTTACATCCATACGAAACTGGTCATCGACCGCAACTGCAACAACGGCGTCATAGCCCAGCCCCAGCATCGCCGCTGATTTCTGCACACTAAAATGACTGACTTTCGAAGTTAAAACTCGAAATCGACTCGCTTCCTTTGGTAACCCATGTTGCTGAATGTTGTGTACCAAGTTCGACTTGCCAAAGTTATCGCGAGCCAGTAATAACGCCATTAAATTCGATTGCGTGCCGCCACTGGTAAAAACGCCATCGGCCTCTTTTCCAAATCCAATGCGAGCAACTGTCCAGTCAATCAAAGACTGTTCAATCAGAGTTGCACCTGCGCTTTGATCCCAGGTGTCCAGTGATGAATTAATCGAAGAAAGCAGCAACTCGGCGACAATAGCCGGATAAACAATGGGACAATTCAGATGCGCCATGTAATTAGGATGGTGAAAGTAAACGGCATCATCGAAATAGAGTCTCTTTAATTCCTGCAGCGATTCGGTAAACGAATAAAGCGGTTGCTCCAGATCGATATGCTGGAACGATTGAGCTAGTGTTTGTGGTGAAATGCCACTAAAAGGTTGTTGCACTTGCTCGAACTGCTGCGACAAAATACTCAGCGCGTCCACCACTCGACTTTTCAACGCCGAAATTGACTTCTGATCAAAAATAAATGAATGGTGCTCAGAAAAATTAAACGCTTCAATCTGCTCAGACTGAAACCTTGAAATGAGTTCAGCATTACCCATGATGGTTCCCGTTTTTAATTCGATGACTATGGTTCAGTAGCTTGATTTAATCTTCACTTAGGACCGCACGACTTCAAAGCCGAAAAACGAAGTAACTCTTTAACTGGACAACACAAACATCGGCTTTAAAGTGTGCGCACCTCAAACGAGGTCCAAATGTAAATGAGATTCATTCTCAATTCAACACTTAACAATAACGATTCTCATTTTCATTTAAGCATGAGATATTGCGATGCTGTGGAATACCACTAAAAAGCTCGAGACATGAGCAATGAGGAAACTCGGCGTGCTAAAGCGCCGAGTAAAGTTGATTACATCTATTTAAAAACTTACATCAGATATGGCGTGCTTTACGCTGGGTGGCTACCCTTTTGTCGGTTAGTCGCTGATGCACGCTCGCGATAATTCCAGAACGAACTACCAAAATCATCCCGGCCAACAACCACAACAGATTGATCCCATGAACAACCATTAACACATGATCAATACCAACCGTAGACCAATGCAGAACAGAAACCAATAACAACGAAAGACCGGCACCCAATTGCAACAGGCATTGGCTTCTCTCGGTATTTTTGATGGTTAATGCAGTAATCAAACTAAGCGTCCACATTGATAAAAATAAAACCAGAGGCGTCATCGGGATAAACAGCGACAATAAAGACACTGACAGAGCAAAGGGAATGCCCCACACTATCGCTACCCAGAGATCATTGATAAAGCTTCGGTGTTTACGCCGCGCCAACCAGATATTAATTCCGGTGGCGCAAATCACGGTTAAACATAACCCCATGAGCAAATAAATCACTTTCACCGGAAACCCGGCAAAGTGGCCAAAGTGTAAGCGATAAACCGAGTAAGCAACCTGACGACCAATCGCTCCATCGGACATGCCTTGGTGAGAAATTAGCTCACCATTAGAACGAAACTGGTAAAGCTCAGAGTAAATTAAACGCTGCGGCATGGTTGCTGCCACCTCAACAAACTGGTTATCGTCGCCTTTATTCTGAATCACCAGATAAATCGGTTCTGCATCTGGTTCGTATCGTGTTAAATTATCAAATATCGCTTGATAATTGATTTCGTTCGCCGACTCGGTGACCACCGGCTCTTCTCCATACACTGCATTGACGACGGCCTCGCGATCACTATTAAAAAATGCGGGCGCTGATGCGGCAATAAAAATACCAACCAACCCAATAAATGCTCCAGTAAGTCCGATCATAAAATAAAACGGCGTGCCCCAGACACTTAAACGATTATGGAGATCGGCCTGCGCCAGTCGATACTGACCATAACGTCGCCAGGTAAAAGCATCTTTGAGTATTCTCGGGTGAGCCAAGATTCCGGTCACAATCAGTCCACACAACATGGCCCCCAGGATACCGACAATAATAATGCCAAACGTTTGCGGCAAATGTAGATTAATGTGCAGCTCTTTTAAAAAGTGAGTCCAACCATGCACTGGCTCTTCACTCAGACTACCGTCACGATTGACAAACCATTCTTGACCATCACCAGACACATGTATACGCGGTACCGCATCGGACGGCAGCACCACATAAGTAGACTCAGGTATTTTATCGACTCGAGACATAAACTCATCAACAGCCAAGGCGATCTGATCGGCGCTGTAATCACTGTACTCTTCGATATTGGGTTGTTCCCAACGCTCCAGCTCTTCAAACAGGACAACAAGGGTGCCGCTTAAACACACCAAATACATCAACCCAGCGATAAACAAACCCAGCCAGGAATGACTGGCCAATGAGCGCTTGACCCAGTCAGTTCTATTTCTTGCCGATCTTGTTTGAGCGGCAACTAGTTCTGCAACGATTTCTTTGTTGCTGGTTTTACGCACTTTACTATTGATAGGATCGTTCATACGTCACCTTTAAATCGCATAGAGCAGCGTTGCGCTCAGAGCGATAACAATAATCATTGACAAAGAAGGCACTAACCGCTTCGACTGTGACAATAACCAGCTCGACCAGAGTGCCCAGACAAGCGGCAGTAAAAACGCTGCAAGTACTAATGAATTTGCAAACGTCATAGGAATCACTTTAACCAGAAACAAACACAACGCCATACAGCCAATCAATGCAAGTGGCCCCGCAATCAAAAAGGTGACGACCCGTTGACCAACAAGTTGCACCGGTATTACTTTAAGAGTTGAAGGTTTTTCAGTTTGTTCTGTACGTCGTGACTGTTTTGAAGGATGTGTGTCTTGCCGCCAGGAATTGATCGCAATGGTAATCATTGCAGATAACGCAGAGTTAATAAACCAGAAAACAAAACCAAACTCAACACCGGACAAATGTATCCAGTACCACAGGGAAAACATCATCAATGCCCAGCACCCGAGGCGCAAGGCGTTCTTATGCGCTCGATTGCTACGCCAGGTTAGCCAGAGCGATATCATTGCCAACAGATTAAGAGTGGCTGCCAGCGAATAAAATACTCCTGAGGTTAATTCCATGCTCTACCCTATTTGAAGTTTTTAGAATGCATTTAACACAGCAAAAAGCACCGGCGGTGAACCGGTACTTGTTGATGAATTCCGCCAGTATTAAAACTGATAACGAACGTTGGCAGTAATGGTACGCTGTTGACCGAAAAAACAATCACCACGATCAAGGCAAGTAGCAATGACGGTTTCATCAGTTGCATTGTCGATATTCAAACTAATATCAAGCTGTTCAAATTCATAACCAAGCATTAGATTGAAAACTGTGTAACTGTCAGTTTGCCTCGGTGTCGCCACGCCATTGAGATTAGTAATGAAATTACTCGCACCAACATGACGCACTCCAGCACCCATTTTTACACCCTGCCAAAAGTCAAATGGTCGATAGGTGGTCCATATTGATATCATCGAATCAGGTACCGAATTGATATCAAGATCATTTTCATCGGAGGCTTCGCTCACTTTGGTATAACTGGCATAAACATCCACTTCATCCCATTCCAGCTGAGCTTCCAACTCGATGCCTTTAACCGTCGCTTCTCCTAATTGAGTTTGCGTCGGCACGCCATCAACGATCACACTTTTGGTACGATTTTTCTCGACCGTATCGTAGGCTGCCAGAGTGATCAGGTGAGCGGTACCTTGTGGTTGATACTTCAATCCAATTTCTTTTTGCTTACCCATCTTGGGCTTAAGTAAGTTGCCGTTTGCATCGGTACCGGCAATCAGGTCAAACGATTCCGAATAACTGGCATAAGGATGCAAGCCATTACTCGCGGTATAAAGAACACCAAAACGCTTCGTAGTTTCTGAGTAATCATTCTGTGGTTTTTGATAATCACCCGTTTTTGCCTTATCAGAGCGCAGTCCCAGTGAGACAATCCAGCGTTCAGCAAAACGCATCTGATTTTGCAGGTACACACCAGACTGTTGCTGAGTACCGGCGGTAACCGATGTGAGCTCTGGCTCAACAGATAAATCAAGAGTCCCATAAACCGGGGCATAAACATCCAGCGAACCGCCAGCTTGATAACCAAACAAACTGGCTTCTGATAGATCGGCGTTTTGATAATCAAAACCAACAACAAAATTATGTTGCACGCTGCCAGTGTCGAATAAACCATGCAAACGCAAATCGGTGGTGAGTGATTCAGCTTCTTTGTCTGCAAGATAGAGCGATCGAACCACCGTCCGATTATCCGGTAACAAATCAAAAGGCGAGCCAGTGGGGTTAAAACGGTAAGGATACATAGTGCGATACTCAGAGTGACTGTCCATATATCGCAGCGACCAGTGGAAACTCCAGTCAGCGTTTAAATCATGATCCATTATCGATGTCAGTGATGTTTGCTCGGTGTCGTAACGATCGTATCCGGGCTCGCTGACAAAACGATTGGAAGGTACAAAACCGAACTCAGTCGGTCGAACAGTTCCCGCGTGTGGTAAAAACTGAGTGCTGGAGCCGGTTTCATTTTTCTGGGCGTTTGCGATCAGCGTCCACTCGGTATTGTCACCGATAAAGAAAGTAAAAGCCGGAGAAAAATAGTAACTGTCATCGTCAACGAAATCGGTTTGAGTTTCACTATCACGCATTAAACCGTTAAAGCGATATAGTACAGAGGCGTCCTCATCGGCGGCATCAGTGTAATCGAAGGCAATTTGACGACGGTTAAAATTACCGAGCTGTCCCCAAACCTCGCCCTCTGTCTGAGACTGAGGTCGCTTACTCACCAGATTAACTATACCGCCAATGGTTCCCTGACCATAAAGTACCGATGCAGGGCCTTTTAATATTTCAATTTGATCAAGCGCATAAGGGTTGGGTCTGACATTATTGTAATAGCCATAAAGCATTTTCATGCCATCAAGGTACTGCACTGGCGAGGAGCCGCGAACCATGGACCAGTCACCGCGGGTGTCCACTCCAAATGGGCCGTTATACACACCGGCAACGTAGCCTAAAGCGTCCTGAATCGTTTCTGCCCCCAAATCCTGAATCCGCTGTTCGGTCAGAACCGATACTGAAATCGGAGTTTCAACAATCGGCGTATTGTCTTTAGTACCGGAAGCACTGACGTACGCAATGGTGCCGCGCTTCGAGACAATAGTTAGAACCTGATCTTTGTTTGTCGGTTTGTCCTGCTCAGATGGCTGTTCTGCAGCGTTGACACCAATACAGGTGGCCACTGCCAAGGCCATGGTGCTGAGCTTGAGCCCATAAGTGAAGCGATTCACTAGCATTTCGATTTACCCTTTTATTCGTTTTAGAGATAGAATTACAATGGGTCACGATCTTAATGCTTATCATTCTCATTTACAATAGCACATGAGAATTATTCTCACCAATAAATATACATACCTTAAGTTGTTAAGGTGAAAGATTATTTTTTATGGAGAAGTATCTTCAGACGCGAGTAAAACCAGCAAAATATTGTTTTATTACATTCATATATTTAATTTCAAGCTATTTTGATCTATATTCTGACCATTACTATGTAATTTTACTACATTTATCAAATCAGGTGACCATTATGACTATCAGAGCCGCCATCAATGGCTATGGCCGCATTGGCCGAAATATCCTTAGAGCGTTATTTGAAGACAACCAGCACGACATTGAAATAGTGGCAATCAATGACTTGGCCCCCGTCGACGTTAATGCCCACCTCACAGAGTTTGACTCGGTACACGGCCGTTTTCGAGGTTCCGTATCGCATGATGAAAAATCGCTGACTATTAACGATAAAGTTATTGCCTACTCACAGGAAAAGTCGCTACACAACTTGCCCTGGAAGCAACTCGAGGTTGATGTGGTGTTTGAATGCACTGGCGTGTTTACTGACAAAGAGAAGGCTTCGGGCCACATCGCTGCGGGTGCTGACAAAGTCATCATTTCTGCCCCGGGTAAAAACGTCGATTTAACGGTGGTGTATGGTGTTAACCACGATCAGCTCAACGCGAATCACCAAGTGATTTCGAATGCCAGCTGCACCACCAATTGTCTGTCGCCCATGGCTAAGGTGCTCAATGACGCGATTGGTATCAAGCAAGGTTTGATGACCACCATTCACGCCTACACTGGCGATCAGAACCTGACCGACACCTACCATTCAGACTTACGCCGGGCACGCGCCGCCGATTTATCCATGATACCGACCAAAACAGGTGCAGCGGCCGCAGTGGGCAAAGTGCTGCCTGAGCTCGATGGCAAACTCGATGGGCTCGCCATTCGGGTGCCAACGGCCAACGTTTCGTTGGTGGATTTAACCGTCACCTTTGACCGTGAAACCTCGGTTGAAGAAGTGAATCAGCTGCTCAAAGACGCCGCCGACCGCGCCTATAAAGGTGTGATTGAATATTCGGACCGTCCACTGGTTTCCATCGACTTTAACCACAATGCGCATTCTTGTATTTTTGACGCCAGCCAAACGCGCGTCGATGGCAAGATGGCCAAGTTATTTGCCTGGTACGATAATGAGTGGGGCTATTCCAATCGAATGCTCGACACTGCCAGCGCCTTGGTACAGCACTCGGAGCAATTGCAAAAAGCAAGTTAACTTTGGTTGTACGTTTTAATTGAATCGCTTGGTAACGCTGAACATCAACTGATACTTTCGGGCAGGGTCGCCTTTATATCGCTCGAAATTAAAGTATTTTGATTGTTCTGCGTTGGCTTCAAACAACGAATATCCTTTCAAGGTTAGACGATACAATACTGGCGTAGCGTCTTTGTAGCGATTGACTTCGTGTTGCTTCAATCCAACGTGAGCATAATAGCGCGACGGCTCCGGTGACTTTTGATACTGCCGTTGATAAATGGATACTGAAGGTTGCCAGTTCATATTCGCGCTGAACTCTTGACGTGGATGAATGTCGATGTTTAATCCAGAGACGTTATTAAAAGCGTATCGAATGCCGATTGAATAACCTGATGGCCCTTCGGCCAACCTGTTTTCAGCCGTATCATAAAAACTGACGCTCCCATTACCGCGTTTTTTTCCCATCTCAAGCGCATGGCACGTGGCAGCCGGCACCATCGTAATCACCATCCCGGCTATCAGACGCACCCAGCGCTGCCTCCTTAAACAGCGCTTGAGTTGTCGCTCAGAAATACAGCCAAGAGTGATCAATACATTGCCTAACGCCATCTGACTCGACTGCTGATAGCTCAAGGCTTCGGCCAGCTGCTGTTGACTGACCAGCCCTTTCTCCAACAACAAGTCGCCCAATCTGAATTGAGGTAACGCTTCTTCTGCTAACATAATTTTGACCGCTTCATCTCTATTAAAGATTACTCGGTAATGCTCACGTTTGCCAAAAAATTGCACTGGAATCAAAAATTATTCTAAAAACGCGTCTCTTGATTACCAATTTGTACAATCTTTTTAAACCCATTAAAATCGTCTGAAGAACTAACAATGGAGTGACTATGAAAATCAAAGCCTTGCTAACCGGCTGTTTCTTACTTTTGCTGACCGCCTGTTCCGATCCACTACCGACGCACAAACGAAATTACGCCGGAGAATGGGAGTCACCCGAGATGTATTTGCTCATTACGGCCGATGGCCGAGTCGCCTATGAGCGAAAGAAAAGTGGCGGAAATGTTTCCGTTGAAGGTCCCATCACTGAGTTTATTGGCGATGACTTTGAAGTTGGCGTATTGTTTATTACAACACGTTTTGAAGTGTCTCAACCACCTGCTCAACATGACGATGGCCGCTGGACTATGGTGGTCGATGGTGTGACACTGACACGCTATTAATTTGAGGCAATTGGCTTGGTGATAAAAACCAGCCCTTAGCCAAGCTCATGCATCATCGTTATTAACAACGAGATAAAAAGGCCTGCAGTCTGCAGGCCTTTTTATTAGGCTGCCTGGTTCTCTTTATCGTGTTCTATCTGCTTCTGTTCCTCAGCTTTGCTTGAAGTGTTGTTAATGGGAATGGACTTGGGTTTCATTTCTTCAGGGACTTCTTTCACCAGATTTATGCGCAACAGCCCGTCTGAATACTCTGCGTTTACTACACGAATAAAGTCGGCCAGGCTGAACTTCTTTTCGAAGTTTCGCTTGGCAATTCCGTGATACAGGTACTGGCGCTTCTGGTCGTCTTCTTTGCGGCCTCTTACGGTTAAAGTGTCTTTTTCAACTTCGATGTCGAGGTCGTCTTCTTTGAACCCCGATACCGCCAAAGTAATACTGTAGCGGTCGTCATCGACCATTTCGATATCATAGGATGGAAAGCCACTCGATGGTTCACTATTTAAAGCGTTATCGAGCAACGAGGCGAACCGATCGAAGCCAACCGAGTTGCGATACAGAGGTGTTAAATCAATTGAATTCATAGCATATCCTCCTTTGGAAGCAATATGAAACAAAAACATTGAATCCGTTTGACCGTATGACTACCAATCAAACCCAGTAATAATATTTGGTTTATCTGCTTTTTTTTTCAAGATTTAATTACAAAAAAAGCCCGTATAAACGGGCTTTCAATTAACCACAACAAGTGTTTCTAACTGCATCATTGCATGCTTGACTCAGCCTTTGACGTTGAAGAGGTCGATCGATTTGTTGATGCATCGGAGGATTCGTCAGCTTTTGCAACTTGCTCGTTTTCCGCAGCGGGTTCTTTTGTTGCAATAAAGTCCTTTGCCGAAAAATCAGCCAGTTCTTTCTCGGCCATGCCGTTGGTTTCGAAGATCCATTCTTTGTCATTACGTTTCACATAATGCTTTCCATCCTGCTCCAGAAAAGAAAAAGTAAAGTCTTGCTCAGCCGAAACTTTTAACTGAATCGACTTTTCAAAATCCAGCTCCTCGCTATTTTCGGCAACAGAAATTACTGACAGTTTTTCAATTCTCTTCAGTAATTTATCGACTTTCTCTTTATCCAGCTTGATGCCATTGTTGGTTGTCTGTGCTTTCAACTCATTTTCTTCGAGCAGACCCTCTAAATCAGGCGAACGCAAAACCCAGTCTTCTTGTTCTTTGGTAATGGTTGCCGAATCGATTTCAAACGACTCAACATTATTGACTGCGAGCAACGATTTATCCAACCACTGTTTGGACTCCGAAGGAAAATCATAGGTATTGAGCTCTACCGCGTAGACTGCATCTTGATCGGCATCTCGAATATGGACTTTTCGAAAGCCGGGTGATGTACCGAGAAAAACATCGCCCACTTTTTTATCGTCCGAGTAAAGGATTAACCGTCGCTGATGATTCTCTTCGGTCACTTTGAATCGGTCGTGGCTGTTCGACGTGGTTGTCACCGGCCAGGTACTTTGTAACTCGATAAGTTTGTTCAGTGCAACACTGAGTTTATTCGCATCGACCGGTACACCGTACCAATTCGGCAGATACCAACCATCGTCGTTCTTTGTTAACTCAACGCTCATATCACCATCAATTATGGTAACTTTATTGATGTCACTTTTAGTTGCCGCAACAAAGCTGACTGCCTCGGGCGACGAATTTGATGACTGCTCTGACCACAACATGGCCAGAGCAACGATCAGTTGTAAAAATAGAAGGCCGATAAGCCCCTGAATAAGTTTGTTCATTTATCGCCTCCTTATTTTGCGTATAACTCAACAAATCGCTTGTGCTTACGATAACGTTGTTGGCTGACCACTATGGCAATAACACCCAATGCCAAAAGCGCCAAACCATAATTCAGATACTCCCAGAATACCTGGGTCGACTGCTCCATTGGTGGAAGAGTTCGATTGAAATGACTGCGCGAACGAATACTTAGCAACCCAGAGTCTTCCAGCGACCAGTCCACCGCATTTGCAATCATTTGCACCGAGTTAAGATATTCACTTTGTTGGGCACTGCCAACCAACCGAAGCACATTATCAGCCAGAAAATCGTTTGAACTGAAGACGATGATTCGTGCTGACTCGGGTGAGCGCTTGATTACCGAGCTGACTTGTAGTTCAGTATTGCTCTCCTCTTCTGCTTTTTCCTCACCAGAATCGGTGGCAGAGTCTTCGTTCCCCGATTTTTCTGCGTCAAGCAATGGCGATGGTTTATCAGCAAAGTAAGATTGGAATACACCTTCGGTTATCACGCCAACCATATGACTGCCTTGTTCGCCCTGCGGCGCAAAACCACTGTTGGCAGAACCATCAAGTTTGGGCGACACGTTCAGGTTACTGCTGAGCCAGGACTGCTCTGAACTTTTCAGCAATTCAATGCTTTGTCGCGCTTCATTGGCTTCAAGCTTTATCGGTGACGCCCAGGTCATGGTTAGCTGAGGTAACTCAGAGGTCACCAAATTATCCTGGTTGATTCCATCACCACGGATATCGACAAAAAATGGATAATCAAACATTCTCATTTCTTGAATTTGATACCCGCCCACGTTGCGCGCAACCGGAATTGGAAACGCCGAATTTTGCTGATCGAGAATCACTTTTTCGTCGATGGTGATGCCTTGGTGTTTTAACCAATCGGACAAGCCACTGGTGTGCTTTTGCAAGGTTAAACTGCGCTGTGTCATGTTCGACTTAAACGGTGAAGTCGCAGCGATGACGGTACCGCCTTTCATTAAAAACTGATCGATTGCGAACAGTTCTTTTTCACCCATATTTTCTGGAGCCACCAACATTAGCAAGTCTGCTTCGCCAGAAACACTTCCATCCGACAAATCCTCACGGGTTACATTGAGTTCTTCGTTTAAGAACGACTCCAGCTGATTAAAGCTTGCGCTTTGTTGGCCATAAGGTGAGTAAGGCGCTGTTTGTTCAGGCACCACCAATGCTACCGTTTTGGTGAATCCACTGGCGAAACGTTTAATTCCAGCATCAAGGTTTTTCTCAAAACTTTGTTGCGTTAAATCGGCCAACGGAATTTGCACAACTTGATCATCTTTTTGCAGTGTCATGTAAAAATAAAAGGTTTGATCGCTAAACAGGTTGGCCGACATGGGTTGAAAGCCAAAGTTTTCAGCAATTTGCTGCGCCACAGAGCCGTCTCCGGCTTCCGGGTCGATGACTTCAACTTTAAACTGCTCACCCGCTTGTTGCTCGGTCGCATCAAGTACCGCCATTACCTCAGATTTATAGCTTTGAAGTTGCTCGGGTAACGCCTCGTTTTTAGACGCATAGAGTTTGAACTCAATATTGCCTTTAACGGTACTGAACAGATTACCCGACGACTGGAACTCGTTGAGAACGGTTTTGATGGCGCGGGTAATATCGTGCTCAGGATTGCGCAACTGAACGTCTATGTCTGCTTCACCACTGGTTTTTACTTCGATTAAATCGCGGAAGCCAAGCACTTTGTGTTGGTCTCCGTATTGAACCAGTACGTTAAAATAAGAACTGACAATCGACGACTGATAACGATCGGCCACCTGAAAAGGCACCGGCTTAATACCAAACTTTTGATTCGCCTCTTTTTCCAAATCCGGTTCGGTTTGTGGATCGACAATTTCAATACGTACCTTACCGTCGGCGGCGACTTCGTATTCTCGGATCAGATCTTTCAGTTGTGGCACCAGAGGCGAGAGCAACGGATGAGTTTTACTACTGAAATAACCGCGCAACAAGAGCGGTTCTTGCAACCGATCGAGATACTTTTGTGTGGCATCGGAAATGGAATATTGATCACCGCGCGTCACATCCACTCGTAGCGCGTTCACCTGCCCCAACCAGAAATTAGCAGCGATGGCATTTAGCACAATGAGCCCAGTCAGTGCTTGCCAATACCAGTGCGCAGGGCGTTTACCTTTTGAAATCCAACGCTCTTTCTGCAAGCTGTAGGTATTCAGTGCCAAAAATGCAATCATCAAGCTGAGGTAATAATACAGGTCACGTAAATCGATGACACCACGGGTGATGGCATCGAAGCGTGAGCCACTGCCGATTTGGCGTAACCATTCGCCAACCGAGCTTGAGAAAAGATTGGTGATGCTCGACGAACCAAGCAAGTAAAAAATACCGCACAGCAAGCTTGCAGTGAGTAAACTGACGATTTGATTATTACTGCGGGCCGATACGAAAAGACCAATGCTTAAATACGCTGCGCCCAATAATAACGTCGCCAGATAGCCAGCCCACACAGGCCCCCAATCAAGATCACCCAACCAGTCGACGGTGATGGGTAACGGTAAGGTCATCAACAACGCTAAAAGCAATAAGAACACACAACCGAGAAACTTTCCGGCAACGAAGTGCCAAAGCGGCAACGATTGTGTGACCACATGCTCCAAGGTTCCTGTGCGTCTTTCTTCACTCCACATTCGCATGGTCAGTGTTGCGGATAGGAATATTAATAACACCGGCATCCATTCGAATAATGGTCTGACATCGGCAATATTGCGCGAGAAAAAGGCTTCGCCCCAGAAAAAGATAAACAAAGTGACCGCGGCAAAGGTTGCCAAAAATAAATAGGCCGTAGGCGATGAGAAAAAAAGAGTAATTTCTTTCGCAGCGATTCGGCGAATGCTGCTATTCTGACGATTTTCAAGCCGCATTTTTTAATCCCCCTTTCGACGCTGACTGCTGCGATACCTGATTGAATAGCACTTCCAGGCTTCTGTGTTCTGGTGTCATGGTATACAAAGATTCGCCCTGCTCAATAATATGTTTGGCAATCTGGGACTGAACACTACGCTGGTTAATGTCTGACTTAAATTCGATGGCGTATTCGTTCAAATCACCTTGTTGTGTTTCTATCGCCTGAACGTTGGCCACCCCTTTTAGCTGTTCTAATGACTGAATTTTGTCGACCGACATTGAACACTGAATCAGACAGCGATTGCTGTTTTTTAATGTTTCCAGATTCTCGTCCACCGACAAGCGACCGGCGCCCAAAATGAGAACGCGCGAGCACAGAGCCTCAACTTCTTGCATAATATGTGTGGATAAAATCACCGTTGCGTCTTTCGCAATTTCACGAATCAACTGACGCATTTGCTGGGTTTGCTCCGGATCGAGTCCGTTGGTTGGCTCATCCAGAATTAATAATTTAGGCCGACCTAAAATCGATTGAGCCACACCGACACGTTGTTTGTATCCGCGAGATAATGTTGCAATGGTTGAAAGCAGTTTATCTGTGAGTTGGGTGGCATTGATTGCTCGCTGAATTTCCTTACGCTTGGTTTCGCCCGTTAAACCTTTAAGGTCTGCGGCGTAATCCAGATAGTCGGCGACCGTCATTTCAGGATACACAGGAAGACTTTCGGGTAAATACCCCAACATGGATTGAACCGCTTTGGGATTTTCGGCCAAATCAATACCATCGAGCGATACTCGACCATGATCGGGCTCCAGATAACCGCTCAACATTTTCATAATTGTGGTTTTACCGGCCCCGTTGTGACCCAGCAACCCAACTATTTCCCCTTTTCCAATGGTAAAGCTGACGTCGTCTACGGCCACAAAGTCGCCATAGCAACGTTTTAATTGACAAACCTCCAGCATAACTGTCCTCCTGTTATTAAAAGACGGTTTGACTCTTAGTTAGTAATTTGAACGATGCTTTATTTAATAAAATGACGCGCAGGAATGGCCATAACATTTACAGCGAGAAGGCACTGCAACAACAACGAAAAAACCCTGCTTAACATTCCCGTGAGTGGGAAATTCGTCTGAAAAACAAAGCATTAACGCTAAAACGAAACTTTTATGGGGTCATAGGACAAAATTTCAAGACAATAATTTGTGGAATTTTTCACAAATCTTGTTGCTCGATCACCTACCTGTGGATAGTTATAAACTTCGCAAATGATGCAGCTATTTGGGCTTAATACGGTAAGCGCAACGGCGCGCACCTTTGACAATGTGTTCTTCTCGCTTTACCGAAGCGACATCCGCCAGTAGCGACCGAAACATCGATAATTCGGAGCGACAAAAGTTTTGGCATTGAGTCGCGGCGGCACAAATCGGACAGTGATCCTCAATCAACCAGAGGCCACTTTCGTCTTCCATTACCTTTGCCATATACCCTTCTTCGCTGCGAAGCCGTGCCAACGCGTCGAGTTTTGACTTCAAACTTTTGCAGTCGGATAAAACCGATTGATACAGTTTCATTGACTCTTGTTCACGGTGTTGTATCAATTGCTCCAGACCGTCATCACCAAAAACGTTACGCACCGACTCGATCATCTGCAAAGTAAGCTCTTCATGTCGGTCGTCAAAATAGCGATTGGCTTTTTCAGTCAGACGCCAGAATCGTGTCGGCCGACCACGGGCGGCCTTACGGTCCTCAAACTCAACGTCGCCTGAAGCCTCTAATGCGAGCATGTGCTGCCGAATGCCCATGGTGGTCAAAGATAGCTCATCGGCCAGATACTTTGCCGTACAGGGCCCTTCTGTTTTCAGTAACTGAATGATTTTATTGGTAGTTTTCATGCTTTCTCCCACCACTTATTATCCCTCAGCCTACAAGTATGTAAAGTTTTTTATTTATAAAGTATTTACTTTATTAAATAAATATTTTACTTTACTTATCATAAATAAACAAAATAGTTTACCAAATATGAATCTACTCATTGTTAGCAGCAGTCAGCGCGTGCCTTCTGAAAGTGCCCGTGTAGGACAGTACCTTAAAACCGTAACGAAGAACTTACCTCTCAAAGAGGAAACTTCAGTCAGTCACCTTGATTTAACCCAGTTGAACATCCCGATTTGGGACGGCGACGAACGGCACCCGGACGTTGCCAATAGCGATTGGCCCATAATTTGTAAACAACTGGACAAAGCCGATGCCTACATTCTGATAACTCCCGAGTGGGGCGGTATGGCGACGCCAGTGCTGAAGAATTTTTTACTTATGTGCCATTGGCGATATACAGCACATAAGCCAGTCCTGCTGGTTTCGGTGGTCAATGGCATCAGTGGCGCTTATCCCATCGCCGAACTTCGTATGAACGCCTTTAAAAATAACAAAATGGTGCCACTGCCCGACCACCTGATCATTCGTTACGTCAACGAGCGACTGCACAATCCTGAAGCCGATACAAAAGTTTTAACCCAACGCGATGCCAACCTGAGAAGTCGCATCGCCCATTACCTTTTCATGCTACAACAATACAGCGAAGCGCTTCGGCCGATTCATATCGCTTTCAATCAACTCTCTAACGAAACCAAAGAACGCTATAAGTTTGGAATGTGAAACAAGGAGCCACTAATGATTCACTTAGAACACATCAATTTGGTTGTAAAAGACCTACCACAAACACTGAAGTTTTATCGAGCTGCCTTTCCGCACTGGCAAATTCGCGGTCAGGGTGAAAGCGACTGGTACGGTTTAAAGCGCAACTGGCTTCATTTTGGTGACGACTACCAATACCTGACATTCAACGATAATGGCCAGGGTAACAACCGCAGTCTGGAAGGTCATCAAGTAGGGCTTGCCCACTTTGCGTTTGTAACCAGCAATCTTAAAGCATTAATCAATCGACTGAATAAAGCAGGATTTGAGATCGCAAAAGACGGAGCCGATGCTCCTCATCGTGATAACGTTTATTTCGTCGACCCATCGGGATTCGAAATTGAATTTGTTGAGTACAAAAGCGATCTTCCTGATGAGAGAAACGCCTACTCTTAAAAATAAGATTTGAGTAAAAATCGCTCCAGATGATTCACCCAAAGAGACAGTATCAAAAATTTTTGAGGCCGAATCATGCTAAGCGTATAACGTACAATGTTACGTCGGGTTACAGACTTAATCGTTCACAAGAAAAGCGGAGGGCAAATCCGCACTAGAACTTATCTCTTTGCCCTCTTTACTTTACACATTCACCAGCTGATCAATTAAGCCATTCGCAATATACGTTGAAATTTACTCCGTCTTTTCTTCAGTTGCGTTTTTGTACTTATCAAACCAGGCGAGAATGTACCCTACTTTTCTCGCCAAGTTGGATGGCTTAGCTGCAATACCATGATAGGCACCCTGAATGCGAACAAAAGAGCTCTCAACTCCCTCTAAACGCAAGGCTCCATAATACTGTTCACTTTCACTCATTGGCGTTCGAACATCGAGCTCGCCTGTTAACACCATGGTTGGCGTTTTTACGTTACCCACCAAAGCAAGTGGAGAGCGTTTCCAATATTGCTCGTAATCGTTCCAGGGCAACTCGGTAAACCAATATCGTGTCATAAAGGTATAAATGTCAGACGTTCCAATCATACTGATCCAGTTAATTACCGGCTTAGCGACAACAGCGGCTTTGAATCGATCAGTCTTTCCGATAATCCAAGCTGTCAAAACGCCTCCACCAGAACCACCAGTTACGAACAAATTCTTTTCATCGATGTATCCTTTGGCAATTACGCCATTTACCATATCCATCAAATCATCGTAATCATTCGATGGGTAATCCTTATTAATTAAATTCGCAAATTCGCTACCTTGAGATGTCGAACCACGAGGATTCCCGTATAAGACGACATAGCCCGCTGCGGCAAAAAGTTGAACTTCTGTCGAAAAGCCTGGGCCGTAAGCGGTGTGGGGACCACCATGAATTTCTAAAATCAAAGGGTATTTTTTCTTGGGATCAAAGTCTGGAGGAGTAACAACCCACGCTTGTAACTCACGTTGATCTATAGAACTTTTTACTGTGATTAACTGAGGTTTGTTCACGGTTTTATGATCAAAGACATCACCATTAAGATCGGTAAGCATAGCCACTCGACCGCGTTTATCGACTAAGGCTAAATCCGCAGGCTTATCACCGCTAGAATGAGTGTAAACCAAGTTTCCTTTATTGGTTACATCGAACTGTCCAGAAGTGTAGGGTCTACCTAAACTCATTCCACCTAATCGATCGGTTTTCTTTGTTAATTTGCCAGAAAGATTGGCGTAAGCCACATGTTTTTTACCATTGTTATCGTAGCTAAAATAAATACCCCGACTGTTTTTTGCCCATTGGATATTTTGCACTGAACGATCCAATTTTCGTGTGATCTGCCTGATGTTGCTACCATCAATATCCATTACATAAAGCTCTGACACCTGAAACGACTTTCCGTTGTCTTCAAAGCCTGTGAAAGCGATTCGCGTTCCATCAGGACTGACTTTAGGCGAACTTTCTGGGCCAGACATATCCGTCAGTTGAGTAACATCGCCGTTTAAAATATCTATGGCTAATAAATCGCTATTAAATACATCGAACTCAAAATCCTCTCGCGTATTCGCAGACACTATGATTGTTTTACCATCTTTGGTCCAGGTTAACGGTCCCGAATAATCGTGAGCGGTCGACGTAATTTGGCGGGGTGTACCGCCTATGGTCGGAACAACATAAACCTGAAGGTTCCCAGGCTTATTCATACCCACACCGTCGCGCTGAAACAAGGTCGAGTCGATGTACTGAGCGTCATTCGCCCATTCTGCTCCATCTGGCTTGAATGATAAACTAAACAGAGGTTTGGCTGTCGCAGGAGTAAACATGACAAAGGCTATTTGTTTTCCGTCAGGAGAAAAACTCAAATTGTTTGGGCTCACGGCTACATCAGTGACGCGAGCCGTTCTACCGCTTTTTACATCTCTCACGTATATTTGAACTTTCCCCTCTTTACTCGAAAGATAAGCCATTTTCGAGCCGTCGCGAGAAAATATCGGGCTATAGTGATTTTTTGAGTCGGACAATAACGGCATATGTTCACTTCCGTCTAAAGATACCGTCCATAAATTTCTACGAATACTGTCGGTCATAATATCCATACTGCGCCGTTCATACACGACATGCTTGCCATCGGGCATTACCACAGGATTAGCGGCATACTCCAAACTAAAAATGTCCTTGTATCCTAACGTTCGATTATTCTTCTCTAATAATTGAGGCTCGGCACTCAAACTCACAGAAAATAAGCTACTGGCGAATAATGTTATCGCCGTTGAAACAAGATGGAATCTTTTCATTTTCTTTTCTCTCTCGATATACGGTTTCACCCGTTGTAGGCAAAAGTTAAATTGAAAGGCGGCTGTCCGTGTTTCAAAATGAATCACCTAACTTAAAATATAAATTCGTTTTTTTAGTTCATTTTTTCGATGCATTATCCATTATTCGCTAATATGAACGCCAAAGGGTCATCTTACTACAATCAGTTTACTTTAATTTGAATCAACTATCGGCAGTAATTTTGCAGCATCTCTCGGATAAGCGACGCATTTAATTCAGCTTAATGGTTGCCGATATCTAGAAATATCGGCTCTTCCAAAATTATCGTTTTTTTATCTTTCAGTTTGGATGTTGGCAGGGCTTAAGGACTAAACCCGATTGTCACCAACCCCAAACGAAATAATCTGACTGATTTCTTGCAGACTTCTGCCCGACTCTTCGCGCCAGTGATTAAAACAATCCTGAATTTTTACTAACGACTTTTTGCTTCTTAAGCCGCCATCGATAAGCTTTTGATTTCGAAAATAAGCCTCGACATCTCTGGTTAACAAAAAGGTATCTTTTCCAATCGCTCGTAAACCGTAAGGCCCCGTGTTTCCACCGAGTCGATCGCCTTTCTGCTTTAAAGCATCCCAAAGACCGATAATGTTATCGACAGGCCATTCTGCAATCCATTTCGCACAACTGCCATGTTCCCTTCGAATATCACTAATCATCAGTGCGTTGTTCTGGATTGATTTAACTTTTCTTAAATTTCGAATTATACGTTTATCCGACGCTTTGCGCTCGAGCATTTCAGGGGGCATCATAAGGATCTTATCGATATCAAAATCAAAGAATATTTCTTCAAAGTCGGGCCATTTACTCCGTACGACACGCCACACAAATCCGGACTGAAAGACTTTTTTCGAAAATTCTGACAGGATGAAGCTGTCATCCAGATTCGACAGTGCTTTCGTTGATTGCGGTTTGCCGACCAACGCTTCTAGCGACTTGCGACTGCCTTTACGAGTTAATGCGCGGTCATACAATGTACTGAAAGTTTCCACTCAATCTCCAGTTAGCAATAATCTTCTATCGGCTATCTTAATGGAACAAATGAGAAAGTAAATTGCTTTACGAAAGGATACTTAAACGTATTTTAAGCAATAAAAAAGCCTACCGAAGTAGGCTTTTTCGAGAGAGGTATTAGGGTCGATACTTTTAAGCTTTAAACAATGCTTCGAGAGACAATCCTTGCTTCTCTAACAGATGTCTCAAACGTCTTAAAGCTTCAACCTGAATTTGACGAACACGCTCACGAGTCAGGCCAATTTCTACACCTACTTCTTCGAGAGTCGATGGTTCGTAGTTCAACAGGCCAAAACGACGTGCGATAACTTCGCGCTGCTTTTCACCCAGCTCATTCAACCAGAACTCAATGTTGTTTTTCAGATTTTCGTCTTGCAGCTTCTCGGCAGGCCCCATATCACGCTCGTCAGGAATGGTATCGAGCAAAGATTTATCGGAATCGGCAATAAACGGTGTATCGACGGATGCGATGCGTTCATTTAACCCAAGCAAACGGGTCACATCTTCAACCGGCTTGTCCAGCTTCTGAGCAATGTCTTCGGCCGTTGGCTCATGATCCAGTGTTTGCGCCAGTTCGCGAGAGGCGCGTAAATAGACGTTTAATTCTTTAACCACATGAATGGGCAAACGGATGGTGCGAGTTTGATTCATGATGGCACGTTCAATCGTCTGTCGAATCCACCAGGTTGCATAAGTCGAGAAACGGAAGCCGCGTTCGGGATCGAATTTTTCGACCGCGCGAATAAGACCCAAATTGCCTTCTTCAATTAAATCTAAAAGTGCTAAACCACGGTTGGTATATCGGCGAGAGATTTTGACAACAAGACGCAAGTTACTTTCAATCATTTTGGCTCGTGATTTTGCACAGCCTTTTTGCGCCTTGCGTGCGTAGAATACTTCTTCTTCGGCGGTTAATAATGCGTTCACGCCGATTTCACCCAAATACATCTGGGTAGCATCAAGGGATTTTTCATGGACTTTGTGATACTCGGCATATTCTTCAGATAAGGAATCTGAGATAGTCTCGGCCACGGCTGTTTCTGTCTGGCTAACGCTTTCTTGTTGTTTACTCATAACTCACCTCTCCACTAAATTGCGATTGCTCGCCTTACTCATCCACTTTAATAGCTGCAATCCTTTCAACGACTAAAGCGGGAAAACACTGTTTCTTTTATAGTTTCGGTAAGTACTTTATTGGATCGACTGGCTTACCTCGGTACCGAATTTCAAAATGTAATTTTGTCTGGTCAGTACCACTGTTACCTATATCGGCAATAACTTGCCCAGCTTTAACTATTTCGTTCTCTTTTACGTGAATTTTGCTGTTATGAGCGTAAGCGCTTAAATAATCGTCGTTATGTTTCACTATAATTAAGTTCCCATAACCTTTAAGCGAATTACCTCGATACACCACACGACCTGGTGCGGCAGCTCGTACAGGCTGCCCGGGTTTCCCGGAAATATCGACACCTTTATTGCCGTGCATTTTTCTGGAAAAACCGTTTAAAACCGGACCTTTAACAGGCCAAAACCAACGGCTCACTTTAGAACCCTTTGATTGACCTTTAACCGATCTCGATACGACTTGTCGAGAACTTTTTTCAGTTTTTTTGTGACTTATTACCTTGCTACCGGTGTTTCGCACATTTTGTCGAGAGTTACTGCTAACCTTTAAAGGTGCTTTATTCTGCGAGCTCTGTGATTCTTCTGCTTGTATAGGCAAGCCAAGCGCCTGTTTAACGGCCAACTGTAACTTTTTCGGCTCAAAACTTTCTATTTTCATGGGAATTTGCGGCAGTGCAAAACGAAGCTTTTGGCCAGGATAAATACGATAATCATTATCAATATCATTAATCTCAGCCAACTGCCGGTAATCGACCCCGTACCGCCAGGCGATCGAAAATAAAGTATCGCCTACTTCAACTTCATGATATTCGGGAAAAGGCTCAGGTTCGCCGCGATCATCTTGCGAATACGCACGATTCTGGTAATCAACGGACTGTTCAGAAAGATTGATAACGGGAGCCGGACCGTGATGACTACAAGCAAAGAGCGTCACTGCCACCACAAGGCAAACCACGCATCTAATTGTAATCTGTTGATTATCAAACACTTTTACGACCTGGCTAAGTGACTGAATGTCAATCAGTGGGTTACATAATGGAGTTAGATAGTCAGTCGATATACCTGAACTCTAACTTAATACAAATTTTAAGAACTGACTGTAACTTACTGATTTATCGAATTATAAATATTTGTATATCAAATAGCCAACAACTGCAAGCAAAATCACAACCCAGCCCAACCAATCGATGGTTTGTTTGAGTTTGCGATCGATGGCGGCTCCGCCCCAATACATAATGGCTGCCACCAGAAAAAACCGACTCGCCCGACCGATGGTCGAAGCCACAATGAATGGCAACAAGGCCATCTGCAGCGCACCAGCGCTCAGCGTAAACAATTTGTAGGGCAGCGGAGAGAATCCGGCGATAAACACCACCCAAATGCCGTACGACTCAAACCAATCGACCACCTGAAGGTATTTATCCATATAACCGGCGGCTTCTATAGCAGGTTGAACCAAACTGTCGAAAGCCCAATACCCCAGTAGGTAACCAATCACCCCACCAATAACCGAAGTGATTGTCGTTACCGAGGCATAAAACCAGGCTTTTTCTCGATTAGCCAAACACATGGGTGCCAACATGACATCGATCGGGATCGGAAAAACGATTGACTCTGCGATGCTCAAGCCACCAAGGTAATAAACCGCGTACCGATGCATTGCCCAGCGCAAACATTTGTCGTAGAGGGAACTGAATATTTTCATAGATGAATTTCGTTTCAAGGTTCGGCTGGAAGACCCAGCGATGTGTACCGATACTTTAGCGGAGATTTTTAATCGACCGTTCCACCCAGCAGCGGGACAAACTTTACTTTTTCCAGCGAAACTTTTTGTAATTCGCCATCGACTTTGTGCAATAAAATTAAATCTTGCACACCGGTTTGCGTTCCAACCGGAATAACCATGCGTCCACCTTCTGCCAGTTGATCGACCAAAGCTTGAGGAACGGCTTCTGGCGCAGCGGTAACAATGATTGCATCAAAAGGACCTTTTTCTTCCCAACCTTGAAACCCATCGCCATGTTTATAAAACACATTGAAGGCTTTGAGGTTGCGTAAGCGTTTTTGAGCTACTCTTTGTAACGGGCCGACTCGCTCAACACTGAACACTTCTTTGAACATTTGAGCCAAAATCACGGTTTGATAACCCGATCCGGTGCCAATTTCTAGAACCTTGTCCATGGCGCCCGTGTCCAGCAACAACTCGCTCATTCGGGCAACAATAAATGGCTGAGAAATGGTTTGTCCCATTCCGATAGGTAATGCAGTGTCTTCGTAGGCCCGATGTGAAATGGCTTCGTCTACAAATAAATGCCGCGGAGTTGAGGCCATAATGCTCAACACTTGCTGATTTTCAATGCCTTTTTCTTTCAACCGGTTTACCAGTCTTTCGCGCGTCCGTTGCGACGTCATTCCGATACCGGATAACTGAAACGAGTTCATAACTCTGACATCCACTCCCCAACTTGTTCAAAACAATCGGTTGCAGTTAAATCGACGGTGATGGGTGTGATCGAAACGAAGCCGTTTTCAACTGCATAAAAATCAGTCCCTTCAGCTTCATCCTGAGCACCGGGTGTCGGTCCAATCCAGTACACAGTACGACCTTTGGGATCTTTTGCTGGCACAATAGTATCAGCTCTGTGACGACTTCCCAAGCGCGTTAATTGATATCCTGCAATTTCCTGCAACGGAATATCAGGCACATTAATATTCAAGATTTTATCGATCGGTAACGGATTGTCTTTGAGTCGTTCAATGATTCGGGTAACCACGTGTGCGGCGGTTTCAAAATGTTTATTGCCAACCAGTGAAACAGCGATGGCAGGCATTCCAAGTGAACGACCTTCCATTGCAGCCGCAACCGTGCCCGAATAGAGCACATCATCACCTAAATTTGCGCCCGTGTTGATTCCGGCGACCACTATATCGGGGGTCTTATCGATCACATGATACGTACCAAGGTGGACACAATCAGACGGTGTTCCGGTAACTGAATAAAAACCACTTTCGGTTTGACTCACGCGAATAGGAACTTCCAGCGTCAGTGAGTTTGAGGCCCCGCTGCAATTGCGGTCGGGAGCCACCACCGTCACCTGATGGTGTTCTGCCAAATAACGATGCAAACAGATAAGGCCGGGTGCAAAATAACCGTCGTCATTACTCAGTAGAATATTCACTGGTTATCTCCTTCGGTTGAATGACGTACTGAACAGTCGACAATGTTGCCAAGCTCTTCCAGCAAACCGGTAGCGTAACTACCACTGGACAGACTGAAGGTTAATTTTAAACCATCATCTCCTACAAATTGCCAGGCCAACTCTAGTGGGATCACCCTTAAAGAACGCCAATCGATTTTAACCGGAATGCTCTTGATACATTCTGAATAGTCTTGCCAGATAGTTTCGCATAGCTCCCAGTAGTCATCGAGCTGTTCCTCGATACCTTCGCCGGGTAATGGCCCTGCAATATGAATGTCACCGTCTGCTACACGGGTCTGTAAATTATCTTCATCACCAGACACATGAAAAAACGAGCGACTGCCCGCCAACATCATACGATCACCTGTCAGAGGCGTTAGCCAGGTCCCTTGTTCTATACGATGCGCCAGATAGCGATTGAAAAACCAACTTCGTAAGGCTGATAAATAAATCGACCGCTGGTGTTTTTTTACTCTCAATGTGCCACTTAACATCGCAATCGCTTTTTCAACGTTTCGCCCCTGATGACCGAAGCGTTGAGCGCCAAAATAATTGGGAAAACCGTTTCGCTTGATAAACTCAAGATGTTTCTCTATAGCTGATTTATCACCACTTAAACGACGCAAATTGATTTCAAACTGGTTAGCTTTGACACTGCCTTGTTTGAGTTTTTTATTGTTTCGCTCAATACGTAACACCGAAAACTCGTCATCACCTTCAATCTGTTGTGGATTGTCTTGCCCCGGAATATGAACACTGAACCACTGACGCGTTATACCGTGACGATCTTTAAGTCCGGCATAGCCGACATCGCGTTCTTTAACGCCAAATCGCTTTGCCAGCTTTTTGGCAATCCAATTGGTATTGGCATTTCGCTTTTCAATCAATAAAAAACAGTGTTCGCCATCGCCCGAAGGCTCGAAGGATAAAACTTCATTGACCAGAAAGTCTTCGAGATTTTGTTTTAAATCTGCCGATTGAATTGATGCCGTCTGGCTTCTGGGTAATGAGAAACTCATGAGGGGGTGACCAGAGTAACCGCATGCACCGCGATACCTTCTTTTCGACCGATATACCCCATTTTTTCAGTGGTGGTTGCCTTTACATTGACCTGTCCTATGTCGCAACAGCATCGCTCGGCAATCACTTGTCGCATAGCCTCGATGTGCGGCGCCATTTTGGGTGCCTGAGCGACTATGGTGATGTCCAGATTGACCACTGAATAATTTTTTTCTTTGAGCATGCTCACAACACGTTGCAACAGAACCTGACTGTCGATATTGGCATACGCCTCATCCTGATCGGAAAAATGTTTGCCGATATCACCAAGCGCAACAGATCCCAATAAAGCATCACACACCGCGTGCAAAACAACGTCTCCATCAGAGTGCGCCAGCAAGCCCACCGGATAATCGATGGTTACTCCGCCTAACACTAGCGGCTTGTTTCCGCCAAATTTGTGGGCATCAAATCCATGTCCAATTCGCATCATAAAATTATTTCGCTCGACTTTGTAAAACGAACTCGGCCAGGGCCAAGTCTTCTGGATAGGTAATCTTTAAATTATTGCGTTGCCCCTCGACCACGCCCACACGCACTCCGGCGAGTTCCAGAGCCTGCGCTTCATCGGTAACGCAAAGGTTCTTTTTATTCGCCTGTTTTAACGCGTGATGCAAAACACCTAAAGGCGCCATTTGTGGCGTTAACGCTCGCCGAAACTGTGCCCTGTCGTGCGTTTTGCTGATGTTTGAGCCATTCACCTGCTTTAAGGTATCCACCACTGGCGCTACAAGAATAGCACCGTCAGGAAAATCACCAACACTGGCCTTTAACTTATCCAGATCGGTCACGGAAAGGCATGGACGCGCTGCGTCGTGAACCAAAACGCAGCTCTCTCGATTCACTTGTTGTTCAATCAACCAATTTAAACCGTTCATCACAGAATCGGCGCGTTCGGCGCCACCATCAACACGAAAAACCCTGTTTGAACATGACGCCAATACTTCACTGATGTAATTGTCGTTCGTATCGGCCACCACCACGATACCGGCAATGTCCTCATCGGCATCGAATAACGACAACGAATGCTCAATGACCTTTTTGCCACACAACGGCAGGTACTGTTTAGGAGTGTCGGAATTCATTCGAGAACCACAACCCGCTGCCGGGATGATTACCCAGTACTCTTGTTGCGTTTGGCTCATGGGATTACTGTTTTTTGGCAGGGACAAAACGATAAAAAGTTTCGCCGGGCTTGATCATTCCTAAATGAAGCCGAGCGTATTGCTCGATGGCGGCATCATCGTTTCGCAGCGCTTTGACTTGCTTGAACAACTCGGCATTACGCGCTTTGAGTTGCTGATTTGCTTTTTTTTGTTCGGCCACGCTTTGTTCGAGTTGGCGTAGCTGGGCAATACCTCCATCGGGCGACCACAGGCGAACCTGTAACCACGCTAACAATACCAACAGTATGATTGCCCACCACTTCATAAAATCATTCCGTTGCGGGCCGAATAAAGCGCCCGCATGTTTTTAATCGATTGTGCTTAGTTTAAACAGCGAAAGGCTGATTTGCCAGGATAAACCGCTTTCTCGCCCAATTTCTCTTCGATTCTCAACAATTGGTTGTACTTAGCAACGCGATCACTACGGCACAAAGAACCGGTTTTAATTTGTCCCGCGGCAGTAGCAACGGCCAAATCGGCAATGGTTGCGTCTTCGGTTTCACCGCTACGGTGCGAAACAACCGCAGTGTAACCGGCATCTTGTGCCATTTTAATGGCGGCCAGAGTTTCACTCAAGGTGCCAATTTGATTCACTTTGATCAAAATCGAGTTCGCAATGCCTTTGTCGATGCCTTCTTTCAGAATCTTGGTATTGGTTACGAACAGATCGTCGCCGACCAATTGCACTTTGTCGCCAACTTTTTCGGTAAGTAGTTTCCAGCCATCCCAATCACCTTCGTCCATACCGTCTTCGATGGAGATAATCGGGTAACGAGCAACCAGATCCGCCAGGTAATCGACAAATTCAGCTGACGATAATGTTTTGCCTTCGCCCGACAGATGGTATTGACCGTCTTTATAAAACTCCGATGAAGCGACATCAAGCCCCAACCAGCAATCTTCGCCCATTTTATAGCCGGCACGATGAGTCGCTTCGATGATCGCCTCAAGAGCTTCTTCGTTCGAACCCAGATTTGGCGCAAACCCACCTTCGTCACCAACTGCAGTATTCAACCCTTTTTCTTTAAGTACGCCGCGTAACGCGTGGAAAATTTCAGTACCGCAGCGCAAGGCCTCTGAAAAGGATGAAACACCTGCCGGTAATATCATAAACTCTTGAATGTCGACATTATTGTCTGCGTGTGCTCCGCCGTTAATAATATTCATCATCGGAACTGGCATCGCAAACTCACCGGTGCTGATGCGCTCGAACAAAGCAATGCCACGATCTTGCGCCGAAGCTTTCGCTGCCGCCAACGAAACCGCTAAAATCGCATTGGCACCCAACTTAGATTTATTTTCTGTACCATCAAGCTCTAACATCTGATTGTCTAAAGCGTTCAGATCGTCAACGCTTTCGCCCACCAGCGCCATTCGAATATCTTTGTTGATATTTTTAACCGCTTTAAGTACACCCTTCCCTAAGTATCGAGACTTATCACCGTCGCGCAGCTCCAGGGCTTCGCGTGAACCAGTAGAAGCTCCCGAAGGCGAACAAGCACTGCCCATCGCACCAGTTTCTAAAATGACATCGGCTTCAACCGTCGGATTTCCGCGAGAATCCAAAACCTCTCGAGCTTTTATATCAACAATCTTTGACATGGATCTTCCTATCTTAACTAACGTTTAAATTAATCTTTTGCCATTAATGAATCTTCAGCAAACGGCGTCGACTTTACGGCTTGATCAAGTTGCTGCAGCAACTTCAGCATGCCTTCAATTTTGTGCATCGGGAACGAATTGGGTCCATCACTTTTTGCCTTTTCTGGCTCTGGATGGGTCTCCATAAAGATTCCGGAAACTCCAGCAGCAATTGCCGCACGGGCCAACACAGGTACATATTCACGTTGACCGCCGCTGGTCGCTCCCAAGCCACCCGGTTGCTGAACCGAATGCGTTGCATCGTAAACAACCGGACAACCGGTTTCACGCATAATTGCCAAGCCACGCATATCCGAAACCAGAGTGTTGTAGCCGAAACTTGCACCACGTTCACAGACCATGATTTGATCGTTGCCCGTCGCTTTGGCTTTTTCCACCACATTCTTCATGTCCCAGGGTGCCTGAAACTGCCCTTTCTTGATATTAACCGGTATCTTGGCTTCGCAAACACGCTGGATAAAATTAGTTTGACGCACTAGAAACGCCGGGGTTTGCATCACGTCGACCACACTGGCAACTTCGTTAATCGGCGTGTCTTCGTGAACATCGGTTAACACGGGAACGCCAATCTGCTTTTTCACTTCTTGAAGAACTTGCAATCCCTTTTCCATGCCGGGTCCGCGAAAACTGGTATGCGACGATCGATTGGCTTTATCGAAACTCGATTTGTAAATAAACGGAATACCCAGCGCATCGGTCACTTGCTTAAGATATCCGGCCGTGTCCAATGCCAGTTGTTCACTTTCAATCACACAAGGGCCTGCGATCAGAAAAAACGGTTGATCAATACCAACGTTAAATCCACAAAGGTTCATTATTTGTCTCCCGTATTGCGTTCAAGTTGCCAGTTTCTGGCCGCATCGATGAACGCTGTAAAAAGTGGATGGCCATCTCGAGGGGTCGAGGTGAATTCTGGGTGAAACTGACAGGCGACGTACCAGGGATGATCCGGTAACTCCACGGTTTCTACCAGATGTTGCGCGGCCGAATAACCGGAAACTCTCAAACCTGCCGCTTCAAGTTGTTCAATATAATTGTCGTTCACTTCATATCGATGGCGATGACGTTCGTTAATCACGTCAGAGCCGTAGATTTCACGGATCATTGTACCCGGCTCCAGCTCAGAAGGCTGAGCACCCAGTCGCATGGTACCACCCAGATCGGAATTTTCACTGCGCGTTTCTACTGAGCCATCTTTGTTGATCCACTCGGTGATCAACCCCACTACGGGATGCGGTGAATCAACGTCAAACTCGGTACTGTGCGCACCCTCAAGTTTGGCCACGTTGCGCGCAAACTCGATAACGGCAACCTGTAATCCAAGGCAAATGCCGAGGTAAGGAATTTTATTTTCTCGCGCATATTTCGCGGTTCGAATTTTGCCTTCAACTCCGCGTTCACCGAATCCGCCCGGAATTAAAATCGCATCAGCATTTTCCAGTATATGCGTACCTTTTTTCTCCACATCTTCGGCATCGATGTACTGGATATTCACTGTCATACGCGTTTTTAGGCCGGCGTGAATTAACGACTCCGAGAGCGATTTATAAGCATCGGTGAGGTCCATGTACTTACCAACCATTGCAACGGTCAATTCGCCTTTGGGGTTGGCTTGGGCGTAGAGCACCTGCTCCCACTCTTCCAGATTAGCTTCAGGCACGTCCAGCTTGAACCGCTCACAAATAATTTCGTCCAGCCCCTGCTGTTGCAATAACGATGGAATGCGATAGATGCTTTCAACGTCACGCATGGAAATTACGGCGTTTTCTTTCACATTAGTAAAGAGTGCTATTTTCGCTCGCTCGCCGGCCGGGATAGGCTGCTCAGAGCGACACACTAATACATCGGGTTGAATACCAATCGAACGCAATTCTTTAACCGAGTGCTGGGTAGGCTTGGTTTTCAATTCGCCCGCAGTCTTAATAAACGGGAGTAAGGTTAAATGCATGAACAGAGCGCGCTCTCGTCCCAGCTCGTATCCCAGCTGTCGAATCGCCTCTAAGAACGGCAGTGACTCGATATCACCCACTGTGCCACCGATTTCTACCATGGCGACATCGGCATCGCCGGCGCCCTGCATGATTTTGCTTTTAATTTCGTCGGTAATGTGAGGAATAACCTGAACAGTCCCACCGAGGTAATCGCCGCGACGTTCTTTTCTTAACACATCGGCGTATACACGACCGGTGGTAAAGTTATTGCTTTGTGTCATGCGCGTACGAACGAATCGTTCGTAATGGCCCAAATCGAGATCGGTTTCTGCGCCATCTTCGGTGACGTAAACTTCGCCATGTTGAAATGGGCTCATGGTGCCAGGATCGACGTTAATATAGGGGTCCAATTTTAGCAAAGTCACACGTAAGCCCCGCGACTCCAGTAACGAGGCTAAAGATGCGGCTGCGATCCCTTTACCTAAAGACGATACAACCCCACCGGTTACGAAAATAAACTTAGTTGCCATTTAACCACCCATTTCTCTATTTTGGCGCGTACATAATCGTACAGAACTGCAAAACGTGTTTGCTCTGAAGATATCAGCAACACAACAAAAACATAAAACCTACTGACAAATCAGTAAGTTACAACAAAATACACAGTTTTGGTTGGGTTTCAGAGTATCTTCGTGAAGAGTCACTTCAAGACGGGAGCATATTGTATCAAACAACCAAGGTGTCAATCGAGAAAAATCTTAGTGAGCCAGCAAATTAGATCTGGAATTCACCTGCTCCCGGATTAGCCGCCACAAAATAGTGGGTGGTTATATCGGACTCGCTACTTTAGAGAACCCGACCAGCAGGCACCAATCACAAATGTAGATGCAAATGGCGGCAGGCTGTTTTATCATTGTGTTTTTAGCCAAACAATGACTTGGAACTTGATTTTTATGGACAAATGCTTCATTTCCCTATTAACCATTTTGTGTTTAACGGCCTGTGATACCACGGAAAATATATCGCAAAGCCAGCAACCGACAGAGGTAAAAACATCTATGGCGCAAGCGAAACCGCCGATTGCACCGAAACGCCCGAAACAACTCACGATTCATAACGATACACGAATCGATAATTATTACTGGATGCGTGACGACGATCGGAAAGATACTGAAATCATCAATCATCTTGAAGCCGAAAACCAATATCTTGAACAATCGCTTGCCCACACCGAAGATTTGCAGCAAAAAATATTCGACGAATTAAAAAGTCGAATTAAAAAAGACGATCAAAGCGTGCCGCTGAAGATACGGGGTTATTATTATTTTCGACGTTTTGAGGGTGAAAAAGAGTACCCTGTTTATGTGCGTCAGAAAGGAAGTCTCACGGCTAAAGAAGAAATACTTCTCGACGGCAACGCTATGGCCGAAGGACACGATTACTTCAATATCGGCGACTACGAAGTGTCCACCAATAACGAAATTTTGGCCTACTCAACCGACACCATCAGCCGTCGCATTTACACCATTGAATTTAAGTCTCTTCCGAACAACGAAATGCTCACTGATAAGCTTGAGCAGACGACTGGCGAAATTGTTTGGGCCAACGACAACAAACACGTGTTCTACATTAAAAAAGATCCTCAGACGTTATTGGGTAACCAAGTCTATCGCCATGAATTAGGCACGCCTCAAGAAAAAGACGTTTTGGTCTATCAAGAAAACGACTTGTCATTTTATACCTCGCTCGGAAAAACAAAAGACGACAGTACAATTTTGATCAACCATGGCAGTACGCTTGTAGAAGGCGTTTCAATTCTCAATGCAGACCAGCCCACTGGAGAATTTAAAAAGTTCGCGCCGCTTGAAGACAATCATGAATATTCCGTCGAAAAACTGGGCGACTGGTTTTACGTATACACTAACTGGCAAGCGACAAACTTTCGCCTGATGAAAGTAAAAGCAGAAGACTCTCAAGATAAATCAAAATGGTTAGAGGTAATCGCGCACGATCCTGAGGTATTTCTTGAAGACATAGAATTGTTCAAAGACTACTTGGTGGTAAGCCAGAAAGTTCGCGGTCAAACACAATTAAAAGCGATCCACTGGGAATCACAGAAAGAGCAACTTATTGAATTTGATGATTCGGTCTATGTTGCTGGTTTTACCGGTAATGTTACCAACGATACCGATAAGGTACGTTTGTATTACAGCTCACTGACCACGCCCATGACCACCTACGATTACAACTTGTCATCGGGCAAGCGCGACTTGTTGAAACAACAAGAAGTGCTGGGCGACTTTCATCCAAAGAATTACCATGGCGAACGCATCTTTGTAAAAGCCCGAGATGGTGCAGAAGTGCCCGTATCGATTGTTTACCGAAAAGACAAATTCAAGCAGGACGGCAGCAATCCTTTGTATCAATACGGCTACGGCTCCTACGGCTACACGGTTGAACCCACTTTTTCATCAGCGCGATTGTCGTTGCTCGACCGCGGTTTTGTATTCGCGATTGCCCATATTCGCGGTGGCCAAATGTTAGGACGAGAGTGGTACGACAATGGTAAAATGTTCAACAAGAAAAACAGCTTTTACGACTTCATCGACGTCACCAAAGCCTTGATTGATCGTAAATACACCTCACAGGGAAAAGTGTTCGCAGCCGGAGGCAGTGCCGGAGGACTGTTAATTGGTGCCGTGATCAACCTGGCGCCCGAGCTGTATAAAGGTGTCGCCGCACACGTACCTTTTGTTGATGTAGTGACCACGATGCTGGATGAGTCTATTCCCCTTACCACTAATGAGTTTGATCAATGGGGCAATCCAAAAAACAAAGACTCTTACGAATATATGCTCTCTTACTCGCCCTACGATCAAGTCAAAGAGCAAGACTATCCGAATATTTTGGTGACCACCGGCTTACACGACTCACAAGTGCAATATTTTGAACCCATGAAATGGGTCGCCAAACTGCGCGAGAAAAAAACCGACGATAACTTGCTGGTCTTCAAAACCAATATGGAAGCTGGCCATGGTGGAGCATCCGGAAGATTTCGCCGTAACAAAGAACTGGCGTTGGAATTTGCCTTCTTCGCGGACTTGGCCGGCATCAAAGAATAAGAAAAGGAGCTTGGCTCCTTTTCTTTTATTGTTCAGATCGTCTGTGCCACACAATCCCGCTTTTAATCTTTTCTAGCAACTCGATCAATCCATCGCTCGATATTTTTTTGTAACATCCACAAAGGCACTTCGCCATGCTTCAATACTTCACCGTGAAACACTTTGATATCGAACTCATCGCCGAGTTTTTGTTGTGTCATTTGTTTAAGATTGATGAATTTGATTTGACCCAGTTTTGGCGAGAGCAACCTGGCCGGAGACATAACCACACGATCGACTTCCAATTTCGCCTGCTGCGGCGACAAATGCGTATTTTCAACTAAATAATTCTCGGCTTTCTCCTGAGTCCAACCCTTAGAGTGTACGCCTGTGTCGATCACCAATCGGCTTGAGTGCATTAAATCGGACAATAAGAAACCGTAGTATCGAAGCGGATCTTGGTAAACACCAAGTGTTTTTCCCAAGGATTCTGCATAGAGCCCCCAACCTTGTTGGAAAGCAACTTGAGGATCGTTTTGTCGAAATTTAGGAATTTCTTCAGGGTCAGGTTGTAAACCGAACAGAAAATGATTGCCCGGTGCAACCTGGCTCAGAAAATATGATGCCAGCTTCCATTTGGGTTGCTCTTGGTAGCGCACAGTGTTTAACCAGAATATCCCTGGCTTTAAGCCTTTCGTCGAAGGTGGTTGATACCAACCAATTGATGAAATTCTAGTGCGTTGAGAATCAAGTGTTTTAATTTCATAGGTGGTAGTAGGAAATGCATTAAACAAGGCCGGCGTCTTCAAATTCACTTGATGAGCAAATGCTTTATATTGCTTTAAAATTTCATCCGCGGATTCAAATAGGTATTTATCCGATCTTGCTTCATCAAACAGTTCCTTTCGATTGCCCTCAAACTTTAATTGACTCTTTACTGAATCGATCTCGTTTAGAATTCTTTCGACTTCGCTTAAACCTAACTCGTGAATCGACTCAGGGGGCAGCTCACTGGAAGTAAAAGACTTAATTCTATGGCGGTACCATTTGTCACCCTGAGGCAAAGCCGACCACGCCAGAGAATCTCTTGTCGCAGGAAGATACACTTGCTTTAAGTAATCCGTTAGCTCTAGTAATGAAGGAATAATTTTTTCATCAATAAGTCTACTGTAACGTTGGATGACATACTGTTTTTGATTGGCTTTGAAAAAACGTGGCATTTCTGTCACCGGTCGATAAAACACACTGTTTTCAGTGGTCTCAACCAGATGAACTTCAACTTGTCCGAGCACCCTTTCTGCCACAGGACGAGGTAATACTACGCCTTTCTTCACGCCTTGTTTCAAATTGACTATCAAGTGTGCAATAACCGGCGGCAATTGCGACAGTCGATCGTACCACTGTTCGTAATCGTTTACCGAGTTAAACGGTTGAGGACCAGCGCCGGACCCTAAATAGGCCATGACTCGTATAATGTTCTGTTCAGGTAACAATGGTAATAAATGCGAGTCGAATTGAAATTTCGCTACAGCAAGTTCTCGTTCCGATAAAAACCAGTCATAGTTCAACGCTTCACTTTCTTTGAGTTTAGCTCTGGATAGCGACTTTAGCTTTTTTAAGTACCGCTGCTCCAGTGCCAGCGACGCTTCTTGATAATCGGCGCTGAAGGGATTGACGAGTTTATCCTTATAAAGAAGCTCGCCCATCAGCGTTGCTTTTAACGGATTAAGTTTTAAATACTCTTCGAAATAAGACTGGTATAGGCGGTTTGCTTGTTCGTCTTCTTTCGCAGCACTTAAGACCTGAGAAGTCATAACTGCGACAAAAACCAACAATGATGACCTGAGAACTAACCGCATTGTATCTCCCCGCTTTTGGTTGAAACGATGGACAAATCTGGTTACGACGAAACTTATTATTGGCTATTCAACAACCTTTTTGAAGCTTGCCATGCGCTTTCGAGTTCGTCGATGCTCATGTCGTTGACCGTCGTATTCTTCTCCGCTATCACACTTTCCATTTTTCTAAATCGATTTTCAAATTTCTGGGACGATTTTCTAAGCGCGGTTTCAGCGTCGACCTTTAAGTGCCGGGCCAAGTTCACCACCGAAAACAGCACATCACCCAGCTCATCTTCGATTCTCGGCGGCGATGAAGCCAGTGACACCTCCTGCTTTAGCTCAACCAACTCTTCGTGAACTTTCGCCCAGACGCCATCAATCGACGGCCAATCAAACCCCTGCTTCGCCGCGCGTTTTTGCATTTTCTGTGACCGCTTCAACGCAGGCAAACTGTTGGGTATATCATCGAGTAAACTGGTTGAACCATCTTTTTCTTTCCGTTCGAGCGCTTTCTGGTTTTCCCATGCTTTATGTAACTCATCATCATTTTTATACGATTTATCACCAAAAACATGTGGATGACGGGTCTCCAGCTTGTGGCTGATCGCATCAACAACATCGGAAAACTGAAAACGCTTTTCTTCTTGCGCTATTTGGCAATAAAAAATAACTTGAAATAATAGATCGCCCAACTCGCCTTTTAAATCGTCGTAATCTTTGCGCTCGATAGCATCAACCACTTCGTAAGTTTCTTCTATCGTATAAGGCACAATCGATTGATAGGTTTGCTTAATGTCCCACGGGCAGCCTGAGTCTGGGTCCCGCAATTGACGCATGATATCCAGTAAACGATTTATATTATGATCTTGCACTGAGGGTCCTTCATATTTTGTAGTTCATGTTGAAAGAACGTTACTTCTGTCGTTTTACATCGATGACATGACTCACCTGACTCAATTGAGCCAATACACGCGATAATTTGTCGGTGTTTTCAACGTTCAAACGCACTGTTATTTTAGAAGTTTGTGTCTTTGCATCCAAAGAAGTATTCATGCTTTCAATGCTTACCTTTTCATTGGCAAAGACTGTGGTTATATCTTTCAACAAACTTTTTCTGTCGTAAGCAACGATTAAAATATCCACATCGTAGATATCGGTACTATCGTCTCCCCAGGAGACTTCGATCAATCGTTCTGGGGAAGATTTGTTGGCATCCAGAATGTATTTGCAATCAACTCGGTGCACCACCACGCCACGGCCTCGCGTAATGTACCCCTTAATGGAATCACCGGGCACAGGATGACAGCAACCGGCTATTTTCGTAAGTAAACTGCCAACGCCCTCGATTTGAATGCCCGATGTATTTTGTTTTTTACGATGAGAGAGATCTCGAAAGACCTGTTTGGGTTTTGAGTCGACCAATCCTCGCATCGATCGAATGCTATTTAAAACCTGGGTCATTCCAATGTCGCCAGCACCAATGGCCGCGTACAAGTCATCTTCAGAATGAAAGTTGAAGTTCTTTGCCAACGCCAATAGGTCGACTTTTTCGAATCCATGACGCTGTAAATCTTTATCCAGAATAGTTCGCCCAGCGGCGGCATTTTTATCTTTGTCCTGGTGCCGGAACCACTGGTGAATTTTCGAACGCGCTCTTGATGACCGAATGTACCCATTGTGCGGATTTAGCCAGTCACGACTGGGATGGCCATTTTTGGTGGTGAGTATTTCAACCTGTTGTCCCGTCTTAAGTTTGTATGTTAACGGTACGATGCGACCGCTAATTTTGGCTCCACGGCAATTGTGGCCAACATCAGTGTGCACATGATAAGCAAAATCGACGGGGGTTGCGCCCAAGGGTAGGTCAATAACTTTGCCCTGTGGTGTAAAAACGTAAATACGATCTTCGATAACATTACTGCGAAACTCTTCCATGATGTCCTGCGCGTCGGCAACTTCCTCTTGCCACTCCAGCAACTGCCTTAACCATGAAATTTTCGCTTCAAATCCGGCCTGTTGTGCCTTAGCGCCCTCTTTATAACGCCAATGAGCAGCCACCCCAAGCTCCGATTCCTGATGCATTTGCTTGGTGCGGATCTGGATCTCGAGGTTTTTTCCCTCTGGGCCGATCACCGCCGTATGCAATGAGCGATAGCCGTTTTCTTTTGGCGTTGCAATATAATCATCGAACTCTTTAGGAATGTGTTTCCATAACCCGTGCACGATCCCTAACACGGCGTAACATTCAGGAACTTCATCGACTAAAATTCTGACCGCCCGTACATCGTAAATTTCTTCAAACCCGACATTCTTACGCTGCATTTTTCGCCAGATACTGTAAATATGCTTGGCTCGCCCCATAACCTCTGCGTTCTTAATGCCAAACTCGCTAATACTATTTCTTATTATGGTTAATACACGGTCAACGTAACGCTCACGATCGACACGGCGTTCGTCCAGTTTTTTGGCAATCGACTTGTACTGTGCCGGATGGTTATAACGAAACGCCAGATCTTCCATTTCCCACTTAAGCTGACCGACGCCCAGACGATTGGCTAAAGGAGCGTAGATATCACTGACCTCTTTAGCCACCATCACCCGCGTGTCTTCATCGGCATTTTTCACTTCGCGTAAAACGCAAACACGTTCAGCCAACTTTATTAAAACCAGTCGAACATCATCGACCATGGCCAACAACATGCGACGAAAATTATCGGTCTGCTGTGCATCAACCTGAGTGTGATTCTCCGGATGTTGTTTTTGAACGTCCTGAATGGCATTCATGGCGATAACGCCTTTACACAACTTGGCAATTTCCGGAGAAAGCTGTTCGCTCAACTCATCAAAAGACAATAATTTTTGTTGATAAAAAGGATAAATAATAGCGGCCGACAAGGTGGCCGCATCGACGTGCAAATGAATTAATATATCGGCGATACTCAGGCCTTCTTTTAACTCATTTTCACTTTCTGGATTCGCTTTAACCAATTGTTGCGCCAATTGAAACGCTTTGGTGATTAAAGCTTTTTGCTGTTCTTTATAATTCAGCGGTATCTGCGACAACCAGTGCTTGGGATCGTCGTCAAATGAAAAGTCAACAAAATGAGTATCAGCTACCTTAACCATATCACCACATCGTTGTTATTTTCGTTTTTCAAAAACCGCAATCGATTCAACATGAGCGGTGTGCGGAAACATATCCATCACTCCAGCTTTTGTCAGATGGTATCCTTTTTCCTTTAAAATACCGGCGTCACGCGCCAGAGTCGCAGGGTTGCAAGAAACGTACACAATGCGGCTTGCATTAAACTTATCAATATACTCGACAACATCCTGTGCTCCGCTGCGTGGTGGGTCGATCAAGATCTTATCAAATCCTTGGGACGCCCAGGATTTATCACTAAAATCTTTCTGCAGGTCGGCCTGATAAAAATCAACGTTCTCCAGTTGGTTCAACTTGGCGTTTTCGTAACCACGCTTAACCATTGTATCCACGCCCTCTACACCAATCACTTGTTTCGATCGAGTTGCTAGAGGAATGGTAAAGTTTCCGAGCCCACAAAAAAGGTCCAGAACTCGTTCGTCTTTTTGCGGAGACAATAAATCCAGTGCGAGACTGACCATTTTTCGGTTGATGGAAGTGTTTACCTGGGTAAAGTCCATTGGATGAAACTTCAACGTAACATCGAAGTCGGCGAGTTGATAGCTTAAACGCTCTTCGCCACCCTCGGGAAATACTTTATGAATGGTATCGGGACCTTTGGACTGATAATAAAGGTCGATATCGTTGGCTTCAGCAAAGGATAACCACTTTTGGTGGTCATCGTTGGTCATCGGCTCCATATGCCGAACGATAAACGCCAATCCAATATCACCAGCTGCCAGCTCTATTTGCGGCGTCGACTGTTTTGCGTCCATTGACCCGATCATTTCCCGAAGCGGCATTATCAAATCACTGACTTTTTTATCCAGCACCGGACAGTGTTCGATTTCCGCCAGAAAATTACTGCGTTTTTCGCGAAATCCGACCAGGCACGATTCTTTCTTAACAACGTACCGAACACCCAAACGGGCTTTCTTACGGTAAGCTAAGGTGTCGGCCTGTAACGGTTCCAGCCATTCATCAGGTTCTATGTTACCAAAATGGGTAAAATGCTCGGCTAGAATCGATTGTTTGAATTTTATCTGCTCGTCACTTGCCATGTGCTGCAGGCTGCAGCCACCACAAATATCAAATTTGGGACAGGGTGGTTCCACTCGATTTACAGATGGCTCAATCACATCTTCTGCGTAGCCTTCATCAAATTTTCCCCGAACGACCGCGTATTTCATCAGTATTTTCTCGCCGGGTAAGGCACCGTCGACGAACACTGTTTTTCCGTCGATATGGGCAATACCCCGTCCTTCGTGGGATAATTTTTCAATCGTTACTTCGACCGGCTCTTGAGGAACCGGTTTGCGCTTACGTCGTCTTGCCATTTAATTACTACTCGTTTTTAATAAGTTTCAGGCTGCGTTCCACAGCCTCAGGAATTCTTTAAAATGAGCTGCTTCTGACTGTTCAAGATGTGCTTTCAACAAATCGCATTCTTTCTCATACGTTGCAGGATCGATGTGTCCCCGCATCAACTCAAATTTTAAATACACAAGATAAGTGTTAAGCACGTCGGATTCGCAATAATTACGGATCCCCGCGATATCGCCATCAAGAAAAGACTGCCAGACCTTCGCACCGCTCATGCCCATTTTTCCGGGAAAACCAAGCATAGCAGCTATATGGTCGAGCGGTGCATTCGCTCGCCCGGTGTACATGGCCAATAAATCCATAACATCGGTATGACGCGAGTGATAGCGGCTAATGTAGTTATTCCACTTGAATCCTTGATCCAGACCACCCGTGTCCCAATACTGCGGCGCACAAACGCCGTATTTCAAAGCTCGATAATGCAACACCGGTAAATCGAACCCGCCACCGTTCCACGACACCAGAGTCGGAGTGTACTTATCAATACCATCAAAAAAACGTCGTATGATTTCTTCTTCGGCAGAATCTTCCTCACCCAGCGACCAGACCTTAACACTGTCTCTCGCGCGAAATACTGCAGAAATTGCGACAACCTTGTGCAAATAATGGGGTAAAAACTCGGAACCCTTTTTCTGTCGATTCAACTGAAACATGGCTTCAGCGGCGTCCGCATCGCACAAATCCCCTAAATCGAAGATAACCCGTCCAGCGTCAACATCGGGAACCGTTTCTATATCAAACACAAATACATTCATAACCCACCAACTTGGCAGCAATTCAACACAATATTTCTTATTTTCAATAGCTTAGTTTATGATTAGACTAGCGGTAGGCATTGTACCTTTATGTTACGATGGTCACCAGTAAGGAACACGTATCAGTCATAATTAGTCGTCATACAGGAATCTCACTTGCGTATAGTTTGCATAACCCGAATTTGCAATTTGGCGGTCTTTCTTCTCGCGACCTTTTCCATGTCGCTCTCTGCGCAACAGGGGGAATCGGACGTTCCTCGCGTTGTTTTTGTTTTAAATAACAATTCCGGTAATTATTTACCCGTTTTAAAGGGCTTTCGTGAGTACTCCAGAAAACAGGTGGGTCGTCTGATCCATATCGAGCTCGTTAATAATGAAGAACACACACCTGCAGCCCTGAATGAGAAGCTGGCTGGCAACTTCGATGTGGTGGTCGCCATTGGCGAGCAATCAACCCGAGACGTGATAGCTACCGACACCGAACTGCCGCTGTTCAGTTTAAAAGTTAATCAATCGGTACTCAGAGCGCTGCATAAATCAGCAGTGAACAATAATCGAGTGGTCACGGGAATCTATCGTGATCAGCCGTTTGAGCGCTTTGCGTCCATGATTAAAGAATCCATGCCTCAATATCAACGCGTTGGCCTGTTACTCAGTCAGAAAACCAAGAACTTAAAACCCCAGTTTGACACAATCATGCAAGCTTACGGTCTGACTCCGGTTGTCAATATCGTCAAGGGCAACGATCTACCGCAAAGAGTACTGGAACGCCTGGCCAAACGAAGCGACGTTATTGTGGCCATCTTTGATGACAATGTTTACTCACAAACCAATGTTAAGAGCCACCTTTTAACGGCCTTTCGACACCAGATACCCGTGATCGGGGTCACCCGGAACTACACGGAAATTGGCGCCATCGCTTCGCTTTATACCGACAGCTTCGATCTTGGACAGCAAACGGCAAAACACGTTCTAAAGTTAATCGATCTGGACGATAAATCCATGCAACCAATTTATCCGGAATCGTTTATGATACGGATAAATTACAATGTAATGCGGTCATTCGGCGTCAGCGATATTGAGCAAAACGAGCTTAAAAAAGAGATTCAGCAATCCACCAAGGAGACGGGTCGGTAGTTTATGTTTGACTGGGGAATAAGAACGCGAGTACTGATACTCGCATTAGTACCGACAGGGTTGATCGCTTTGGTAATGGGTGTCTATTTCATTGGCGCAAGGGTCAACGATTTAAAAAGCACTCAACTCGATCGCGGATTAACCGTTGCGCGCAATCTCGCTTACGCCAGCGAATACGGCGTCAGTATTGCAAACTACCCTATTGTGAAACGATTGATCGATCTGGCGCAGGATGGCGACGAAGACATCACTGCCATCGTAATTTACGACAAATTTAATCGCCCGTTTGCCTCTGCCGGTGCCAGAAAGCAAACCGAACAACTGCAAACACAAAACGGTAATATCCCTTCCATTGAGCAATGGCACCTGGTCGATTCTGGTGTCATTATTCACGCTCCCATTTACAGTGCACCTTCAGTTATTGAAGACAACCAGCCCATCAATCAGGCGAGTGAGCCAGTGATTGGTTATGTTGCCGTTCATATGACCAAAGACTTTGCTTCGGTCAGACAATACGAAACCGTTATTGCCTCGGTGGTGATTCTCGTAATCGGGCTTTCGCTCGGCGGTTTTTTGGCGTTACGTATGGCACGCGCTGTGACTACACCCATCATTCAACTGGCGCATGCTGTCAATCGTATTAAAGAAGGCAAACTCAACACCCGAGTCGAAGGTAAGTCTACCGGAGAGTTGAATACGTTGATCAACGGTGTTAACGACATGGCGTTTTCACTTTATGAAGCCCGGGAAGAAATGCAGCAAGCCATAGAACAGGCAACGTCGGATCTGAGTCAAACATTAGAAACTCTCGAAGTGCAAAACGTCGAACTCGATCTGGCGCGTAAACAGGCTTTAGAAGCGAGTCGTGTGAAATCAGAGTTTCTTGCCAACATGAGTCACGAGATTCGAACACCAATGAACGGTGTGATCGGGTTCACCAACCTGTTGCTGCGAACCAACATGGACGACAAGCAACGAGAGTTTTTGTTTACCATTCACAAATCGGCCAACAATCTACTCTCTATCATCGACGACATTCTCGACTTCTCAAAAATTGAAGCCGGAAAAATGGAACTCGAAGAAGCGTCGATGGATGTTCGTGAGTGTGTTGACGATGTACTGAATCTGATTGCTCCGCTGGCGCAAGAGAAACACCTGGAAATTGCGGCGCTTATCTATTCCGACGTACCCGATACCATTCTCGGCGATCAAGTTCGAATCAAACAAGTGTTAACCAATCTGGTGAACAATGCGGTGAAATTCACCGAAAAAGGCTCCATCATTGTTCGCGTCATGTTGGATGAAGAAGACGATGAACAAGTTAATCTCAAATTTAATATCAGTGATACCGGTATCGGTATGTCGCCAGAGCAACAGGAAGTTCTGTTTCAGGCCTTCAGTCAGGCCGATACCACCACAACAAGACGTTTTGGCGGTACCGGTTTAGGTCTGGTAATCTCGAAAAAACTGGTTGAGAAAATGGGCGGAAAAATTGGCCTTGATAGCCGTGTGAATGAAGGCTCCAACTTCTGGTTTAACATTCGTGTGAATCGCGACTTCGAATCATTAATCGATAAAGAAAAACAAATTAATCTACTCGAAGAAAAACGCGTGTTATTCTACGAGCCGCTTGAGACGACTCGACTGTCGATCAAACATATGTTGGATCGTTGGCAGATCAGTTCGCGAGGCACTGGCGATATGGATGAGTTTATTCGCAAAGTTAAACACGCCGCCGAAACACGAAAAACAGTTCACTACCTTATCATCGACTGCAGTAATTATGAGCAACATAAAGAGCAAATCAAACTTGCCTTGTCACTTGCTCACAATCAGCTGGAGTGTGCCGTATTGGCAGTAACCGCAAGTCCTGATACACAATTTAACAATCAGTTGATAGCTCTGGGCGCTCACGAATGCATCAGCCGACCGATCGCTTTCAGACAACTACACAACACCTTGTACGACTTAATGGATGAAGAAAACCGTGCACAACTTTCTGCAGAAAAAACACAGGAAGTCGAATCACTTTTCGAAGAATTGAATATTCTGGCTGTCGATGACAACGAAGCCAATTTAAAATTAATTACTGTTTTTCTGGAAGATTTCCAGGTCAATGTTGCTACGGCAAGCAATGGATTAGAAGCACTTCAACAAGCCTCTGAAGTGCAGTTTGACTTAATATTTATGGACATTCAAATGCCTGAAATGGATGGTATCGAAGCCACACGTAAGATTCGACGTACTCGACTGAATCAGCGTACGCCCATTATTGCGTTAACTGCCCACGCCATGATGGGTGAAAAAGAAAAACTGCTCTCAGAAGGCATGAACGACTATCTGACCAAACCAATAGGACTGGAGCAAGTCGAAGAAACCTTAATGAAGTGGACACACTCAAAACCCAAACAAGGTTTACGAAAAACATCACAACCGAAAATTTCCGCGGCTTCAGAAGATAAAAACTCTACCAAAGCCATAGACTGGGAACTCAGCATAAAAATGGCGGGCGGCAAGAAAGATTTGGCACAAGATATGATTAAGATGCTGGTTGAACATATACCCGAAGCAAGGCAGGAAATCGAAAACGCGTACAACCAAAAAGAAACCAAAACACTGCTCAAACACGTGCATAAGTTTCACGGAGCAACCTGTTATGTTGGCGTACCAAAACTGAGAGAAATTGCGAACAATTATGAAACTCAGTTGAAAAGCGATGGCATCAACAACGAAGTCGACAAGTTGCACACTCACCTGATCGAAGAGATGAATCTGGTTGTCGAAAGTTTTGATGCGTAAGAAACTCCGACTCTACAAAAGATTATTTGTCAACTCAGCTCTAGGAGTCATCGTACTCCATATAAACGTCCGCCCGTTGGTAATGTGACTCGCCACCCGGCTTTTCTTTGTGCGCAAACCCTTCAGAAAGATACAACTGAATGGCCGTTTCGAGCTTGCTGTTCGACTCTAAAAATAGCGTTTCAAAAGTCGTTTCACGGAAAAAAGCCAATGCTCGTTTTAACAGTTTGCGCCCCACGCCAAATCCTTGGGCTTTTTCCGTAACCGCCATTTTCGAAAGTTCCAGACGTTGCTCACTGTCTTTAATTAAAGCGACTGTGCCAACAGGTTCGTTGTTTAAAAGCGCAATGAAAATATGACCGCCTGGGGCAATAATATAATCTTCGGGGTGTGACAAGACTTTCTCGTCGATCGCCTCGACGTAAAAGTACTTCTCCAACCACTCGACATTCAACGCTTTGAACGCCTCTCGGTAGATAGGAGAGTAATCGACAATTTGCAATGTCTGACTGGTCTGTTTCGCCATACTTTGTATCACTCGTGAGTTTAAAGGTTGTTCGGCCTGGCTCCTTTCAAAAAGACCCAATATTTCAAACAATTCATCGCCTCGATGATGCAACATATCACTCATCTTATGCTGAATGTGTTTTAACGTTCGCTCTATTTTATCCAGAAATTCGTAACCCAGAGGCGTCAAACTGACCAGTCGCCGTCGTTCATCCGCCGAATCTGGTAAGTCGAAAATCAAACCCGCTGCAAGTAACTTTTTGCTCATCTGACTGACCGCCGAATGGGTCTGCCCCAACTTTTCTGACAAAAGCGTGATGGGTACCTGGCCGTTATCTTTTATCAATAATAAGCAAGGAACACTTCTGGAATTCAGGTCATGGCCCAAAGAAGCGTATATCTGATCCACCTCTCGATATAGTAAGTCACTGATTTTTCTAAGATAACTTCCTAAAGTCAAGACGCCGTAATCACGTATATCCGACATTGCTATAATTCCGTTATTAATTACGTAATTTATAACACTATATCAGAGTAAACCAAATGAACAAGCACAAAAAAGGCGACCGAGGTCGCCTTAAAACAGTGCTTCTTA
>JBPEWV010000005.1:0-16201 GCA_052032335.1 Pleionea sp. | reverse complement strand
ATTCAATTGTCTTTAAACGAAGCCATCAATAAAGACCAAATGACGATTGACTTCGATTTGGCCATTCATCCGATTTTTTAAGGTTGTGCAAAAAACAATCATAATGGGTGGTCGGTAAAATAGTATGTCTTGACTCTTAAATACCAATGTTGATTAAAAATAATACAGAATATGCGTTTTGAATTAGTATAAAAAACAACCAGTTGGTCGGGTTCAGCCTGAAAATCTTGAATGATAGGCGTTGGGGTTGTCCAATTGTTCAAAAATAAATCCGGCCAAATTGTCATTGGCTGAAAGTTTTACTGGTTCTAAGTTATTGATATATAAAGGTAAAAAATTAATGTCCGAAAATTGATATTCAATGTCCGAAACTTGTGAGCGAGTCAACACTGCTTTTTCGTACTATGCACTCGTCGGGTTGATACAGACCGTTTTGAGTTAAGGAGAACGGACAAATTTTGGCGTTAAGGATAAACACCGTATCAACTTGGCAATATAGCAAACAGTGATCGTCATTATTGAATCGAACACTCAGGCAGACGAAGGAGCGCAATTTTGCATCAAGGATGAGGTTCAATTAATGACAAATTGTTGAGCAGGGATAAGGTTAGCTACGGACGGCGATGTTAATTGTTTGGTGTATTTTGGTGTGTTGACAATTCTTGGAGTGTTTTATCAATTGGTAAAACACTCTTTTTTTTTAAGGCAACCTATTCCACGTGTCGAGCCGCATTGTGCCGCACAGATCAGATTTTGATAGTTTATTTTTTATACAGGTGATGAAACTGCCTGTATAAAGTTCTGTGTAAAATCTGAACAGTGTGTTTATCCAGCGTGTACGCTTTGTGTTTTCTTTTTAATTCTGGATGTTTTGTTATATGCGTTAATTTACTCATTTTGATCGGCAAAAGTTCAAATGCGACTTTATCGCATGTTTTTACAGAGCGCTTATTGATACGAAAACGAAACTGGCGCCCCGGGAAGCGCCAGCGTTGTATGAAAACTTTCTAACTTAGTGGAAACCTTCGTAATGCGCGGTTGCACTGACTGATGAGAAAGTATTATTGGATAAGTCCAATATGTCGGCTGAAACTGTCAACGTCTGGTATTGACGAATGGGTAATGAGCACGACTTAGACGATTGACTGCAGCGAGAATCGGACCAATAAACTCGATAGTTGGACGAAGGGCCGCCTTCGATTTGAAAAAACGCGGTGGTGGTTCTTGCGTTACCTGCAGAAAAACATTGCCCATAGCCCCAGCGATCCCAGGCGGGTGTATCGACCAGACACTTCATAGTAGCGCTGCCCGACGCTGATTTGGATAAATGTTGATCCGCTTCAATTTCTGGAATCATTGCCGGTTCTTTGCCTTCTGCCATTACACTTAACGAAAGAAAAGATACGCTTGCCCATAGTAATAATTTTATTGATTTCATTTTTCTCTCCATTTTTAAACTTTTGCAGATTGCCTGTTCGGCACAGACATAGTATTTCGCTGTGAAAACCAATGTAAACTCATCTGGCATCTCAAAGCAGAAAAATTTACGCTGTGCGATAGAGCTCAATGAGATAGGAATTAAAATTAAGTGATTGAGATGGATTTCAATGACTGATGAAGGCACTAAAAGTTAGATCGATAAACGACTGTTTATTCGGTTCGATTTCTTCAAAAATATTTTTTATGAAGAAAAGGGCTCAAGGATTCGCGTCTAAAAAAATGGTTACATTTCAATGCGTAACTTTCTGGTATTGCGAACTGAGAATACTATAGTTAAATTATGCGATACTGGATTGTAGTTCTTCTTTTGAATTTGTTTGCCTGTGCTTCTAAGAATAATGGGCTGACGCCCTTACAGCTCAGTCAATTGCCAGCACCGCCTTACTCACAATCGTTATTTTCACAGTCACAATCCGAAGTTGAAACCATCGATTCCATATTTAAATTGAATGACGAGCAGAAAAGTGACTTTTTAAGTTATTTTAATGCCGCGAAAAATCGAAAGTATTACCCGAATAAACGTATCGCAAATTACCTCGATAATAAATTGACTGGATTTAACTTTTATTCCGATACTTTGACGGCCAGTCAGTCTTTGTCGAATCGACTGGGGAATTGTTTATCATTGGCCATCGTGACTCATTCGTTAGCGCAGCTGGTGGGTGTTAAGGTGGAGTATGAGTTGATCGAAACGATTCCCATCTACCAAAGAGAAGGCGATGTCATTTTAGCGTCTCAGCACGTGCAAACTTTGCTTTACGATCCGGGGCCAGGTGATTTCGATGGTCATATTCCACTATGGCGCGGCTACATTCGGGTCGATTATTATCCGGTTAAAGGCAGCAAGCCGTTGCGAAAAGTGAAGCATCAAGAGTTTATAATGATGTTCTACTTAAATCGTGCAGCAGAAGCCATTGTCCAACAAAATTATTCATTGGCTTACGACTATTTAACGATCGTGTTGAAGAACAATAAAATTGAAGGACAGGCATTGAATATGATGGCCATTGTGCATAACCGAATGGGACTGCCTGATGTCGCCGAGTCGTTATACCAATATGGATTGCAATACGGACTAGAACGCGATCGCTACGAGCTGCTTTATAACTATCATCTACTTTTAAAATCACAACAGAAGTTGGCCAAGGCCAAAGTGATCTATGACGAACTGAGGTTATACCCGGACCATAATCCGTTTCGCTGGATTAGCAAAGGTGAATTGGCACTCACCAATCAGGAGTACGACCGAGCCATCTGGTATTTTCGAAAAGCGGCAAACATTGCCAATTACCTTTACGAACCTTACGCTGGTATTGCCCGGGCTAAAATGGCTCTTGGCAATAAATACGGCGCGTTAAAAGCGCTCGAGAAAGTGGTGGAAAAAGCACAAAAATCGTCGGTAAAAAACCTGTACCGGTTGAAGTATCAGCAGTTGACCGATTATCAGTAGTTTTGAGCATGGCAGATTGCTTTCGCGCGATTGATATTTCGAAAGGGAGAAAAAACAAGGAAGGGAGCCGGGGAGCTCCCTTATTGGTTTAGTGTTGAATGATATCCAGCACCGAAAGACGTGTTTGATCCATCAGTTGCAATTGTTTGATTGATTCGGCGGATCGTTTTCCTTTTGACGAATTAATGGGCACAGAAAAACTGTGTTGACCTTTTTCCAGCCATTGGGCCGAATATTCAATACGATTTGGCTCTGAACGTTTTCCGGAAGTACTAAAAATCCAGCTGCGAAGTTCGTAACGCCCCGGTTTTTCAACGTTCACTATTACGTTAGCGAATGTCTTGTTGTATTGCACCCTGTCGATGCTGGCGGTTTTCTCATGAATGTCGATGGCCAGTTCGGCAGTACGTTTAATGCTTTCTCCTTTTTCCACCGTCGAGTTAAGGACTACTTTCCACAGTTCACCCGGAACTCGTTGGGTGTCGAAGTCGATGTCAGTGACGGCAGTTAATCCGCGTTTTCCGGCTTTTATTTTTAATGGAAAGCTGCGTCCGTCGGGAGCAATCAAATTTGCTGAAGCATTCGATTGCTTAGCCATCAGGTTATTCGACCACTCAACATCGACTGTTAAGCGGTCGCCATTAGAATAACTACTTTGAGCCGTTTTCAAGCGCAGAGTGTTGTCACTGTGTTTGTCAAATACGTGCAACAAGAATTGGTCCTGGTCGTTGACCGACTTGGAGGTTTTCAATTGAAACTCACCTTTACCCATCGAGGGGTCAACCACAAACGCCGAGCTGTTCTTGAACAAAGAAGGATGGGCGTCATTCAATTGTTGGCTGGTCGCTTTGATTGACATACCCGACTTGTTAACGTTGAACTCGCCGTTATTCCCGCTAAGAATTAGATCATCCGGTTCAATTGGGTCGGCCATCATCGTTTTTCCATGTCTTAAAGACTTGGTTGGAGTGAGTCGAACTACGGCTCCCTCACCATCGGCAAAAAAAGCGATGCCCGACTTTAATTGTGCGCCACTGACTGACTGATAATAACTTTTGCTGGACACTTCGAGCGACGTTTTACCCAGTGATATTGTTTCATCGGGCATGAGGCGTTGGCTAAACGTTACTGCTTGCTGTTCCAGTGGTAAGATCAATTTGTTGTTGGCATTCTCGTCGCCCGGTTGTTTTTTTGCGGCAACAGCAAAGCTGCCTGCGACGACCATGAGCAAAGTGGTAGATTTTAAATAATTCATTGCTGGCTCCTTATAGATCGTTGCGTAAAATGACGTCGAGATTAAAACATTTGCGACGCGACTGATTGTGACTTAGTGGCTCATCACCTCGAGTTCGATCAGTGTCGTAAAACCAGAGTGAGCCAGCGCCATTTTGCGAACTGCAATTCAAGAAGCCATCGGAACAGCTGTCCAGCCAGTTTTGTGTGGTTTCCAGTCCGACATTTTCGAAGTAACCGCCACAATAACTGTCGCTGTCCCAGATCGCCGATTCGACGTCAGTACCAACAATGTTCCAGAATCCTCTGGGTAAGGAAGGGCGGCCGGACGTTCCCAGCAGCCAATTGGCGTTGTAATAAGCCATCCAGCTTTCTTGTTGCTGACGAACCGCATCTGATTTGAAGCCTAAAAGCCAACCCAATGATTGCTCAAAAACATTGCCTTGCATGACTGCATCGGCGAGCGGAGTGCCTTTGCTCGAAGGTGCCAGTGCATTGACCCAGCGAATATTATTAATAATGGTTGGGTAGCGGCTATCCCAGGTGGGATTCGACATGATCCATCGCATCACGTTACCGCCATTGGAGTGGGTGATAACCACCAGATCATCGATGTTTTTTGAATTAATGAAGTTATATAGCTGCGTAGCCAAGCATCCTGCGGCGGCTGAGTCCCACATGTACTTATCGAAGTTGCAATTCACAACCACCAGATTGGAGGAATTGCTCAGTCCCTGTCGAACCGATTCGACAAAGCCAGACTTCCAGTAATCGTTATAAGCGTCGGTGGCATTGCCGGTTCCGTGAACCAGGGCAACGCCGGTGTTGGCGTGTGCAAGTCCGGTTAGTGACAGAAAGCCAATAACCAGCAGGGTGTAAAGTTTTCGCATAAATCCCCCTTATCGTAGTTTTAGTTGGGTGACCCGCGCGAGCGTTCTCATTCAATGAAACCATGAAGGGCGTGTCGTCCGGACGGCCAGTGCATCCTGCTGGTTCATGACAAACTGTTTCGCATTGAAAACAATTTCGCCGAGAGTTTTTGTCAAAGACCCAGTTGGAATAGCACAAGGGAACTGATCGATAAAATGTTGAAAAATCTCATAGTTTTGAGATTCAAACACAAGGTCGGCCTTCTGGTTGGTCCTCATACCTTGCTAAACTATTGAATTAACAATGGGTTAAATGGTTATCTCAAAGAGAGAATTCAAACATTGGCAGGTGGTGAAACTTTTCGACAAGTTGTGCGATTTTCGCGCAATGCAACATGATGGGGCAGTGAACGGTCGTTAGTGGTGCATGAGAGAGAGAAATGGCCCGGTTAGTGGCTGTAAAATTCACTAACCGGGATTTTGTGCGTAGGCGATTACTGCCAGATGGCTTCGAGTGTTACACCCTGATAATTGGTGTAGCCACGTAATCCGATGTAATAAGTGGCCGCAACGGGTGAATTGTAGCGACAGGTTTCCTCATTGCCGTAGCGATAAGGGCGACAGTCGTAACTCGAGATAGTGGGTTCCAGACTTCGGCGCACGTAAAGATCAACATCGCCTGTTCCACCGGAAATTTTAACGTCGAGTAAGCTCATGCCTTGAGGTACAACGACAGAAAAATATTGCCAGCTGTTGGCTTGACCAGCCAGGCCAGATTCAGTAAGGCTTCCACCGACCGGTGCGCTGACTGCTTCGTAATTGCCCGTTAATGTTACGCCAGAAAACGCGCTATAACCGACCAAGTTGACAAAGTATCGACCCGCTTGAACGTTGCTAATGGCGCAGGTTTCGTTGTTGCCGTTTTTCCAGGGGCGGCAATCGTAAACTGACATTGTGGGTTCTGCGCCAAATCGAACGTAAAGATCGGCATCGCCCGATCCACCAGCAATAGAAAACGAAAGGTTATCGGCGTTTTCTGGGACGTCCATATAGAAGCTGAGGGTATCGCTTTGGCCCGCCTGAAGATTAATTTTTGATTCACCATTTACCAATAATTGTTCGTTGATGACCTGGTCGTCGCTGTAAGTGGCGAGCAAGGTCACGTTCTCAAACGAGCGATCGATGGGAATCAAACTGATGTACCAAGTACCTTGAGCAGGATTATTAATGGTAACCGACTCAACATTATCGGCGTTGCTTGACTGATAGTCGTAATCGCTGGTTGTGGGCTGGCGATTGAAAGCAACGTAAACATTCATCAGGCCGCCATCCAGATTGTTAAACTGGGAGGTCTCAAATTTGAGTTGGGTTTGATTGGCCGGAACATCGATGAAATAGGTCTGTGTTCCTTTACTGCGCAAATCTTCTCGCGGTTTGCCGTTAAGCAAAACAAACTTGGCGTTTTCATCACAAGTCAGGTAACTGCCGTCAGATAAGGGATTGTAAGTGACGGTTCCATTGTCCAATGCGGTCGAAAGCACAAGAATTTCATCACATGCGTAAGCATCCAAAGGATTTCCTGCGACATTGATTGAGTTCATTAATGGTGGTTCGGACCAAAGAAAATTAACGTTATCAAATTGATTATTACTGAGGTCCAGTTGCGTCACCCGTGAAGGTAATGGTGGCAATTGCGTTAATGCTTCATCGGAAACATCAAGACTGGTTAGATAACGAAAGTGCTCGATACCTTGAATAGAAGTGATGGTGCCGTTACCGGGTGTCGAAATTTCGGTGACTTGAGAGGCTTCGAGTGAATCAATGACACCGTCGCTATTCAAATCAAAATTCGAAACAAGGTAACTCTCGAATACTGAATCAGCGAAGGTCAAAGTAACCGGGCCGTAATGTGTTGCCACTGAAAATTGGTCACCGCCACTGATGTATTTGCGCTGTCCGGCAAATTGCGCAATGGCTTCGAATTGAGGAAGCGGCTCAATGGTACGTTGGCTGTTAATAGTGTAGGCGGTTAACGGGTAATGCATGATGGAAAGAAAATCGTATTCGCCATAGTCAGTGGTTGATCGCTTGGTGAAGTTGTAACGTTGCGTTGAATCAATATTCTCTTCGTTAATGGTGACGTAGTTGTCGCGATCGCTACGCATCTGTTCATGCCACATACCCAGGCTGTGTCCGATTTCATGCACAATGATGTACTTAGAGTGCCAGTTGTTCATTGAAAGGATCTGACGGCCACCAACCATACCAACAATGGCGTAGTTACGGTTATCATTTTGTACGTAGACATAATTGGATTGATTGGTGCGCTCGATAAACTCCAGATTGGCAACACTCTCCCATACTTTATAAGCATCGACAAAACGCTGACGATTATCTTGAGTTACAGCAGGGTCGAATTCGTAATAGACTTTTCCGTCAACCCATTTACTTTTGTTGACGTCGAATTTGTTCAGCTGCTTCTCCGCAGGAATCAACATGTCACCAATAACCTGATAGGTTCGACCGTTGTATTCTACGGTATCGTGATTGTCGGTTGTGATGTTTGTCTTGCTGGCAAACGCTCCATTAAGTGAAAGACTTACCAGGCATAAAGCCAGTAAAATTTTTAATTTCATTGTGTCCTTTCCTCGGTTGTCAATTGAATGTTTTGGTGATGTCGAGCCGTGGGCTGGATTCTATGTCAGTTCCATGACAAAAATAGTTGATCTTTATCAATGTTATGTGACTGACGAGGGCCGCCTCACCAATTTTGCCGGCTATTATTTTTATTTGAGTTTTTATTAACAAATGAAAAAAATTAACGATAGAAATTAGAAAAACTAATCGTTTAAAAAACAGTCGAATCTGATGGTAAATAGGGAGGTAGAGGGAGATTTAGTACAAAAATATGCGTGTTTTGTAATGCTTTTTAAAGCCTTAAAATAATGATGTTAATATTACCAACGTTTTGCGAGAAAAGCGATAGCGGCTTTTTATTCTAAAACGACTATCGCTGTGTCAAATGTTACTGAGTAGAGAGTGCTTCTTGATAGGCTTTTTGAAAGAATTCAGGAATAAAATGATTAAATGCTCGTCCGGCCAGTTCATCTTTACGTGCAAGTTTCTGCCTATACAACTCCAGATTAATTGTATCGAGAAACTCTTTTTCTGTTAATCCTTTCGCTATTGCCTTCTCCGCTTGCTGAATACTATCACTTAATAATTCAGTAATTAATAACAGTTGTTCTTTATTTTGATGCAAATCGCCATGCCCGGGAATGACGCGATCAAATTCGAGCTGATTGATCTGCTTTAAGGTGTGGAGCCAGTCTTTGGGATAACCGTGTCCTGCGTAAGGCAGTTCGTCAAAGAGATCACCACTTATAAGCAACTTATCATCAGGAAGGTAGACAATGGTGTCGCCTTCGGTATGAGCTTTTCCGAAATTTAAGAGTTTTATGGTCCGACTTGTATTCGGAATAACGTACGAATCGGTAAAGGTAATGTCGGGCTTGTGAAGCTTCAATGATTTGAACGCCGTAAGTTGTGTTTTGTATTGCTTTATTTTTTCCGCTAATCCATCTTTGGCTTCGCCAGAAGCCACACGCTGTTCGGCTTTTTCAATGCCCTTTTCCCATTGCGCGATTTTTTCTTTCAACTGCTGACGGGTTTTGGTATCGATGAGTTCTACCAGTGTCTTATGGCCCACAAAGGTTTGCTTTCCGGGGAAACCTTCCTGGTAGATGTCGTTGGCCAAGGTATGATCGGAGTGCCAGTGGGTATTAACAATGTGAGTGACCGGCTTGTCGGTTAACGATTTTATGTCGCTAACTAATTGTTTGGCATTGGTTAAATTGTCATTGGCATCGACAATAACGACGGATTCTTCATTGATAATAATGGTGATGTTGGCATCGACGAATCGATGTGGTGCGGGTTTAAAAGCGACGTAAATATCATCAGTTATTTTTTTCAATTGGTATGGTGGTATCGGTTCTTTGCCGACAACAGAGATTGCTATGAATAAAGCGAATAAAATTAAACTACGCTGAAACATAATGATATCCTTTTTTATCAAAACCTATATCAGATTCGAAACCTGCACAAGTTAAGCTTGTAACTGAACGTTTCAGGCTCTCTGTATGGCCCATTTCTGATTGAAATTTGATTTTTGCAATAGAGAATGTGTTGTTGACGGAGACTGTTCTTGAAAGAGATTGTTATTGAAGTAAGAAGCTGGTCAGTGTCGTTAAGTTAAAGGTTATGTGCATCAGAAGCGGATAAATGAGATGGCCACTGAGCCATCGGACCAGAGTAAAGATAATGCCCATAACCAACAAGACGACAAGCCCGATAAGATCGTACTGGTGAAAATGCAACAAGCACCAGAGTAGATTTGGGAAAATGATGCTGGCAAGTAACCCGTGGCGATAAGACATCAGGTGGGTGTAGACGAAACCACGAAAAAATACTTCTTCAAACACCGGCGCCATCAGTCCGACTGCGACCCAAGTTAATAGATGATGTCGACTTGCCATTAAGTACTCAGCAAACTGGTCATCAGGCTGCCACTCAAAAAAGTTGAGTAACTGATGACTGAGCAGATTCAGAATAACCGTCGAAATGACCAAAGTAACCACCCACACCAAAGCTTTTGAATTCCGAGGTATCGGACCGAAGAGCTGTGTTTTTGTGTTGTATTTGGCAAATGCGATACCGATTAAGCCAGCGATTGAGCTCGTCAGGATTCCCAAGTTGACCCATAGAACAGGTGCAGTTTGCCGATCACCGATGCCTTCGTGCATTGACTGACTCATCGCAAGCTCCATTATCAGAAACTGTCCCAAGAAAAAAACGAATAGAACCAGCGCACTCCAATATGTGAGTGAAGCAATCGATAATGATGAGTTGAAGTGTGGATCAGTGGTCGGCATTTAAAGGCTATGAAAGGTATAGGGTTAAAAGTTCAGTATTAATCGTTTCGAATCAACAGTTACAAGGTCAAAGACTGGTTAAATAATGAGATGGTATCGGACAAATCTTATTGATTCATCTCATTGGGTAATCAGCTGATGGTTTTAATGTAATACATTCATACAGTTGGTTACAAATTGTTGTGAGTATTCGTGAATATGTCACTTGTTGCGAGTTATTAAGGCGCCTAGACTCGATAAAGAAACTAATAAGTACAACAAGAGATGCGTATGAGGCTAATTCAATTAATAATGATTTCGGGTATTGCACTTTGCAGTGCAATCAATGCTTTTTCTGATGGTAAACCACCGTCAGACGATCCTGTACAGATAGTTACTTTGGGCAATGATGCCTTGAAAGCGATGACTCAAAGTAAGCGGCAGAGTTTGGGGCTTGATACCATCAGCGCCAACCTGAAAAACGATCGAGGGATTGCCATTGTCACTTTGCCGGAGTCAAAACTGGCCGATTTGTCCGGTTATATGCATCAAAATCATCGGCGCTGTGGTGGTTATATCTGGCATAGGTCGATTCAACAGGCGACCGAATACGTCAAAAGCGTTGAGAAGTTGAATCAATTAGACAAGTCTGTCGTCGTGGAGTACACCATTGATAATGACGAAACAGTTAATGCCATGTTGACGCACATTGTCAGCAGTAATCTGGCATCGACTGTTAGCACACTGGGCAGCTACAACAATCGTTACTATACCGCCTCTTCAGGGGTTGAGGCGTCGGAATGGTTGAAGTCGTATTGGGAAGGATTGACCAGTACCCGAGACGATATGACCGTCGAACTTTACCAACACGACGGCTGGGATCAACCCTCAGTGATAGTAACCATCGAAGGTGATGCATTAGCCGATGAAGTGGTGGTAATTGGTGGGCATCTGGATTCGATCAATGGACAAAGTGCGAATCGGGAAACTGCACGTGCGCCGGGTCACGACGATAATGCGTCGGGCATAGCGGTGATAACCGAAACGTTACGCGCGATGGTCACCAGTGGTTACAAACCCAGCCGTACGGTGAAAATTATGGGCTATGCGGCAGAAGAAGTTGGCCTGCGCGGTTCGGGCGATATTGCTGCAGATTATCGAGCAAATGGCGTTGATGTCGTTGGTGTCGCTCAGTTCGATATGACGGGTTACAACGGTACTGCGAATACCGATATCTTCTTTATGACCGATTACACCAATGCCGAGCAAAATCAATTTATGATTGATTTGTTGGAGCATTATTTTTCAGAGGTTACTTATGGCACTGACCGATGCGGCTACGGCTGCTCCGATCATGCTTCCTGGCACAATCGAGGGTTTGCCGCGTCAATGCCGTTTGAGTCAGCATTTAATGATTACAATTCGGATATTCATACATCGGGTGATAACCATTTTGACACCGAACACGCGACCAACTTTCTTAAGCTGGCCATTGCTTATGTCGGAGAACTGGGCAAGGGGATCGTGGATGCCGACAATTACGAGTCGCGAAGTACTTTGGAATTTCGCGAGGCGTCGGCTGAACTGTTAGAAGAGCAAACGCTTTCGGTGGTGATTGAGCGCAAAGGATTAACGGATGAAACAGCTTCGGTCAACTATCAGACCATCGACGGAACCGCGTCGGCCGGCAATGATTACCAAGCAGCATCGGGTACCTTAACCTGGGGCGTCAACGATTCATCGGACAAAACCATCGAAATAACCGCGCTAGGTCTAACGGAGGACAAAACCTTTACCATTGAACTGTCTGAAGTCGGTGGTAACGGTGAACTGGGCGAGCGAGCAATAATGACGGTTCGATTGGTCAATAATTCTATTAGCCAGGTCAGTTTTGAGCAGTCCACATTGGCAATGGATGAAGCGACCACGACCACCATTCGAGTTCAACGCTCCGGTGATGTGGATCTGTCGGCATCCGTCGCTTACCAGGCTGTGAATGGATCGGCGATTGCTGGCACTGACTATGAAGCGGTTTCGGGTATCTTAAATTGGGAAGCGGGCGACAGTGATGATAAAACGCTCGAGATAAAGACGTTTGCTGTGAATCAAGACAAAACATTCAGCATTGATTTACGAAACGTTGGGGGCAATGCTCAGCTCGGTGAGACAGCGGAATTGGCGGTCACTATTATTAACAAATCAACGCCAGTTGAGCCTAACCCTGAGCCAGACAATAATAGCAGCTCGGGTGGCAGTTCAGGATGGATTCTGTTGTTACCTTTATTACTGGGCCTGCGTCGGCGCCGGTAGTTTTCTCTCTTTGGCTTAAACAAAACCCCGCTTCGGCGGGGTTTTTTGTGTCGAACGGATCGGTTCGATTTACAGTTGGCCGAATTCCTTCTCTAGATAACGGTTAATATCGTCCGATTCATACATCCATTGACTGCCTGAGCCGGTTTCGATTCTTAAACAGGGTACTTTTATTCGCCCGCCTTGCTCCAGTAGGTCCTGCCGGTGACGCGAGTCGTTTTTGGCATCACGTGTTTCGATGGGTAAATTGAGCTGGTGCATTTTGCGTCTTACCTTGATGCAAAACGGGCACAGGGTAAATTGGTATAAGGCCAGCTTTTCCAATTGCTTTTCGACCTCGGCCTGCGCCGGCTCGGGTCGTTTCATTTTTCGACCTCGGGTTAATTTATCGATAAACGCGATTAAAGCGCCCAGCATCAGTCGTATTGCTTTTAACATACTCGATCTCTTTGATTGGTAAATGGATAACAGAATTGGTGGTGTAAAGGCTACTCGCTGCTTTTCTGAATAACGCCGACTTCAAGCAAAGGTGAGGCGTCTATGGCATCGGCGTCCATCATTTTGGCAACTCGTTGCATGGTGGCGACCATTTGCGTTTGCTCCCATTCTTCGAGTGACTCGAAACGGGTAATAAAATGCTGCTGTAATGGTTTTGGCGCACTTTGCAGAATTTCTACACCCTCATCGGTCAGGTGCAGTCCTACTTTTCGTTTGTCAGTCGTCGAACGCTCACGCCGGACCAGTCCTCGCTTTTCCAGACGATCGAGAATGCTGGTGACCGTTGCCGAGCTCAAATTGATGTTTTCGGCGATCTGTTTGACCATAATATTGTCTCGAACGATGATTTCTTGCATCACCATCAGTTGTGGGCCGGTCAAGCCAGTTTCTTTGTTCAGGCGTTTTGAGTGCAGGTCGATGGCGCGAATTATACGCCGCAAAGACACCAGTAGTTCATCGTACTTTTGCATGGAATGAGGGTCGCTCAGTGATTTAACCGTTCGAACTCTATCAAAATTTGCATTTAAGTCCATCTTTTTGCCTCGTTCGCTGCCTGAATATGCATAAATTACACCGTTTATTAAGCACTTAGCCGATGATATTGATTAGTGTACGAATATTTATGCGCGGCTTGCTGTGTGATCTGTGACGCAAATAGCTGATAATTAACAGATTAATTTCAATTAATTCGGCCATTATAGTTGAAATACGTCGTTATTTTAATTAGTATTCTAACCATTACAGTTCAAATCATTTTTTCCTATCATTAAAACTATACGTTAATCGGTTTCAAGGTAATCAGTATGAGCTCGAATAAATTATCGAAGCTTTGGGTGAAGTTGTACCGAAAAGGTAGGAATGGTTTGAAGGACTTACTCGGTTGGATTTGTTTGTGGTTAATCTTGGCGTTGTACATATTTCCCTGGATTAAGCTCAAATTATCCGGTCACTCATCGAAGAAGACGAAGGATCAAAGCTAATATGCTTTCTGACAATTGGTTTACTAGCTCAAGGGCTTTGTGGTTAGCAACCGTAAACCGATCCTGTCGTTTTCGCCTCAACGCTCTGAAGGTTCATTGGCGCCGGCAAGCAGTGGATTTCCACTGTGATTGGACTAAACTGATTTATGGGTGTGTCATCGTCGGGCTGCTTGCCTTCTTAACGGTATACGCATTTTCGGCGATCGTCGATCCTTCAACGCGTGTAATCTTTTATGTCGTTATTCCTGTGTGTCTGCTGGTAGCCAGTGAACTGTGTATCTCTGTTTCTAACAAGCACTGTGTCACTTATTACCACGGTCGCCAGAAATTCAAAGCAAACAATCAAGTAAACGGGTTTAAATCGTGAATAGTAGCAGTAGTAGTGAAACATTACCTTGGCGCAGAATTGTTCTTAAAGTGGGCAGCGCCTTAATTGCCCCCGATCAAAACGGGTGTAGCTCTCGCTATTTACTCGGTATTGCCGAATTTATCATTAAATGTCGCATGCACGGTGTGCAAGTCGTTTTGGTGTCGTCCGGATCAGTGGCGGCCGGGTCGCACGCTTTTGACACCGAAAAAGAGCGCTCGATAGCGGTTAAAAAAGCCATGGCCGCGAAAGGACAGATGGATATGATGGCCTCCTGGGATCGCTTGTTCGATTTCCCGACGGCTCAGATGTTGTTAACTCAAGGTGACCTTCAAATTCATGAACGCTATGAGAGTATTCGTGAAACGGCGTTTGAGCTATTGAATAACGATATCTTGCCCATCGTCAACGAAAACGACGCAGTGACCAGCGACGAGCAAAAGGTCGGAGACAACGATAATCTGTCGGCCATGATTGCTGCCGCCGTGGACGCTGATTGCTTGATTATTTGCTCCGACGTAGAGGGACTGTATACCGATAACCCCAACAATAATCCCGACGCCGAGCTGCTAAAAGAAGTGAAGAAAATCGATGCCGACATATATGCCATGGCAAGTGGTCCTGACAGTGGTGTTGGAACCGGCGGTATGACAACCAAGCTTGAAGCGGCAGAAAAAGCCACGTCGAACGGCATTTTAACCTTCATTGTTAATGGTTTGAAAACCACCAGCTTTAATGATCTGTTTGAAGGCAAGAATCCGGGCACTAAGTTTTTACCTTTCGAAAAACCATTGGAAGATCGCATTCACTGGATCACCCACACCTCGAAAGCGAAAGGTGAAGTCATCGTCAGCAATGAAATTGGCGAGCTGCAAAAAGGTGACACCCTAAACTTTGATCACAAAGACATTATTAACGTGGTCGGTGAGTTTGCCATTGGTGACACCATACTGGTAAGAACCGAAAAAGGTGAAAAGCTGGCTAAAGCCACCAGCCAACACAGCAGTTGTGTGTTGAATTTAATGGCGAGTGAAGAAATTGATGAATCGGTCATCGAAACCGACGATGAAAATCCGATTATTTCTGAAGAATCTGTAGCAATTTTGGAGAACAAATGACTGATATAAGCTTGTTAGCAAAACAAGCCGCAGACGCGGCTAAGAAACTCTCGTTACTTAGCACCGAACAAAAAAATAAAGCTTTGGCAAAAATGGCTGACGCTTTAGCAGAGCACAAGGCAGAAATTGCCGAAGTGAATGTTAAAGAAGTGGCCCGTGCCAAAGACAACGGACTCGACGCTGCAATGCTTGATCGGTTGACCATGACCGAAGATGGCGTGATGGATATGGTTAAAGGCATTCGCGAAATTATTGAGCTCGATGATCCGGTCGGAATGAGTCGCAGTTTGGGCACGCCTCCCAGTGGTATCGACGTGAAAAAAGTTCGTGTCCCACTCGGCGTTATTTGTATGATTTATGAAGCGCGACCGAATGTAACCGCCGATGCTTCAGCTCTGTGCTTTAAATCCGGTAATGCCGTGATTTTACGCGGGGGTAAAGAAGCGTTGGACACCAGCTTGGCAATTGCCAAGGTGCTACAAGACGCGCTGGAGTCAGAAGGGCTGCCGAAAGCTGCGATCACCGTGATTCCTGACCCCGATCGCGGCTTAATGACCGATTTGATACAGCAAGATCAGTTAATTGATCTGGTGATTCCTCGAGGCGGTGAAGGACTAATCCGTTTCGTTACAGAAAACAGTAAAATTCCTGTGATTCAGCATTTTAAAGGCGTTTGCCACCTTTACGTCGACAAAGAAGCCGACCTGGATATGGCTTACGACTTGATCGTTAATGGTAAAACGCAGCGTACCGGTGTGTGCAACGCACTTGAGTGCTTATTGGTTCACAAAGATGTTGCCGAATCTTACTTACCGAAAGTTGCTGAAATGGCGAAAGAAAAAGACGTTAAAATTAATGCCTGCAAAAACTCGGTCAAGTATTTTGAGAATGCTACCGAGTTGAAAGACGATGAGTTCGGTGAAGAGTACTTAAGCCTAGAACTTGCGGTTCGCATTGTTGATG
>JBPEWV010000049.1:0-30054 GCA_052032335.1 Pleionea sp. | reverse complement strand
TGCATAAAAAGAGCATTGTTTAAAAAACAATAATCTGACTCATGGTGCGATTAGTTCTTATACTAGGAGAAAGGCATTATTTTACAGGACAGTAATATGAACCATGCAGAGATTGGCCACTGGTATCGAATTAACTTTGCCGCTGATCCGGTTGAAGTTATCAGCCTCGACGACAATGAGCAAACCATCGAATTTCAGCATTTCGAAGGCGAAATCGAATCGTTGGACGTGTCTGACTGGCAATCTCTTATTCCCGTCGAAGTTGAAGCTCCCGAAGACTGGAGTGGTGCCTACGAAATGGAGCGTCAGGATGTTCAGCCCGACCGCCTGTTTTTTGAATACAATATTAACGATGCGCTAGCGGATATTGAAAACGACTCCTAATCTTCCCACTTACTCTTTATTGCCATAGTATTCTGCAGGCGTTAATATCGCGTCAAACTCGATAATGATAGCAACAGATAGTTATGGCGCCGACCTGGACCGATCTACTCTCCGACGAAAAGCAGAAAGATTACTTTCAACAAGTCATGGCTTTTGTCGATGCTCAAAGACAACAAGGCAAGACAGTTTATCCGCCTCAGGAGAAGGTTTTTGCAGCGTTACAATTAACGTCCTTCGTCGATGTCAAAGTGGTCATTATTGGACAGGATCCCTACCATGGACCCAATCAGGCCAATGGCTTGGCATTCAGTGTTAACCCCGGAGTTCGCCTGCCTCCGAGCTTACGCAACATCTACAAAGAAATTGAGTCTGATTTAGAATTCAATATGCCTATCAATGGCGATTTATCGCATTGGGCAAAACAGGGCGTTTTATTGCTTAACACGGTATTAACCGTCGAAGCGGCTCAGGCGCATTCCCATAAAGACAAAGGATGGGAAACATTTACCGATAGGATCATTGCCAGTTTGAATACCGCACCTCAACACATTGTTTATCTACTTTGGGGCGCGCACGCTCAGAAGAAGTCTGCCTTAATCGATGAAACCAAGCACACCATCTTCAAAGCTCCGCACCCTTCGCCGCTTTCGGCGCACCGTGGATTTTTTGGCTGTAAGCACTTCAGCAAAGCCAACCAGGCATTAAGATCGCACGGACAGGCTGAAATAGATTGGTCGATCAAAGGCTGAACCTGAAACATCAGGAAACAGGAATTCCGTTCAGTGTGTGTTACACTTTATTCAGATAAATTATAAAGAGGCTTGGACTGCCAGCTTTTCGGTCAATGATTAATGGGTAAAATAATTGGACGCTTTTTAACCTGTCTTTTCTTAATGACGCTTAACCCGTTAGCCATTAGCGCACCTTCTCAATCACCCTCCGAAGCGACCAAAGCCCATGCCGATTCTGTATTAATCGTCGATTACTCAAACAGCAAAGTCAGTCAGCTATTCGCCGATAACTTGGCGTCCAGTCTCGAATCAACCGCCCAACGATTCCGGGTTACACGAACCACACAAGATAATACCAACTTGACCACCCGAGCCTCGCTAGCCATCGCCGTCGGTAAGGAAGCTTTGCTGTTTTTATTGAGTACCAACTTTGAAGGCTTTGTACTGGCTTCGTTAATCGATCCAGTAAGCTTTAACGCCATAATGGAGTCGCACCCGAATAAGTCTCAAAAAACTTCGGCAATTTTTCACGAAGCGCCTGTTTTAAGGCAAATTTTATTGTTTAAAGAAATATCACCCGCCGGTAAACGGGTTGGTATGCTATTTTCACCCGAAGAATCGTATCGCATCGAAGCACTGAAAAACTTGGCGATCAAACTTAATTTGCTCTTCGAGTACGAAATCGTCGAAAATGAAGAAGAACTCACTTACGATTTAATAAAGTTAATTAAACGAAGCGACGCCATTATCGCAACCAAAAATAGCACGATCTATAATCGCTCTACCATCAAGTCAATTCTACTGACACTATACCGTCACAATAAATTTTTGATCGGTGCTGATCTCAGTTTTATCCGTGCAGGAAGTGTTGCCACAACGCACACAACCATGCAACAACTGGTGAACGAAGTGACAAACGACGTTGAATTTTTTCTTAAGAATAAACGACTGCCAGAAAGCCATTTCAGTGGGCAATTTAACGTTAAATTTAATGAAGAGGTTGCGCGCTCTCTAAACCTGACGGTTAGACAGGAGAGCCACTATACCGACATTATTCAGGCAGCAGAAATAAATTTCGGTGACGGTGAAGTGAATGAATAAGTGGTCTATTTCCAGTCGAACGATTTTACTCGGATTAACCCCCGCCTTTTTCATGTTTGTTTTATTGACGGGCTACTACATCAATGACAAATTTGATGTGTTACAAAGTCAGTTAAACCATAAAGGAGAATTGCTGGTTCAACAATTGGCTCCGGCTACCGAGTACGCTGTTTTTATAAAAAACCCAGGACTCCTCGAAGGAATCGTTACGCCGGTACTTGAAGACCGCGACGTCGCACAAGTTGAAATTTACGATAAAGATGGCGAGCTTCTTTTAAGTCGAAAAGATCTCTCGCTGTTTGCCCCGAAAAAAAACGAACAGCTACAGTATTTCGAATCGGAAATTACGTTGCAAGATGTGCCTCTTGAAAGCAATGATTTTGATCTTGGCTTTTCGAACCAAAATGATAAAGAACAATCCAATACCATCGGTAGAATCTCTTTGGGCCTCACTTCTCAATTCGTCACTCAAGAGCAACAGGATGCTTTGGTAGGCGGCATTATCATCGGTCTTGGAGCACTGTTACTATCAACTGTTTTGGCCTTGTTTATAGCCCGAACCATTGCCCGACCTATTCAGGCGCTTTCGAATACCGTCAACCTGTTTCAATCGGGCATGTTATCGGCACGCGTCGACGAACGTTCGGGGGGCGAATTGGGAGTACTGGAGTCCAACTTAAACAGTATGGCGGGTACGCTTGAGTCGGCCAAACGAAAAGAACTTGAACACGCCATGGCACTCGAGCAAGCCCGAGCCGAAGCTCTGTCGGCCAGCCGCGCCAAAAGTGAGTTCTTAGAACAAATGAGCTATGAACTGCGCGAACCGATGAATGCGACCATCGGCAGCTTACAACTGCTCGAATCGAGCCAACCGACCGACAAGCAAAGGCATTATATTGAACAAAGTATCAGCTCATCGTCACTGTTGGTAGAGTTAATCGATAACATTCTCGACTACTCCAAACTGGAAGTGAAGTCGATCACGCTGGAACCCACCGAGTTTGATTTTAAACGAATGATCAATCGTTCAGTAGTGCCTTTTATTCACTTATGCAACCAGAAAAACATTGATATTCATGTATTTTTTGAAGGCCTCGAGGGCAATGTTTTAATAACCACTGATCGAACTCAGCTACAAAAAATCATTTACCATACGCTCGACAGTTCTGTGCGACGCACGACAAACGGAAGCATTGATTTGCGTGTTTTTACCGAACCGACGCACGACAAGAAAAAACTTTTAATTAAAATCGAAATCGTCGACACCGGCGAAGGCTTCAGTGCGGAGCAATTAGGTAACTTACTTCAAATCTCACATCAAAGGCACGATATCAATCAACCCTACAAACCCAACTCTGGATTGGGCCTTACCATTGCTCAAAAGTTAACAAAGTTATTGGGCGGTACGCTGAATATTTCCAGCGCTCCGGAAAAAGGAACACGCTTCCAATTTGAGTTTGCTTTTCCGTTTTCAATGAGCCGACAGATCGTCAATGAAAACACGGCCGACAGACTCCCCTCCGTCTCGGGTCGCATTCTGGTGATTGAGAGCAGTTCTATTGATCAGCTGGTCACCAAAGAAATGCTCAATAAAATCGGCGCCATTGTCGACACAGCCACCAATGGCAGAATTGCCCTGGAAAAAATTCGTCAGCTCGACTTTGGGCTGGTTATCCTTGATTCGAACATTCCTGATATTTCCATAATCGATTTAATCCAGCGTATCCGGGCTTTCGAAAGAGCGAAAAACACCCAACTACCAATACTCGTGCTCACTGCCGACATCGTTTCGGAAAATCATGAACGCATCATCGATGCCGGGGCTGATGACTATTTGATTAAGCCGATCAATATGAACGATATTTGGCAGAAGGTATCGCTACTTATGGTTCAGAGTGAACCTATCGCTTGATTTCCTATCGCCTGATCTTTTGTTGTAAAAATTTCAAGTAATCCGATTTCGCGCTGTTTCCACTAAGCCGCCCCCATTGTACGCGCCATTCACCATTGACCATAACATCGCGTACCGGGTTTTCGTTGACCGCAAACACTGCGGCATCGAGCAAATAATCTCCATTTAGTGCACTTAATTCTGCTATATCGCTGTTGAGAACGACCAAATCAGCACAGTGGCCAGGTTTTAAAACGCCAGCTTTTCGATCAATAACTTTTGCGCCATTACGTGCGGCCGTTTGCCAGAGAAAACTGCCCACATGCGGATTATCATCATCGCACAACCTGTTTCGTTTTTGCTGGGTCAGTCGCTGAGTGTATTCGAACAACTTGAGCTCTCGCCATGGCGAAATGGTAATATGGCTGTCCGAGCCGATCCCAAATTGTCCACCTTGTGCAATAAATTCAGCTGCGGGAAAAATACCATCGCCAAGGTTGGCTTCGGTTTCGGGACAAATGCCCGCTATAGCCTGTGATTTTGCCAGCGCTCTGACTTCTTGTTCATCCAAGTGAGTAGCATGCACCAGACACCATTGGTCGCTGAGCGGGAAATTATCAATCAACCACTGAACCGGACGTTTACCGTAAAACTCGACACACTCATTCACCTCTTTGATTTGCTCCGAGATGTGAATATGCACCGGACCCGGCCACCAGTCGGTCAGCCGTTTCAGTTGAGACGCAGAAACTGCACGAAGCGAATGAGGCGCTATCCCAAAGCTTATCAAAGAGTCCCTTGTATACTGCTGTTTTAATCTTTCCATTAAAGACTGGAAAGCCTCAACCGTATGTAAAAACGGTTGCTGTCCGGGGTTCGGCGGCTGCTCGCCAAAACCACTGTAACTGTAAAACACCGGGCAGTGACACAGCGCTATTCCGGCTTTTAGTGCACCTTGAATGACCGCATTTGAAGCATCGAATGAGTCACTGTCAGGAGACGTTGCTTCACGATGTAAATAATGAAACTCTGCACAGGATGTATAGCCATTCAACAACATTTCCTGGTACAAATAAGTTGCCACCGTGTGCATATCGTCCAGCGTCAATCGTTGCAATAGCTGGTACATGGAATCACGCCAGCTCCAGAAAGAGTCTTCTTTATCGGCCTGAAATTCGGTCAGTCCAACAAAGGCTTTTTGAAACGCATGAGAGTGTAAGTTGACCATACCGGGAATCACCGGACCGGAAAAGTGTTCTGCATCGGCGGCTTTTCCGTCTTCGATAGTAGTAATCATGCCATCGCTGATGGTCAAGGTTTTATTACTCGCCCACCCATCTTCTAACAAGATTTCTTTTGCGTAAAATTTCATAGAAACTTTCCCATTGCAGTCAGTCGCGCTAACATACTGCCTGAATTCAGAATTAGCAAGAAACCAAAGCTTATGTCTCTCGAAACCCTAAAACAAGCCGATCATATCTGGATTAATGCCAATTTGATGACTTTTGATTCAGAACAAGCCTACGGTGCGCTAGAAAACGCTTTAATTGCGGTGAAAGACGGTCGTATCACCGCCATTGAACCAATGAGCAATGAATACGCAAGCTCGCTAAAACAACAGGCGGTCTCAGTCACCAACTTAAATGGAAAATGGCTTTCCCCCGGACTGATCGACTGCCACACCCATCTGGTCTATGGCGGAAACCGGGCCAAAGAATTTGAAATGCGCTTAACCGGCGTTAGCTATCAGGAGATCGCTCAACAAGGGGGTGGCATTTTATCTACGGTGAAGGCAACTCGTGCCGCCTCACATGAGGCGCTGGAACAATCGGCCTTAAAGCGCGCCGACAGACTGTTAAACGAAGGCGTTACCACTTTGGAAATCAAGTCGGGCTATGGTCTCGATCTTGAAACAGAAGTAAAAATGCTTCAAGTTGCGCGTAAACTGGGTGAACTCATTCCAGCGAATATTAAAACCACGTTTCTCGGTGCGCACGCCTTGCCACCCGAGTTTAAAGATCGACCAGACGATTATATCGATCACATATGCGACACCATGTTGCCCGAAATCATCAAACAAAACCTTGCAGACAGCGTCGATGCGTTTTGTGAAAACATTGGTTTCTCTCACGCTCAGGTCGACAAACTATTTGCTCGAGCGAAAGCATCAGGCCTTCCGGTTAAATTGCACGCTGAACAATTAACCGATCAACAAGGCTCCCAGCTCGCCGCCAGCTATCAGGCGTTAAGCGTGGACCATCTGGAATATGTCAGCGAAGATGGTGTTAAAGCCATCAGTGACAGTGGTACTGTTGCCGTTTTGTTACCTGCAGCTTTTTATTATTTACGGGAAAAGCAACTGCCCCCGATTGAATGGTTCAGACAACACAATGTTCCCATGGCATTGGCCACCGATTGTAACCCGGGCAGTGCGCCTTGTACGTCGTTATTATTGGTATTGAATATGGGTTGCACGCTTTTCCAGATGACTCCGGAAGAAGTGCTCAAAGGCGTGACAATCCATGCCGCTAAGGCGCTCGGAATGGAAAACGACGTCGGTAGCTTGGCCATTGGCAAACGGGCCGACTTCGCCATTTGGGACATAGAATCACCCTGCGATATACCCTACGCTTTTGGTCACAACCCATGCATTGGAGTGGTCAAAGATGGCGCGCTGGTTCTGGACAAGTTGGCCTAATCAGTAACCAATAACAATACGAACAAAATAAAAGCAAATTTTATGAACAAAGTAAAACGGGAAGAAATTTTTCGGCGGTTCAAAGAAAATAACCCCGAACCAACAACCGAGCTGGAATACTCAACGCCATTCGAATTGTTGATCGCGGTCATATTGTCTGCACAAGCCACCGATGTCGGTGTGAACAAGGCCACACGCAAGCTTTACCCCGTCGCCAATACGCCAGAAGCCATCTACGCTTTAGGCGTCGACGGGTTGAAGGAATACATTAAAACCATCGGGCTTTATAATGCCAAAGCTGAAAATGTTATCAAAACTTGTAAAGCCCTTATCGACCAGCACAACTCCGAAGTGCCTGACTCACGCGAGGCGCTCGAAGCCTTGCCCGGTGTCGGTCGTAAAACTGCCAATGTAGTGTTAAATACAGCCTTTGGTCAGCCAACCATGGCCGTCGATACGCACATCTATCGCGTTTCAAATCGAACAAAAATTGCCCCTGGCAAAACCGTATTGGAAGTCGAGAAAAAACTGTTAAAGTTCGTCCCCAAAGATTATTTGATTGACGCTCATCATTGGCTCATTCTTCATGGCCGATATACTTGTGTCGCACGCAAACCGCGCTGCGGGTCGTGCATCATTGAAGATTTGTGCGAGTTTAAACAGAAAACAGAAGTGTAACGAACATGTATGGAAGCGACCGCGCACAACTGAGACAACAATTTTTCGATGTCTGGCAAAAAGTTCAACGAAACTCTGTTTTGTCTCCATTAGAATTGCAAGTTGCCCAAGTCATCGATCGGCACAAAGAATATCATGGTATTTTAAAAAACCCTGAGGCCAACTTAAATAAAGATTACTTTCCCGAACTGGGAGATACCAATCCATTTTTGCACATGTCATTGCACATAGCTTTACACGAGCAGCTTTCTACTCAACGACCAGCAGGCATTCGAGCATTTTACCAAGAAGCGGTAAAAAAATTTAATTCTGAACACGAAGCGCAACACTGTTTAATGAACGCACTGGCCGAATGCATGTGGCAAGCGCAACAACTACGACGACCACCTTCTGACGCACAATACATTGAAGCGATAAAAAAACACTTAAATTAGCACTTAATCTACTTGGCCAGTGTAACAATCAGCTTTTTTAACCCAGTTTAAATTTTTGACTTTGCTGCCAACTGCCAAGTCAAGATTTAATTGCAAGTTATCACTTTGTTGTAGTGATCGATTAGAAACAAGGTGAGTTAAAGCTCTTTCATCATAAAAACTGCGGAGCCGGGGCATAGATTGGAAAACTGTTCGCTGCGCGCAATTTCAGGAGGGGCCAACTCTCTGGTTATCGACGTGTAACCCAGTCGACTGAAGAATTTATCAGCGGTTGTCGTCAGCAAGAAAAGTTTGCTAATGCCCTGTTGCTTCGACCAGTTTTCACTAAACGTAACCAATTCTTTGGCGTACCCTTTTCCCCGCACCTTAGGATCGGTGACTAGAGATCGCAAAAGCGCAGAAGTGTTGAAACGTTCGATTCCGACCAGACCGACAATGCATTCGTCGCATTCGTTGTCTTCCAAGTTTTCAACACCAATCGAACTCGCACGGGCAGCGAATAAAGTGACGCATGAATTATCACTTAAATCATCAACCGGCAACGATTGCGAACGCAGTAGCGTTATAATGGTTGAATTCGCTGCGGTTGGTTTTATCTCAATCTTACTCTCACTTTCCATCACTCACTTTTCCATATTAGCTTACTTATTTTAGGGTAAGTCGTGTATTAGTTCGCTCTGTTCAGTTTAGTCGGTCTTGAAGCCGCAATGCCCAGTTACCATCATGTTCTGCCTCACACGCCTCTTCAGAGTCCAGCTGCACATGAGAAGCGATGGATTTAAGCTTGATACCAATCTGACTCAGTTTATCGTTGATTACCGAGTAAACGAATTGCTCTTGATGTTGCAACCGAAGATTGTCAATCGATTGTTGATTTTCAAAGATGCAAATAACAAAGAGTGACTGCGGAAAACGATCGTAATCAACCCGATGAGTTAACCAACAGAACCCCATATCATACTTCAAAAGTCGATCGCAGGCTTGTGTTAAAGCATCTCTTATTTGGTTTTCTCGTTTTTTGTCCGTTTTACGCAAGGGTTTGTCACTCTAAATAATCACGAAAATTCGAGCCAAAGTTTTTCAAATTCTTTTTGAAATTGTTTGATCAATGGCTTGTCGTAATGAAGAACTATGTTTTCCTGATTGTATCGCGTGGCACTTCGCGTCCAGTTAAAACTTCCGTTTAAAAGTACCTCTTTATCAAACACGGCAAACTTATGGTGCATGTGATTATGACTGGCATCCATAATTATGTTCACGCCTTTTTCTTTAAGGTACTCAATATCACTGCCCATATCTTCCGACTTATGGTTGTCCGAAATAATCCGCACTGCTACGCCACGTTTATGAGCATCAAGAATTGCGCCGCTAATTCGGTCGTCTGAAATGGTAAAAACACATATATCGACAGATTGAGTTGCTTTTTTTAACAACGCAATAATCTTATCGACGCAATGGTTTCCGGGGCTGAAAAAGGCCACGGATGACTTACTGGTGTCAAATCCCTGGCGCAATACATCAAGGGTTTTGACTATCGCTTCAACCCATTTTAAAGCCTGTGCGTGATGCTCTGAATGATTCGCAATATGCGACTTGGCAATCTTAAAAGCTTGGTTTCGCGTAAAATTTAGAACTTCGGGACCTTCCACGTCTTTAAGTTGAAGCCGAATTAGATGTTTTTCTTCATTGGATAAACGAAAGTCGTCAAACGACCGACGTAGCAGATTTTCGATGCCGTCAAAATCGAACATAAATGGTCTTCCTGATAATTCTTTTTCTAATGAAATCCACTTAGGGAATTGGCTTGATTTTATTCTGCGAATTGGTGCTCAGCCAAACAACCCTGTTCAGCAAGTTTAAATCAAGATGAGCTAATCATTCCAGGAAATATTAGTCCAAAAAACGATTCGACTGAACACACCGAATCAATCGCCTGATGAATTATATTTAATGCTCTTTCGACAGGCTACTCAGGGAGTGTTTCGTTGTTCTCAGGTTTCTGTTTTACTGAGCGTAATAAATACTCGTCGATTCAGAGCTCGCCCTTCAGCTGTGTGATTACTTTCTAAAGGCCGTCTCTCTCCGTGTGAGCGAGTGATGATTTTTTGCGGCTTAACGCCTTGCTCCACCAGATACTGTTTAACCGAGTTAGCTCGACGCTGTCCCAAAGCCTTGTTGTAACGACGAAAAGCGATACTGTCGGTATGCCCTTCGATCAACACCACCTGAATGTCGGCGTCGTGCTTTAAAAACGTCGCTAGTACGTCCAGTTTACGACGATCCTCGGTGGTTAAATTCGACTTGTTAAAACCGAAATGAACCATGGTATGCTGGATTTCCCAGAAATCGTAGCGCAGCAACGACTCAACACAGCCTAAAAAATCGTCATAAACCGACTGAAAATTAACCGCCGATAATGCAATGGCCACTCGGTCCCGGTCGTCTTTAAAGTCTCGATAATAAAAGGCCGGGTTCATCCCCTGCTCTAAGGCGATTAACAATTTCCAGGCCGATTCGTTAATGATATTCAGAGTCTTTTCACCCGGAATGGCACCGACGGCATCAAGCTGTGCAGCACGTTTGCCGGGTCGCCAGCTGGGTGCGATGGCACGAACCTCAATCAACTTATTGGTTTCCAGACGATTTCTCATACTGTCGAGGACAAAAGCCATATTGGGCGTTCTGCTCGCTTTAGCAAAAAACACAGCTTCACCGTAGCGTGGAATATTATGCTTTAACTCGCAACGTACAGGATTGCCGTCAAACTGCCAATTCGACTGATCAATGTCGGCCTGATAGGTTCGAAATTCGGCCAATACCGCCACTGGCAGCAGACAGAAAAATTTCAGAACCCAAATCAAAGGTGTCCGTTTCATGGCGCTTTTCATAGCTATCTCAATTAAGTCACTGTTTTTCGGTTAATTAGTGGGCTGTTTAATTAAGCAACCCTATCGAAATAAAGCCTTACATTCGTTTTATCGGCCTCAAATCGCCCAACTTAAGGAATGCTTTCAATCAACCGCCCAAGAAAACAGTAATTTCAGGATATGGCTGGAGCTCGCCGTCAAAATATACGACAATGCGCCCTCAACACACTATGAGAGACGCTATGCTATCAAAACGATTTCGAGGGTTTTACCCGGTGGTTGTGGATGTAGAAACCGGTGGTTTTAACCACGAAACCGATGCACTCCTGGAAATTGCCGCCGTCACTTTGAAGTTTGACGATGCCGGGCAACTAGTAAAACACGAGACATTTCACGAGCATGTCGAACCTTTTGCGGGCGCCAATATCGAACAGGCGGCTTTAGACGTTACCGGCATTGATCCGCACAATCCTTTACGCGGTGCAATCAACGAAACGACGGTAATCAAAGAATTATTCAAATTTGTACGCAAAGCTCAAAAAGAGGCTTCGTGCCAACGTTCGATTTTGGTCGGCCATAACCCAACCTTCGACTTAAACTTTGTTAAAATGGCGGCTGAGAGAAATAACATTAAACGAAATCCTTTTCATCCATTCTCAACCTTCGACACCGCCGCACTGGCAGCGCTTTGCTACGGTCAAACGGTGTTAGCCAAGGCCTGCGATGTTTCAGGCGTCGGCTTCGATAATAACGAAGCTCATTCCGCTCTCTATGATACCGAGAAAACAGCCGATCTCTTTTGCACCATGATCAATCGATATCAGTCACTGGGCGGATGGCCATTGAATGAAGACAACGACAAGAATGAAACCAATGAGTAAATGGTTATTTGCGATTTACTGCACTTTGCTCGTTACAAGCGGGCCAGGTAAAACCTGTAGCGATATGAAACTGCAACCCTTGGTTGAACCGAAAATTCTAAAGTTTGATCAAGCGGCTTTGAACTACAAACTTGAGGGTAATTCCGAGATTTCAGTGACTTTGAAAGTAAAACTGGATATCAGTGAGAAAGGCCGTGTTTTAAGCCTCAAAAAACTTGAGTACTCTCCTGCTGAGCTAGCAGAAACAACTGTTACAAAGCTTGTTAAAAATGCGGTATTCCGACCCGCTCTATTGAATGGCAGTCCTGAAAAAATAACCGATTTTGATTGGCTGACTGAGTTCATCGTGCAACCTAAAAAAGTCATCAAGATACAACTCGAACGCTGATTCTAGTTAAAATCGAGTTTCTGTGACTTTTATGCAGTCACACTTAACTATCGTTTTCCCCGCCTTCTTTTAATCCGCCTGTTAGACATCTCACCCATGGCAGAAAGACGCAAAATCATGGGGACCACACATTACTCATAGAAACGACACATTAATCGACTTCTGCAGAAAATATCGGTAAAAATAACCAATGAGGCTAAAGGATTATTATATGCTAACCTTATCGAGGGAGGAGCCTATGAGCTACGAAATATCCTTTCACAAGACCAAGCCCTATGTCGAACTAACCTGGAAAGGTGAGGTTTTTATCGGAGAACTTTTAGAAGCATTCGCCAAAATCGTCAAGGATCAGCGATACACAGAAGGCCTCTCGTTTCTTATTGATTACAGAGATGCGACGCCCATGTTGCAATACCAAGATCTAAATACGCTGGCGAACTTTGCTAAAAAAGCGCCCGCTAATTACCGCTCAGCGGCAGTAATGAAAGATCAACTCGACCTGACGTTGGCTCAGATTTGGAGCGAATACAGCGTTCATGTGGGCAAAGAAGAGTTTAATTGCTTCACAGAGTACGAAAAGGCCATCGAATGGCTGGAAGACAAGTAATCTTTATAGCTAACCTTTATCTGTAACAAGCCGTGGCTCTCTGAAGAAGCAAAGAACTTTCACCGTTTTATGTCACTTGCCTAAACTAATAAACCTTAACTAATAAACCTTAACTAATACATATTCGAAATCATGATGTCACTCGCGTTAACGAGTTGGTTGCGCCCATACTTTTTCGCGTAGTTAAGTGCCGTAGTGGCGATGGCCAGAGCATTATCACCGTCGATGCCGTCAAAGTCATCGGTGCAACATAATCCACCAGAGAGTGTGCAACTGAATGAATTACCATCGATTTCAAACTTAACTGACTGGAAGGCATTTATAACTTTATTTGCGATTTGTTTACCGGTTTTCAAATCACAATTAGAAAGCACTAACGCAAACTCCTCGCCGCCATAACGGCCTATAAAATCGGTTTTTCTCAAGTTTTGCTTCAGCAGATTCGATAAAGATTTAATCACCAGGTTTCCAGCTTTAAAGCCATGATTGTTATTCACCCGATCCAGCTCATCGATATCGAATAGAATAAGCGTACAAGGTATCTTATTACGCTTACTCGACATCACCTCTCTGACGGTCACATCTTTAATAACAGAGTGCTTAAGCAGTCCGGTAAGATTGTCTTCTAAAACATCGTCTTCCAACGAACGACTGCGTTGAATCTTGGCTCGTACAGTATTAATTAACTGAATATCATTAACCGGTTTGGCAAGGAACTCTTCAGCTCCCTGATTGAGGGCTTCAGCTTGAAGTCCAAGATCGGTCTCGGAACTCAAAAAGACAATGGGTAACCTGAGCCACTTTTCATGCTGTCGAATCACACCGGCGAGTTCAATGCCATTGTAATAAGGCATGTGCAGGTCCATTAAAACCAACTTAACATTCAACCGATCAATTTCTTCGATAATTTTCTGCGGGTCTTCGAGGCAGTGCGCGTTAAAGCCAGCAGCATTTAAAACAATTCTAATTCGGCTCGCCAAATAAGGGTCATCATCGACAATTAGAACATTAGCTTTCGGCAGATTCATCTGTTCGTATAAATCCCTCATATAGTTGACTGCGTGAGGAATCGAAATAGGCTTTAGAAAATAGCCTTTTGCATTCTGCTTAACGGCACGAACTCTTGAATCAAAGTCGTTATAAGCCGACATGAAGATGATCGGACAGTCTAAGCTCTTAAGATTGGTGCAATGTGTCAGCTCTTCGGATGCGTTTAAATGGCCGTCGTCGAAGATTACATCGAGTAAAATCGCATCGGGGTGACTTGATTTTGCGGCTTGATTGGCGGCCTCTAGCTGATTGAACACTTCGACTTCAAAGCCAAAAGACTCGAACTGTCGCTTGTATTCGTGAGTAAGCAAGACGTCATCGTCAATGACCCAAATTTTCTTGAGTTCTCGAAACGCATTATTTCCGTTTAAACTGATATGAAACGTGGTCTCGTCTTTTTCGGCGTACATTAGGTTGGTCGCCTGCTCCCAGCAGGTCATTAACCGAGTAACCTGTTCTTCGGTAATTTTTATGGGACTCTTTAAAAGCAACTCTTCGCACAAAAGCTCAGCTTGCTTACAGTGCGCCCCCAGACGACTGAGACCAAAAGAACCACTGGAGCCAGCAATATTATGAAAACTTAGTTTGATTTTCGCTAAAACACTGGGAGGCTCAGAATGCCCCAGCAAACTAAGAATTAACTCTTCAATCTCTTCGACTTGCTCCTTAAGTCGTTCCAGATACTTAACTTTCAGATCAACTATCTGTTCTTTAGCTTGATCCAGAGACTCCTTGCTCATACTTGCCACCTGTTTCTAAACTCATTCACCGTGCACAATTCAAAGTGGAGCGGCTCGTTGGAAGACTGTTGTTAAAGATAAACAAATTTACTTAAAACTTGCTCAATTCAGATTTTGACAGACTCAAACCTGAACACTCGACCACGCCATTCTAAAGTATATCAAAGTATTGGATAAATTATAGCCAAGCTTTATGAAAAGTTGCCAGTAATTCCTATAGACATTAAACGAATTGTTTTTAATGGTTGGATTGCATATTCGGCTGTCAAAGAATAAAAAAAGGGCGCACAAGGCGCCCAAACTGACTGAAGACCGAGAAAGTCTTTGCAGGAGAAAATTGTTGCTTAATGTGTCCAGCGAATGTTATCGATACGCAACACAGTTCCTTGTTCAGTGCCCCAGTTCGGCGCAATGACAAAAGGTGCATCGACGTTTTCAATATTTGCCGGTTGCTCCCAGTCGGGTGTCGGCGTGGCTAACATATCTGCCACCGAAATGGAGTAACTTTTCCAGACGCCCACTTCAGGTTGCTCAATCGCGAATGCACTCGACGTTTGAGGGTAAACCGTGTCAAATTTAATATAGAAACCTGAGTTTTCCAGACCTACGTCAGGCTCTTCCACCAGAAGAAGATCAAACTCAACAGTACCCGAGGTGAAGTCACTCATGTCGAGACGACTGCCTTCTGGCTGAACAAAAAATGGAATGTTGGTCTCGTTAATCTGGAAAGAAAACTCAAGCACATTGCCTTTTTCCGTATCGACATCATCCACCATTTCGGTCATGGTCACACCGTTCAGTGATGGCGTCACGTCAAATTCGCCCTCATCCGTTCCGTTGTAAATCAGAAAGTCTTGAGACAAGTTAGGTGCAGGATTGCCTGAGCCTTCTTCGCCACCTTCTGCCATCCAGATAATGTTATCGAGCTGAAAATTAACGCCCTGTTGATCGCCCGACGCAGGGAAGATTACCAGCCCGGTATTGACCCGTGTGGTATCCAGTCCGGCATTTCTTAAATCGGCGATATTTACAGTAAAGGTTTGCCATTCACCATCAGCGACGACCCCCAAAGATTGATCACCACTGGTACAGGGGTAAATACAATCCACTTTAAAGGCCATGCCACTGGTGTTACTGCCGTAGTCCACCACTTTCAAATCGAAAGTTAATACACCAGCATCGAACCCACTTAAATCAACGGGTTGTGCTGCCTGAACGTAGAACACACCACTGGTGCCCGGATCGTCGTCAAAAGTGACGTTGATAATATTGCCTCGACCCGACTCTTCTACGATTTGCCAGTTCACTTTGGTGTTTTCATTGTCACCAACGTAATAATCGGTACTCACTCCGCTGTCCCAGGCACCGAGACCATTGGTCCACAACTCGCCCACGTCGTCGGTGAATACGTTGACTTCGGTTGCCTCTATGGCTTGCGAAGGCGGTTGAATACCACAGCCATCAGACGACGGAAAACCACAGCGCAAACGGATGTTGTCGACCATTAAATGCGCTGCGCTGGTGGGCTCGACCACAAACAAACTTACCACACCGTCAATGGCTAAAGGATTTGCTCCACCGTTGTTGCCATTGGCCAGTAAGTCACTCACTTTAATATGAAGGGTTTGCCATTGATCAAGTTCCAAGTCTGCTACAGGCAGTACAACCTGCCCGAGGTTGGGCCAGCCGCTGTCCATTTTTATCGCAATACTGCTTTCTAAATCGGTCAAGCTGCTGTCAACATAAAGGTCGAAAATCAGTTCACCCGCATGTGGTGCCCAGGGTTGTGAAGACGTCCCCATTCCGAACAGTTCGAAAGTGCCGCCTTCGGTAGCATTGATGGAGAAGTTTCCACTGTTGGTCGTCATAACATCGATGACCGTCCCACGATCACCGCCACCATCAACCTCAGACAGAGTTAACGCACCTTCGTTATTCCAGAAAGAATTGACGCTTAAATCGCGTTGAATGGTTTCATCATTCACTTCCCAAATTAGAGGTTGCACCCCATCGGCATAGAAGTTGTACTCTGCGACAAACGGTTGATGCGAGGCAGGCGGTGCCAGATTACGATTGCGATTGGTTGCGCAACCTTCGCCGGTTTCAGTATTTTTCGAGCACTGATAAACACGGACGTAATCGACATCCATGGTCATCGGAAATTCTGAGCTGTTATCTGGTGCGCCGGGAAGAGTGCCGCCCACAGCCAGGTTAAGGATCAAGTGAAACGGTTGGTCGAATGGGCCCTGTAAATCGGCCTGAAAACCAGTTTCCTGATCGGCAAAATAATAGGTCCACCAGCTCCGCGCCATCTGCGTCGCGTAATGCACATCGTCAACGTACCAACGAATTTCGCCCGCTTCCCATTCGACAGCAAAAGTATGGTAATCGTCAGTTAACGAACCCTCGGTTACGTCATGCTCTGCCGTCTGATATTGATTCAATGGCCACTGCATACCGTAATGCAAAGTACCCGAGACCGTGTTACGACCATCGACCCCCAAATTGATCGATTCCATAATGTCGATTTCGCCACCGGCAGCCCAGCCGCCATAGGGAGAGTCTGTCGGTAACATCCAGAAAGCAGCCCAGCCACCCTGACCTGCTGGCAACCTCATACGCGCTTCAATACGACCGTACTTAACGTCGAATTTTTCTGCCGTTTTTAGTCTTGCCGAAGTGTAGTTATAACCATTAGACGCTTCTGCTTCAGCCGCAATGGTTAATTCGCCTTCCGCGACAGTCGCGTTGTCAGCCTGATACCACTGAAGCTCATTATTACCCCATCCGGGAATACCGTATTGCGATCCGTCGCCAGTCTCCGGCGTCCAGTTGGCTTCATTAAGTGAGCTGCCGTCAAACTCATCACTCCAGACCAGTTCCCAACCGTGATCTTCCAGAGTTTCGGGCGTTACAGGTACCTCGACCTGAGGATTTTCGTTGTCCGTTTTACAGCCAGCAAGCACACCTACGATTAAACTCGCGCCTATGGCCCAGTGAATAGATTTTTGCATGGTTTTCTCCATCAAGTTCTTATTATCCATCGCGCGGTAAGCAAGATTGCCCAGACTTAACTTGCGACGTTTTTACGATTTCAGTAAACAAAAAGCCGCTCTTTTGAAAAAGCGGCTTTCACAAGTTAAAAGCTCTGGCTGTAACGCACTCCGTACATGCGAGGCGAGTTCCAACCCCACTTCGGATACTGCGCACCACCGTTCGACCAGGTTTTTACCAGCTCGTCTGTTGCGTTGTTAACATACGCTTCGACAAACCAGTCATTACCCGTGTCGTAGCGAACGCTGGCGTTAACGTTGTACCACTCGTCACGCAAGTCGCTGTAAGCCGCTAACTCAGTGAAGTTGCGATCGGTTAAGTGCGACTCGTCTTCCCAGTGCAGTGATAACCAGGTGGTTAATTGACCTTCATTGCTTAGCTCAAATACGTGCTCGTAGTTCAAGGTCCAGGACAAGCTCGGGGTAAACGGAAGGTCATTACCACTGACATCCCCTTCACCTTGATCGCCACATAATGAAGCACCCGCATCGGCTCGCTCTGCGCAATACCAACCATCGGAATAGCCAGTCCACTCATCGTAGGTAGCATCCAAAGTGGCTACGAATCCGCTCAACTTGTCGTGCTCGGTAATGCGCCAGCTGAATTCAACCTCCAGACCTTTGATCGACGCTTTGGCCGCATTTTCGGTCAACAACGTTGTAATGTCCTGCTCAGTAATTGCGTGCTCGCCGACTTTACGGAAGGTCGTCACCTGCTTGTCGTCGTAATCACTGACAAAGGCAGCAACCGTCAAGTTCAAGTCACCATCGAGCAATACGCCCTTATAACCCAACTCATAGTTGGTTAACTCTTCTGGCTTGTAACCAAAAAATCGAATGGTACCCAAACCATCGACGTCAACGCCGTCACCAAAGCCACCAGCCTTGTAGCCGGTCGCTACGTAACTGTAAATAAAGTTATCGACATCCAAATCGTAGTCCAGGCCAATTCTCCAGGTGTCTTTGGTCCATTTATGTTGGGTGTCGTTGTAACCAACTATCACCAGGTTATCAGCGTAATTCTGAACGCCCATGCCATCGATAATGTCGTTGCTGGTGTAAGTTGGGTAAGCGTTCGGATCGCCGACAATTGCCCAGTTTATACCCTCGCTGGGACCAAATGCTCCGCCCGAGAAACTGCCTTGATTGCCGTTAGCATCGAAGCTCCAGGGTCCCCAGGCTCCCCAATTGGTTCCACCGATGTCCTGTTTCTCATCGGTCGTACTGCGATAACCAAAGGTTAAATGAAGCTTTTCGTTAAAGTGGTAAGTTCCCTGAGCAAACAAGGCTTCTGAATCAAGCAAACGCTCTGGCTGAATAAAGGTTCCGGCGCCGGGAGTGGGCGCGCCACAACAGAAAGGAAGTTCGACATCAAAATGAATTGCATTGTCTTCGGAAAAGTTAAAGTAGCCAACAATCCAGTTCAACTTGTCCTGATACGAGCCCTGGAGTTGAACTTCGTGCGAAATCGATTTGTAATCCGACCAACGAGTCGCTAAGTAAAGATCGTCGCCCCATGGTGTGTAACGATAACCAGACCATCCCCAACCGGTATTGTCACCCGGAGTCGGGAACCAGCCCATGTCGCCATCCCATTGCTGGCTTCGTTCTTGATACGACCAACCTGCGTTGTAAACCAGTTGCACATCTTCGTTGATGAAATAAGTCAGCTTTGAGCGGAAACTGTCAATTTGCATGTCCAGCTCACCGGGTACATTGACAAATACGGTTCGCTCATCACCACCAAAATAGTTACAGGCTTCGGGAGATTGTTTGCAGTCAGGTGCTATGTATCCGCCCGCGCTGTTGTCTTGAAATCGTTCGAATGACATTCGCCAGGTAAGATCCTGATTGATGTCCCAAAGGCCCGTCAGACGAAATCCATATCGATCAGAATTGGTATACTCTTTCGAGTCGCTGACCATTCGATTGCGCCGTTGATCGACGTCAGCAATTCCGTCTTCGTCACTGTCTCGAACGTCCATGATTTGAGTAATGTAACCGTCACGACGTTCGACAAAATAATTAGCACGCAATGCAAAGTTGTCCGCTACCGGGAGATTCACCGTACTTCTTAGCTGGCGTTGATTGTAATTGCCCAACTCAAGACGCACATCGGTCGAGAAATCGTTAAAGTCTGGATCTTTGGTAATGAGGTTTACGCTGCCTGCTGTCGCGTTTCGACCAAATAATGTCCCTTGTGGGCCACGCAATACTTCCAGTCGTTCCAAATCGTACATTAACGCCATGGCGCCTTGAGGACGTGGTGAGTAAACGCCGTCGACGTGGAAGCCGACACTGGGATCGCCCAGCTCGGTAAAGTTATTACTGGATACGCCACGCATGGTCATTTGCACACCACTGTCGGATGGTGAAAACGTGACGTCCATATTCGGGACCAGGTCACCAATGTCACGAGCATCGGCAACGCCTGAACGATTCAATTGATTTTGACTGAAAGCAGAGACCGCAATCGGGGTTTCCATCAACTTGGTTTTAACTTTGGTGGCGGTCACCACCAGCACTTGCTCATCCAGAACACTTTTTCTTTTGTTGGTTTCTTGGTTTTCCGTTTCTGCCTCTTGCGCGTAAGCACTCGACAAAACGAGCCCCACGAGCAAAGGTATTTGTTTTAGTTGTTTTGTGTGCATGTTAACCCCCTGTTGGTCATCATATTGATTTTGAAATCGCTTTCATAGTTAATTCAAAAAAAATTATTCTTTGCTTAATTGGCGGACATGGCCGTACATTGCTCAAACTCGGCCGGTTCACTCCCCTGACGCAATCGAATATTCGCCAGCTGCAAGCGCCATTGACCCTCACTCCAGATCTCAAACGGAGAATAAATTTGTTCCAGACCTGCTGAGTCGGCCAACAAACAGCGAAATGGGATCGCTAGATGTTGCCATTGTTGAGCGGCATCGCTCGAGAGTTGCTTTGATAAGTCGTGTCCATGTTGGCATATGCCCTGGCAATTAGCGGCTAGAACAAGTGGCTCTTCGTCGGACCGAACAACTTTAAGATCAAATTCGAGTACCAATTCAGCCAGGTTAAAACGGCGGAAATCTTCTGGGAAAGGACTTCCGATAACCAATCCCGCGCGTTGGCTACCCGACCAGGTTACATCGAAGGCATCTTCTTGAACTTTCCAGTCGATGGTGCGAAAGTCCAGGCCATCGATGGCCACGCTACTGGACGATTGTTCAGCCGCTTCGGCTGCGTTTTTCAACGAGAGCTTGAACGGCTCGGCTACCACACGATTAAACAAGGTTTGACGTTTCGGTCGATCGGCTTGTTTCGATGCAAGCTCGGATAATGGGTCAAGGTGCTGACCAGATTGATAGTTCAAGCCATAACCCAGCTCAAATAAGGGTTGTTGATTTTGATAAGGTGCATTTAACGGCCCCTGATTGGGATCGGACGGCCAAGAAAATGGCAACCGACCTTTGAAGTCGAACTGCACTTTACCGTCAGCGGTTCGCAATAATATATCCGCTATGCCGCCACCTTCACCACCGGGTAACCAAGCTGCAACAAAAGCATCGGACCGATTTATTTCGGGATTCACCCACATTGGGCGTCCGCTGATAAACACCGAAACGACAGGAACACCTTGCTGCTTGAGTTTATTCAACAGCGCCAATGACTGCTTGTTACCTCGTTCAAACTCCAGGTTATCCAGATCTCCGTTGCCTTCGGCATACGGCTTTTCACCAAATACCACAACAGCGACATCAGGCTTTTTCGAATACGAGCCGTCAACACTCAATTCGATTTGACCTCCAGCTGCATCGACCTGTTGCTTGAGTCCCTGATAAACCGACTCGGCATTGGGGAAATCATCATTGGTGTTGCCGGTGCCTTGCCAGGTGATGGTCCACCCTCCGCTTTGCCGACCAATGTCATGCGCCGAGTTTCCGGCAATTAGAATTCGTTGCTGCGGATTCAGAGGCAGAATGTTGTCATTATTTTTAAGCAACACCAGCGACTCTCGAACTGCCTGACGTGCTAACGCTCTGTGCTCAAACTGTGCAAACAGTTCCACTAACCCAGAAGCTCTTTTTTGCGGCGAAAGGCCATTTAAAATTCCAGCCCGAGCTTTGACCCGAAGAATGCGTCTAACCGCGTCATCGATTCGGCTTTGCGGCACCACCCCCTGCTTTACATCATCGATGGTATTCGCATAGAGCGCCTTCCAGCTTTTACCGGGCGCCATTAAAATATCCACTCCGGCATTGATAGCCTGAGGACAGTGCTCGTTAGTACACCCCGGAACCTGGCCGTGACCGTTCCAGTCGCCAACCACCAGGCCATCAAACCCTAACTTGCCTTTCAACACATCGGTTAACAAATAACGATGACCATGAACTTTGTCGCCTTGCCAACTGTTAAAGCTGGCCATTACCGTCTGCGCCCCGGCTTCTATACCGGTGAAGTAACCTTGTCCGTGGATCTGCCATAAATGCATTTCATCAATTTTTGCGTCACCCTGATCATCTCCTAGGTGGGTCGCGCCATCGCCAATGAAATGTTTAAGTGTCGAAATGGTTTTACCGGCGGCAAAAAAGTTGTCACCTGGCTTACCTTGCATGCCATGAACAAAGGCTCTAGCGTAATCGGCGACAATTTTGGGATCTTCCGAATAACTCTCATAGGTTCGTCCCCAACGGTCGTCACGGGCAACGGCCACTGTCGGAGCAAAAACCCAATCGATGCCCGTCGCTGCCACTTCGTTGGCCGTTGCTGCAGCTATTTTTTCAATTAAATCCGGATTGCGCGCTGCGCCCAACCCGATATTGTGAGGATAAATGACGGCCCCTTTGACGTTGGTGTGACCATGTACTGCATCGGTTCCCCACATGGTTGGAATCGCAATACCATCTTTACTGGCATCAATAGAGGCCTGATGCATTTGTTCAGCAAGACTAACCCAGTCATCAAGCGAAGCGTTTTTGTCCTGATTGGGGAAGGAACCGCCACCGTTCAAATACGAGCCAAAACCATACTGCCGCATATCTTCAACGGTAAAGTCTCGAATTTCTGGCTGAATCATTTGTGCCACTTTTTGTTCCAGAGTCATATTCGACACTAACTTGTCGATGCGGTGTTCAAGATCGGGCTGATCGTTGACTGATGCCTTGGGCTTCGACCAAAGCTTATTAGAGAGAGATTGCTTAGAAATTTCCGCTGTATTCATAGAACACCCAACCGTTAAACAGGAAGTTGCTAAAAGCGAAACCCACACCTTCGAATGCTTGCCCCTGCCGAAAATGGCAGCAACCTTACTTTTGGTTTTTTGTGTGGTGCACTTTTTTGGAGCACTTAATGTCATGTCAAAACCTGTAATCCATGTAACTCAGAACGCAGTCTAAAACAGAAAAAAAAATTATGAAAGCGCTTTCACATCATTTTTTTTTCCGGTAAATTGGTACTCATTGCACCATGCTGAGTGACGCGGTGCACCAAAAGAATTCAAGAAAAGCGGGATTTCGCCGCACTAAAAGTAGGACCGAATATGCAAAATAATACGCTTGATATGTCGCAACCCGTCAAACCCAAAACCAGTTACCAACTGGCGTTTATCATTTTGACGTCGCTGTTCTTCCTGTGGGGATTCATTACCAGCTTAAACGACATTTTAATTCCTTACCTTAAAGGCCTGTTTCAGCTCAGCTACTTTCAGGCGATGGCGGTTAACCTGTGCTTTTTTGGCGCCTACGGTGTCGTGTCATATCCAGCTGGCGCATTGGTTAAACGGATTGGTTATAAGTACGGAATTATCTGTGGCTTATCGATCGCAGCCGTAGGTTGCCTTCTGTTTCTTCCGGCCGCACACCTTGAGGTGTATGGTCTCTTCTTGTTTGCTTTGTTTGTTTTGGCGTCTGGCATCACAATTTTACAGGTCGCTGCAAACCCTTTCGTTACTCGTCTCGGCACCGCCGATAAGGCATCATTTCGATTGAATTTTACCCAGGCGTTTAACGCGCTGGGCACAACTGTGGCGCCCATTTTTGGTGGTGTTTTAATCTTGGCCGTCAGTCTAAAGTCCACCAGTTCGACAGCTGATGCGATTCAAGTGCCTTATTTGATCATATTCACCATGCTGGCGTTACTGGCCGTCAGCTTTTATTTCATTCGTTTACCGAATGTTCATGAAGACGACTCCAAAACAGTTCTGTCGGAACAGAAAACCCAAGCCTGGCACCATCGTCATCTTGCCTTGGGCGTGTTGGCCATATTCCTTTACGTTGGTGCAGAAGTGTCCATCGGCAGCTTTTTGGTGAACTACCTGAGTGAAGCACACATTGCCGGACTTAGTGAAGATAAAGCGGCGCACTTTGTCGCTTACTATTGGGGCGGTGCTATGGTCGGTAGATTTATAGGCTCTGCGATTATGTTGCGTGTTCGGGCAAGTTATATATTAACTTTCAACGCGCTGATCGCCGGTTTACTGCTGCTCACCACCATTTCAACCAATGGTTCCATTGCCATGTGGTCTGTGTTGGCGGTAGGATTATTTAACTCGATCATGTTCCCTACTATATTCAGTCTCGCCATCAACCGACTCGGACCATTAACCAGTCAAGCTTCGGGTTTACTGTGTGTTGCCATTGTCGGTGGCGCAGTCGTTCCCTTAGTTCAAGGCTATCTGGCTGATGTTATCGGATTGCAAATGGCATTCTGGGTACCCTTGATATGCTATCTTTACATCGCGTTCTATGGCTTTCGTGGTCATCGGGTACTCGATTAATTTCTGTTATTGACCCAAACCAAATAAGAAGAAACCACTATGCGAACATTTTTCAATCCGATTCTGTACTACACACTGATAGTGTCTCTTGGTGGTTTTATTTTTGGTTTCGATGCTTCGGTAATTTCTGGCGCCATTGGATTTATTGTTACCGAATTCGAATTGTCGGCTTGGGAACAAGGCTTCGTAGTCGGATCTCCGACACTTGGCGGCCTCATCGCTACACTGTCTGCAGGCGCTATCTGTGATGCTTTCGGACGTCGAAAAACGTTACTTATCATCGCGTTTCTGTATTTGGTTTCGGCTGTCGCATCGGCATTGGCCGTTGATTACTGGATGTTGGTGACTGCGCGATTTATCGGTGGTATGGCATTCTGCTCTCTTATGATTGCTCCAATTTATATTGCAGAAATTAGTCCAGCCGAAGATCGCGGAAAGATGGTTTCGATCAACCAATTAAATATCGTGCTAGGATTTGCGATATCTTACTTCAGCAACTTCTATTTTCTGAAATTAAGTCAAAGTCAACTCGACTGGGTTACTCAATTTGGCCTGTCTCAAAATGTCTGGCGATGGATGTTGGGCATGGAAATTGTTCCCGCTCTACTCTGGTTTGCTTTACTATTTTTAATTCCTCGTAGTCCTAGATGGCTAATGCTTCATCAACATGAAAGTGAGGCAATATCAGTAGTAAATAAACTTTTTTCAAAAAAACAGGCGATAAAGCAACTTGAAGAAATTCAGCAGTCACTGAAAGTCAAAATTTCACCCATCAATACTCGCTTAAAGGAACTGTTCAGTCAAAAGCTTCGTTTTGCAATTTTCATAGGGTTTATCTTAGCTGTTGCACAACAAGTTACCGGTATTAACGTAATAATTTTTTACGCCCCGAGTGTATTCGAACAAAGTGGAGTTGGGACAAACGCAGCTTTCATGCAGGCAGTTTGGCTCGGAGTTGTTAATGTAATTTTTACTTTATTAGCCATGTGGACCATTGATAAATATGGTCGAAAACCTCTCCTACTTATCGGACTCATTGGGATTACAGTTAGCATGGCTGTATGCGCGCTCGGCTTTTACCAAGCCAGTTATCAACTATCTTCAGAAGATATTCAGCTACTTTCGGACAAGCTACCGCCCGATACGCTAACGCGAATATCTACTATCGCCGATCAATCTTTTCACTCTGATGTAACATTTAAGAAGACCTTAATTGACTTGATTGGTGAAACGCAAATGAATTTGTATCAGGGTAAGCTGCTAGAGTATGCAACTACTATGAATGCAAAACTTATTCTTTTTGGAATTCTTTCTTTTGTAGCTTTTTTCGCAATGTCTTTAGGTCCTGTGATGTGGGTTATGTTTTCAGAAATATTTCCCAATCACCTTCGGGGGCTAGCGGTGTCACTCGTCGGAGTTTTTAATAGCGCAGTAAGTTTTCTGGTTCAGTTTATTTATCCTTGGGAAATCGCTAACTTCGGTGCGGCCATGACATTCTTGACTTTTGGTATTTTTGCATTTGCGGGTTTCATTTTAGTGTTAATATTTGTACCAGAAACTCGTGGCCGCTCTTTAGAGGAGCTAGAACAACTATTCACGCTTGGTAGGGCAAAACGCTACGCTAAAGCTTTCGAGTGATTATTGACTCGAAACTTATTCTATAAAAGCAGTCGAACCGCGCGCCATCAACTGCGGTTTTTGTCGACGCTCAATATTGTGGGGTGGCGCAATTCCATACACGTTTTCCATCACCAACCAGGCAGCATCAGCGGCAATTTGACGGGTGGGGAAATGAATTGAAGAAAGTTTGGGAGAGACGTAGCGAGTATACGCTATGTCATCAAACCCAATAACCGCAATATCTTTTGGTACTTGATAGTTATTCTCTAGCAACCAGTCCAGTGCGCCTAACGCCATTTCATCATTGGAACAAAAAACACTGTCAAATTCGACTTCGCGTTCAATCAATTTGGCAATACCGGTTCTACCACCGTCTTCCTGAAAATCACCTTCAACGATTAAATTCGGATCAAAGGGTAATTCAAACTCCCTCAAAGCTCGTAAGTAACCATCAAAACGTTCTCGGGCATCGTGTTTCCACTGAGGTCCTAAAATACAGGCCACATTTTTGCGATTAGTTTCGATCAAGTGACGGGTTGCCAGATACCCACCCAGTTCATTATCAAGGCTAAAGCAATTATCTTCCAATGTTTCGATAGAGCGGTTCAACAAAACTAATTTGATGCCTTGTTCCGCCAGCTGCTTTAAATAATCATCGCTCAAGGTTTCGACGTGCAAAATCAACGCGTCACAACGGCATGAAATAAGAAATTCGATAACGTCTTTTTCTTCTTTTTCGCTGGCATGGCTACTGGCAATCAGCATTTGTTTATTGTTCTTCTTTATAACACTTTCGGCACCCGCCATAATTTCCCCAAAATAAGGGCCTGCCAATTCAGATACCACCATGCCGATAGAATTGGAACAATTAGACGCCAAAGACTTAGCATGAGCGTTGGGTCGATATCCCAACTGGGCAACAGCATCCATCACCCGTTTAATTTTATGGTCATCCACTTTGGTGGTTCCGTTGAGCACTCGCGATACGGTCGCCTGAGAAACTCCCGCCAATTCTGAAACGTCTTTTATGGTTGCCATCTTGATTCTTTTTTTTGATTAATTTCGACGCAATCTTATGCGCGTGAAAACCTTTTCTTATTTAACCACTCGCAATCTAAACTGTCGAGCTTTCACAGGTTCAAACATTTTCAATCGGCAAAAAAAAAGCGCCGGACTGGCCGGCGCTTTATTTAAAAGGCTTCTGACTATAACTTATAGTTTGTCGGCCTCTGTAGACAAGTACTCAGCGACACCGTCTGGCGTTGCAGTCATACCTTTGTCACCCTCTTTCCAACCTGCAGGACAAACTTCGCCATGCTCTTCATGGAAGTGTAAAGCATCTACCATACGCATCATTTCGTCAACGTTACGACCCAAAGGCAGATCGTTAACCACTTGATGACGAACCATGCCGTTTTTGTCAATCAGGAAAGACGCACGGAAAGCAACACCCGCTTCAGGATGCTCTACATCATACGCCTGGCAAATCTCATGCTTGGTGTCAGCAACCAAAGTGTACTTCACTTCACCGATACCACCTTTGTCGACCGGCGTGTTTCTCCACGCATTGTGGGTAAATTGAGAGTCGATTGAAACACCGATAACCTCAACGCCACGCTTTTTGAACTCTTCTACGCGTCGATCGAAAGCAATCAACTCTGAAGGACAAACAAATGTGAAGTCCAATGGGTAGAAGAAAATAACTGCGTCTTTACCCTTGATAGACTCTTTCAAGTTGAAGTTATCAACGATTTCGCCGTTTCCTAAAACTGCAGCTGCAGTGAAGTCAGGAGCTTCACGTCCTACTAATACACCCATTTCAATTCTCCAATTGTTAGTTACTGTTTAAACGCGCCGCCTATTATAATCCAAGCGATTTCAATGTGTTGAGATTTTGCCAGTAATCGATTTTATCTATTAAAACAGAAAGATTAAATTTTACGCACTTTTAATTGACAATCATTCTCATTCGCATATAATCACCATTATTGTTTGAGTATGATTGTTGTTTAGAGAGGTAGCCATGTACGTTTGTCTATGTCGAGGAATTACCGACACGCAAATAAAGCAGGCCATAGAAAGCGGAAAAGCCAGCTGCATGCGCAGTTTGAGCAAAGCCTTGGGAATTGCCGGTGATTGTGGGAGATGCGGAAAAGAAGCCAGAGAACTTTTGGAACGAACACCGACACCACAAGTTCGATTTACCAGTGCCGCTTAACCGCATGGGTTAACCGCTCACTATTTCAAAGTGCCATAAAAAAAGGAGCCGAAGCTCCTTTTTTTATGGCACTAACTTAATACTACTTTTCTTTTCTGGCGTCTTTAATAACTTCTTGCAACTCGCCCTTCTGGAACATTTCCAAAATAATATCGCAACCGCCAATTAATTCACCATTGACCCATAGCTGTGGGAAAGTCGGCCAATTCGCGTATTTTGGCAATTCGGCTCGAATATCAGGGTTCTCAAGAATATCGACATAAGCAAACTCCTCGCCGCACTGCATAAGTGCCTGAATGGCTTGCGCTGAAAAGCCACACATAGGTAACTTAGGCGAACCTTTCATATAAATTAAAATATCGTTTTCACCAATTTGCTGTTTGATACGATCGATGGTTTCCATTTACAACCTCTATTATGAACATAAAATTTATGCTGCGATCTTAATCAACCGCGATGGGATAAGCCAGCCTTTAGCAACAAAAACCCTAAAAAAACCACCTCTTTACCCACTTATAAATTACGGGTATTTAGACAGTTTTAAACCCTTGGGTCGATAAGTTATAAAAAAGGACTGACAATACGGCCTATAAGTGTCTACAATATTGGGGCTCAAAAAACATGATTTAAACAACATCAATCAAACAAAACTTCGAAGGAGTTTTAATTATGGCATTTGAATTACCGGCTCTTCCTTACGCAAAGGATGCTTTGGCGCCAACCATTTCTGAAGAAACGCTGGAGTTTCATTACGGTAAGCATCACAACACTTATGTCCAAAAGTTAAATGGCCTAATCGAAGGTACCGAGTTTGCAGATGCTTCTTTGGAAGACATCATCAAAAAATCTTCAGGCGGCGTTTTCAACAATGCAGCGCAAGTTTGGAACCACACCTTTTATTGGAACAGCATGAGTCCAAATGGTGGCGGAGAGCCAACTGGCGAATTGGCTGATGCAATTAAAGCCGAATTTGGAAGTTTTGACGAATTCAAAACCAAGTTCTCTGAAGCGGCTGCCGGTAACTTTGGTTCAGGTTGGACCTGGCTGGTCAAAAACAGCAGCGGCAAATTGGAAATTGTTAACACTTCAAATGCAGGCTGCCCGATTACCGATGGCCACACACCTCTGATTACGGTCGATGTATGGGAACACGCTTACTACATTGATTACCGCAATGCGCGTCCAAAATACCTTGAAGGCTTCTTCAAGCTGGCCAACTGGGAATTCGCTGCGAAGAACTTCGCCAGCTAATCAATCCAGCGACGCATTTCAAAAGGCTCCTTACGGAGCCTTTTTCGTTTGCACACGAGTTCATTATTGCCGGATAAGATGCAGCACGCAACATCCGGACACAACGTCGAGCAACCGAATGTACTTAACATTCTTTTTGAATTTTCCAGCGATACTCTCGTTTCTTCTCTTTGTATTTGGGGTTACCTAAGTGTTTCTTTGATTTTTTCGCATAATGCTGAGCTTTTCGATTTAAAAACTCGCAACGTTTTCGTTTTTTGGAAAAAGTTTTGCCGCCGGGTGTTGCCGAAGTTGCTTTCTCAACTTCAATTTCAGGGGTTGATTTCCAGTCTACCGGGGTTATATCTTGCGTTTGAATAGCAACCGTGTCGGCGCCGTCAACCGGTCTATCAGAGAAATGCCATCGCCCGTTTTTATCTTGCCAACGATAAACGGTGTCTGCATTTACGATGGTTGCGCCAAACAAAATGAGTATCGAAACCAGAAATTTCATAACCACTCCTTGTTTAATAATCGATTATTTAATAAGCGAACTAATTCGATGAAATAAATCGCCCTATCCTTAGGGACAACGACTCTATTCTGCCAAATCCACGCGTTAAATTCAAAGCCTCAAAAGGTAATCGATCCTCAACGATCAAAAAACCCTCTTTCTCGACGCAGCGAAGTGATAAATCGAAAGGTAGCAATTAAGGGCATAAATAATTATAT
>JBPEWV010000048.1:0-13478 GCA_052032335.1 Pleionea sp. | reverse complement strand
ACTTGTTTAGCGAAACGACTGCTTAATGATCCCTCCCCCTGCCAGGGGGAGGTTAGGTGGGGGTGGCTTTGTCTTTTTATTTTTGCGGTGGCTGGTTTTGATTGCTGATCCGTCAGAACCCCCTCTAGCTCCCCCTTGGAAAGGGGGAGAACTGTTTTGGTTAGAGTCTTGCCGAAAAGGAGGCCTGTATTTTCTCGTACTAGTTTAACGAAACAATTGCTTAATGATCCCTCCCCCTGCCAGGGGGAGGTTAGGTGGGGGTGGATTAGAAAATTGTTTCAAAATTGACTAATATAAGATCAATGTTAATCTCATCATGAAATTGTGCCGCCGGACAGTAGATTCGTTCTGGCATTTGAAGTGGTGCTGCACAGGTGTCACAAGAGGGCATGGTCGTTGCGTTTCAACCGATTTAATAAAGTTCTGGCAATTGTTTTTGTGCTGGTTTTTTCTTGCGGCGGGCTAAAGCCGGTTGTTGCGGCCGAGCCGTCGGCTGATTCGGGTTTGCTTGCCGAGTACAAGGCAATTATAAATTCTGAGTCGCAGTCTTTGGCGCAATCTGCAGAAGCGCTCAAGCAGCTGTACGCCAAAGCGATCGTTGAGGGTGATATTGAAGTTGCCGGTATGGCGCTTTACAGTCGAGGTCAACAGTTATTGTACGACTATCGCTATCTCGATTATCAAAACTGGAGCAAAGTTCATCAGACCTTTTACGACCTACATCAGTTGGAAACCACCCGTGTTTTAATCGAGAAGCTCGACCTGCTGCGCTTGTTTAACCAGATGAGAACGTTGGAGCTCAAGCGTCGGGCCGAAGTGTTACTCGACAGCATCAGCCAGCAGGATGTGTTGAAAAATTACAAACCGGAAGAACTTTCTTATTCGATAACGCCTTTTGATATTGCCGATATTTACAATTATATCGGATTGGCTGAACACGATTTGGGCTTGTACGATCAAGCTTTGAATAACTTTGGTGAAGCATTATCGATTTATGAAACGCTTGGGTCGTCGGAAAACATTGCGATTGCTTACGGAAATACCGCCATGGTTTATGCCGCACTTGGCGATTTGAAACAGGCCGTTAAGTACAATGAAAAAGCGATCGATCTCAGCAAAGACTTGGATAATTCTTATGCCTATTATAAGGCGGTTGCCAATAATGCCAGTTATTACCTGAGTCAGCTGCGTTGGTTAATTGAAGAACATGGCGAAGATTCGAAACAAGCTAAAGCTCTTACCGATAAGATAGAACACTCACTGCTTAACTTACTGTCGAGCGAAGCCTTATCCAACTATACCGATATTTACAGTGATGCCTTATATTGGTTGACTTTTCTCTATTATGAATCAAATCAGTTGAGCAAAAGTGAACGCTATTTGGCGAAGCTGTATGACAGTATCAAGGAGCGGCGAGAAAGAAGTTACCTCATGCAAGTTCGAGAGCTTGAGGCTTACATATTATTCAAAAAGAACGAGTTCGAGCGAGGCATTAAGTTGCTTGAAGATGCGTTGGCCTATTATCGGAAAGAGGAGAAAAAGGATAAGATGCTGTACACCCTGCAAGATTTAAGCTGGGCGTATGAACAACAAGGAGATTATAAAAACGGACTGGCATTCCAAAAGCAATATTCTGTCTTACAAGCAGAGTTGTTCACTGAACAAAAATCTCGATTTCTGGCGATAGAGCAAGAAAAAAGTAACGCCAAACTAAGAGAAAAAGAAATTGCAGTATTAAAACATAAACATCATGACTCTCAATTGGAGTCAATGCGGAAAAATCAAATTCTGGCTCTATCCAGTGGTCTGGCGATTCTTATCATTGCCGTTATTTATTTCCGTTTACGCAGCAAACAGAAATTGGCCGAGCAATACCAGCAACTTAGTCATATCGATGTGTTAACTCAGTTGCACAATCGACATTACTTTCATGAGAATATTGAACGCGAGTTCGCCAAGTTATTGCGAGAAAGAGAAAAGAACAAACAAGAACGATTGACTATATTCGTACTCGATGTGGATCACTTTAAGAAACTGAACGATACCTACGGCCATTCTTTAGGTGATAAAGTTTTGGTTGATTTTGCTGCGCGGCTGAAAGCAATTACCCGAACTTCGGACTTGTTGGTGCGTTGGGGTGGCGAGGAGTTCGTTCTGGTGGGAAGGGTGAGCAGTCACTCTGAAATTCAAGATTACGCAGAGCGGTTGTTGAAAAGTATTAATTCAACCCACTTTAACATTGAAGATAAAACGTCGATTTCGGTAACTTGTTCGATCGGCGGAACCAGCTATCCATTTTTTGAGGACAGTAAGGAACTTCCGAAATGGTCGCACTTGTTGAACTTGGCGGATCTGGCGCTGTATCGTGCCAAAGAACATGGCCGAAATCGGTGCATTATTATCGATAACTTAAAAATCACCAACATAGACCAATTAACCAAGGTCATTAATCAGTCGCTCGAACAGTCAATTAAACAAGAACTTATTAAAGAAACTGAGTTGATGTGAACCGAGGATGAAGGCTGGTCTTGGATAGGCTGAATGAAAGGGTCTGACTTTTCCCCAAAGGGTTGTTGAATCAATGCGGCTCGCACCAGCCGCATTGATTCAATGAATTACTCAAACTCAAATTTGATGTGGTTGGTAACGAATGGTTTGATTTCTAACTCACCCGTCGCGTAATATTTTTTTGCACCCTTCCAATTGTGAAATTTCACATAATAACGACCGGCGGCCAGTGTGATGACTCGATTGTTTAAATCATCAAAGGTGATCTTATCGTCTTTGAGCCATCCTTCGGGGGTAAGCTCGTACAAATAGCCGCCACAGCGAACCCCGCCTATTCTGGGGTGCATGCACAATTCGATGGCAGCTTGGGTTTGACCCTGCGGATTTTTTTCTAATTTGGTTACCGACATCCGACCGTAATTTCGCTGCGTTCGCACGGGATGGTATAATTTGATCTCTTCCGGCTCTATCGACTGAGAAAGTTCCGGCAGCCCTTCGGATGAGGTTGTTCCGACCACTTCTTGTGTTGTCGCTCTGACAACTTCATTCACAGTATTTTCTGTAATGCGGTCTAAAGTTTTGCAGCCACTGCTGATAAAGGCAAAGCTGACGATAACAGCAAGTTGAAAGGTCGTTTTCATTGTTAAGTCCCTTAGCTTTTGGTTGGTTAGACGATCCTGCTCGATTGCCCGGGTGATTGGCTGGCGCACCTTGGCACACGGGCGGCGAAAATAATACCACAGCAAAAGTAAGCGCAGCGTTTAAAAAAACGTGACCGGGTTATCATTTATCCAGATTATTTCGCAGGTTGGTTAAGCGTCTGCTCAGGTTGCCGTCGAGGGGGTGTGATTATGCGATTTTGGCGAGTGTTTGGCAGGGTGCTGCTAAGTGGCATTTTCGTCTTTTAACGTGACATGCAAGCTGCCTGAATTATCGAGTGATAGTCGCACTTCAATGGGGCGACAGCACACTTCGCAATCTTCAACATAGGCTTGTTCTGATTCGCTGCAGTCGATGAGTAATGAAATAGGCTCTCCGCAATAGGGGCAAAGGTCGTTGTGTTCTTCCCAGTTATTCATGATTCACCTTTCTGAGTGTTTGCATTTAATGCGTAACAGGCGACTAGACCGAGCAGTGAAATGATGGACAGCAGTAAAAAGTAGTGTTGAAAACCCGGTACTCCGGGCGCTGCGTCAAGTATTCGACCGGCGATGGGCGCGAAAAATACATCGGGTGTATAGCCAATGACTGAAATGACACCGACCGCCGCGCCGGTATTGGATTTTTTAATTTGTGTCTCTTCGAGCAATGCAAAATAGACCCCTCGCAAGGCATAGACCGCAGCACTGGTGATCGCCAGGTTGGTTATGACAAACACGGTGACCGACCCGGGCGAGTCAATAAAACCGAGTAAAGCAAATACCAACGTCAGCATGGTAAACAAAACTAAAATAGATCGCCGGGCCGAGAATTTATCGGCGATAACGCCAGCGGCTAGCGCTGCGACAGGGCGAAGAAAACTCATGTAGCTGGTCAGTTCGGAGGACTCCAGTTGTGACAGTTGTAAGACATCAACGGCAAACACGCCGTAGTTGTCTAACGATTTATAGCCGCAGTAGGCGGCGACAACGATGGTTCCTTGCAGCCAGACCTGGCGATTTTTAAGGGTGCTTTTTATATCTCGTTTTAACGCCTGATAATGAGTAACGGTCGCGGTATCGCGAGAAAATCGACTGGCAAATACCCAGATCAAAACACCCATGACGAAGGTGACGGCGGTGTAAAACAGAATAACCGTTTGCAACGCTTGTTGGGGGGACTCGTTGCTATCAATACCCGATTGCCAACGAAATAAGGCGACCGCTGTGAGCGCGACCAGACTTGCGGTCAGGCCTCGGCCACCGTCTAACAGACCGAAAGCTGTGCCTTGCTGGTGATGACCTGCAATCAAACGGGTGCCTTTTATCATGGCGGCCCAGAACAGCAAAATGGTGGTCAATCCCCAGTAGCCGAACAGGATCGACAGCCCGACTTTTCCCGGGATGGTGATCAGATAAAGCCCACCCAGTGCGGTTGCAATTAATGAGCTGGCCATCAGCTTTCCGGGAGCAAACCGGTCGGCTATGGCGCCTCCGGGAAAATAAGCCAACATGGCGACCACCCCATAAACGGCAAACACATCGCCCAGATCGCCATTGCTAATGGCAAACACTTCGAGAAACGTTGGGCGAAAAAAACGTGCAATGTGAAAAGGCAAACTAAAAATGATTTCACCGGCCAGAATCAGCAGTGCCAGCGTTGTTGCGAAATGAAGGGTCGAGTTGGAGTGTCGAATAACGAATGCCTTGTTTCAGTATTTGTCATACTGTACAACGAACGGAAAATAATTTGAAGTTGGCTCGATGACAGAGAGCCGGATGGCTTAAATAAAAAAGCGACGCCAGGCGTCGCTTTTTTTACTGTTCAGCCAACGACTGCTAGGGCAATTCGTAAAAGCCCATATTGAACAAGGTAAAGGCATAAATATCGGCCGCTTGTTCAATTCGTTTTGAGGTCGGCGTACCTGCTCCGTGACCGGCATTGGTCTCAATTCGAATCAGTGTTGGGTTTGGTCCACTTTGATGCTTTTGCAACTCTGCCGCGAACTTGAATGAGTGCGCAGGGACAACTCGATCGTCGTGATCGCCCGTGGTGATCATGGTTGCTGGATAACTCACTCCGGGCTTCACATTGTGTACCGGCGAATAGTTCTTCAGGTACTCGAACATTGCTTTGTTGTCTTCTGCTGTGCCGTAATCGTAGTTCCAGCCGGCTCCTGCGGTAAAGGTGTGATAGCGCAACATATCCAGTACGCCGACCGCGGGTAAGGCGACTTTCATTAAGTCGGGACGTTGGGTCATAACCGCGCCCACCAATAGACCGCCGTTAGAACCACCGTTTATCGCAAGCCGAACCGATGAGGTATACTTTTCATTGATTAAGTACTCACCGGCAGCAATGAAATCGTCAAACACGTTCTGTTTGTTCATTTGGATACCGGCTTGGTGCCATTTTTTGCCGTACTCACCACCACCGCGTAAATTGGCGACAGCGTAGACGCCACCCATTTGCATCCACACGGCACGAGACACGCTAAAGCTGGGCGTTAAACTGACATTGAAACCGCCGTAACCGTACAAAATGGTGGGGTTCGAACCATCCAGCTTTAAACCTTTTTTATGCGTAATGATCATCGGAACTTTGGTTCCGTCTTTCGAGGTGTAAAACACCTGATTCGATACATAGTTATCGGGATTAAACGCAATCTCGGGTTTCTTATAAACATCCGATGTGCCAGTTTTCGGATCGAATGAATAAATCGTGCTTGGGGTTTTGTAGTTGGCAAAACTGTAGTAAAGAAGGGTGTCGTCTTTTTTACCTCTGAAGCCACTGACGCTACCCACGCCGGGTAAATTAATATCGCGAACTAACTTTCCGTCGTAGTCATATTGTTTTACTTTTGAAATGGCATCGACCATATACTCGGCAAATATATAACCACTGCCGGTCGAGGGTGACAACACATTCTCGGTTTCGGCAATAAAATCGGTCCAGTTTTCGGGTTGCGGGTTTGCTGCATCGACGGTGACGATCTTTTTGTTCGGCGCGTTCAGATTGGTCACCAGATACAATTTACTGCCTTGATTATCGATGGGATAAGTGTCTGAATCGGTATGATCCAATACCGTGATCAGCTTTGCATCTTCTTGAGTCAAATCTTTGATGAACAGCTTGTTACCAGAGGTCGAAACTGCAGCAGAAATGTATAAATAATTATCGTCTTCAGAAACGCTGCCACCTACGTAACGATGTTTCTCAGCTTCGGTGCCACCGAAAATAACAGGGTCGTCTTTTTGCGCGGTGCCCAGTTTATGGTAGTAAAGTTTGTGCTGATCGGTTTTGGCGGACAGTTCACTGCCTTCTGGTTTGTCGTAGCTGGAGTAAAAGAAGCCGTCGTTGCCTTTCCATGAAATTCTGCTGAATTTGACGTCGACCAAGGGAGCTTCCAACTGTTTTTTGGTCTCAACGTCGATGACGATGATTTTGCGCCAGTCGCTGCCACCTTCTGAAATTGAATAAGCGGCGATGTCACCGTTTTTCGAGAAGGTCAGTTGAGCTAATGAGGTGGTGCCGTCTTCGCTGAATTTATTTGGGTCAAGAAAGACTTCGGTTTCACCTTTCTCGTTTGTGCGATAAACCACGGACTGATTTTGTAATCCGTCGTTTTTAGTAAAGTAGGTGTACTTGCCTTCTTTGAACGGCGAGCTGACTTTTTCGTAATTCCAAAGTTTCTCGAGCTTTTTTTCGATGTCTTCACGGAATTTAATTTGTTCAAGATAACCGAAAGTTACTTCGTTCTGCGCTTTTACCCATTCTGCGGTTTCATCGCTCATGTCGTCTTCGAGCCAGCGATAAGGATCGGCCACCTTTTCGCCAAAATATTCATCAACCACATTACCCTCACGAGTTTTCGGGTAAGTCAGGCCAGAACTTTCTTGTGAAGTCGCTGTCTTGCTTGTGGTCTCGGTTGTTTGTTGTGTTGCTTCAGCGTCTCTCTTTGGGGTTGCTTGCTCATCAGATTTTGAGCAGGCGACCAACAAAGAGGAGGTCAAAGCCGCAATGAGTAGTTTGTTCATTGTTCTTGTCCTGTTATTGGTTTTCTAATTTTGCTTGAGTGTACCAAAGGGTAAAGTCGGGTTATAGCGGTAAAATTACGATGGCCCCTCCCGTGACGGAAGGGGCGTTCGTTTTATTGTTTTACTGGGAATCCACGATCGCGCATCAACGCTTCGACTTTGGCGTCTCTGCCACGGAAGGCACGATAGGCATCGGCCGGATCCATTGCGTTACGGATCGAAAACAGGTGCTTCACCAGTTTTTGTGAAACCGCCTGATCGTAAAAACCACCGGGTGCCTCCTGAAACGCTTCGGCGGCGTCCGAGGTTAAAACTTCGGCCCAGATATAACCGTAGTAACCGGCCGAATAGCCTTCACCGGAGAAAATGTGACCGAAGTGTGGTGTGCGATGGCGCATCACCAATTCGTTCGGCATGTTGAGTTTTTCCAGCATGTCGCGTTCGAACTTATCGGGATCGATGTTTTCCGGATCGGTGGTGTGCAGCATCATATCGATCATGGCCGACGCAAGGTATTCGGTTGTTTTGAAACCTTCATTAAACGTTGCTGCTTGTTTGATTTTTTTCACCAGAGACTCGGGCATGGGCTTTCCAGTCTCGTGATGCAGCAGATAGTTGTTGATGACTTCATCGGTCAATAACCAGCGCTCCAGCAATTGCGATTGAAACTCGGTGTAATCTCGAACACCGCCGTTCAAAGTAGGGTAGGCGACTTTCGATGACAGTGCGTGCAGCGCGTGACCAAATTCATGGAAGAAGGTTTCGGCATCGTCCCATGAAACCAGTACCGGTTCACCCGGCGCACCTTTGATAAAGTTGGAGTTGTTGGACGACAAGACATTCTCTTTTCCGTCGAAGGTGGTGTGGCTGCGGTAACTGGTAGCCCAGGCGCCGGAACGTTTGCCCTGACGAGCAAAAGGATCGAGATACCACAATCCGATAGGGGCACCGCTGACTTTATCGGTCACTTCCCACACTTTAACGTCTTCGTGAAACACAGGAACTGAGCCTTCTTTTACGGGGGTGAACTCGAAGTTGAAGAGTCGACCGGCCACGTAAAACATACCTTCGCGTAATTTATCCAATTGCAGGTATTGTTTCACTTCATCCGAATCAAGATCGTATTTCGCTTTACGTACCTTTTCTGCGTAATATCGATAGTCCCACGGTTTGATGGTGATGGGCTCTTTTCCTGCGGCTTTGTACTCTTCGTTGGCAATGGCTTGCATATCGGCGACTTCTTCATCGACCCGGGCAATGGCAGCAGGCCAAACCGCTTTCATCAGCGCATAGGCATTTTCTGGATTTTTCGCCATCCGATCTTCGAGTCGCCATTCGGCGTAATTGTCGTAGCCCATCAGTTGAACGCGTTCGTGGCGCAGCTTCAATATTTCTGCAATAAGTGCGTTATTGTCGTACTCGTCACCATTGTCACCGCGGTTGTAATAGGTATTCCATACTTTTTCACGTAGTTCGCGTTCGTCGGAATAGGTTAAAAAGGGATCCATCGACGAGCGCGTGTTGGTAATGGCGTACTTGCCTTTCTCTCCTCGCGTTTCGGCGGCAGCAGCGGCCGCTTTAACGAAAGATTCTGGGAGACCACTTAATTGTTCAGCGTTCAAGTAGAGTACATAAGCTTCTTCATCGTGAAGAACGTTATTCGAAAACTGGGTGTGGAGCTCGGCCAGTTTCTCATTGATTTCGGCGTAGCGTTTTTTTCCTGACTCATCCAACGCAGCACCATTTCTGGCGAAACCGTTGTAGGTGAGTTCAAGCAATCGTTGCTGATCGGCGCGAAGAGTGTTTTTCTCTGGACTGTCATAGACCGATTTTACGCGCTGAAACAGAGCTTCGTTCTGATTAATTTTGGTAAAGAAGCTGGAAATTTTCGGTGCCATTTCGCGCTGGATTTCGCGAAACTCCGGGCTCGACATGTTTGAACTCCAGATACCATAATAGGTAAAAACGCGACCCAAATCGTCTCCGACCCGCTCCATTTCCACTATGGTGTTTTCGAATGTGGGTGCCTCACTGCTTTGCGCAATGGCATCTATTTCTGCCTGATAACGCTTCATCCCTTCTTCGAGTGCCGGTTTCAAATCGTCAAGCTGCATTTTGTCGAACGCCGGAACACCCTGGTAAGGGCCGGTCCACTCAGCTAACAGTGGATTCTTATCACTGTTCTGAGCGTCGGTTTTCGGCGTGATTTCTGCCCCGGCTTCTGCTTTCGATTGGTTACTATCCGTTTGATTCTCGGATGGTTTTTGTTCCCCACAGCCAATTAATGTTGCGCTAATAACGCTGGCCAGTAATGTCATTTTTATATTCATTCTAAGTAGCCTCTGATTTACGAACGCGGTCAGTGTAGCGAGATTTGGCCCTGAGCCATAGAGCAAAAGTGTTAATGAGTTTTTCTTTTTGTTTTGATGGGTGTTCGGTGAGCTCGGGTATGGATTGATTTATTTGCAGTTGATGTTCTGTTTCATTTTTGAATAACGACTGTCAAAAAGAGCAAAGGTGTTGAACAGGGTTTGAGCAGCCTCGTGAGCCTGACAGGCTGCCAGTGCCAGAGCGGCAGATTCGGCCGTCGATAAGTAGTGATCGAAGGCGGCGTTTCGGGTTGAATAAAGTGCTTTCGATTCAGGATTAAGCGTCAGGCAAGGAATGTTTTTTAACCAGGCGCTGGCGTTAAACATGCGTCGACTTTGGCGCCAGGTGGCATCCAGAAGTATCAGGGTGATGCGTTTATCGGATGGTTGCGGGACCGTGCTTGTAATGGTCCGTGCGTCGGACTCGTCCCCCGGGAACACAATGTAACAGTCGCGTTGCGGTGACTGCAGAATATCAAGGAGTGCCTGTGGCGGGTTTACCCGGTTCCAAAGAAACGCGTGGGTATTCTGCGGGAACTGCTGGGCAATAAGCTTGCCTGTGTTGGTCGGCTTGAATATTTCATCGCGGTGAAATATTAAGACAAACTCAACGCCACAGTCTGACTCAACCACCAGCTGACAAATGCAGTGCGACTGTTTCAATTGACAGGTTGGGCAGCGTTTAACCAAAATGCCACGGCCGTGATATTCGCGGCTGGCATCGGCTTTGGCTTGTTGGTAAAGCTGGATAAACGGGTTGTTTGGTCTGCTGGTCACGAATGCATACGTTAAAATGAGAAGCGACTGGCGAGTTTAGAAAATCCGTTGCCAGGGTGCAATGCAAAAATTCACCTTTACATGAAAACAAAACAGAGAAACTGTTCGGCTTGCCGACGGGTCGGGGTATAATGCCGATTTTGCTTGGACCTAAGTCATGTCGTTTCAACACCTAAAGCTGATCGAGCCTTTGATTGCACAACTGTCTCAGCTGGATTACCAGAAACCCACCGCGATTCAACGTGAGGTGATTCCCAAGGTTCTGGAAGGTCACGATGTGATGGCCGCGGCAGAAACCGGCAGCGGTAAAACAGCAGCCTTTGTTTTACCCATTTTGCAGCAATTGAGTTCCCAGCCACCCGCTGAGTCCAACAAAACCTTGTGCCTCATTTTAACACCGACCCGGGAACTCGCCATTCAGGTGCAAGAGAGCATCATGCAATACGGCGCGCAACTGGTTTTGCGCAGTGAGGTGGTGTTTGGTGGCGTGAAAATCAACCCTCAAATGAAGCGATTGCGTGGTGGCGTCGAGTTGCTCGTTGCCACACCCGGACGATTACTCGATTTGGTCGAAAAAAATGCCATCCAGCTTGATCGGGTGCAAAGCTTCGTTCTGGACGAAGCCGACCGAATGCTGGATCTCGGGTTTAAAAATGATCTGGTGCATATTTTTGAACTCATCCCCCACCGGCGACAAACGCTGTTTTTTTCGGCGACCTTTTCGCCGGCGGTTGAAGCCATTGCGAAAGCGATTTTACGTTCTCCGGTAATTGTTAAAACCAATAAACCGAATCAGGGCGGCAAAAACATTCGGCAATGGTTGCATCCGGTGGATAAAAAACGCAAAGGCGAGCTGTTAAATTTTGTCCTCTCGGAGCACAAGGCAGAAAAAGTTCTGGTATTTACCAAAACGAAAAAAGGCGCCAATAAAGTCAGCTACGACCTGGAAAAGTCGGGCATCGCCAGTGCGACCATTCACGGTGATCGCAGCCAACAGCAACGCATTCGGGCGCTGAATGATTTTAAGTCGGGCAAGGTTCGCGTATTGGTTGCCACCGATGTGGCGGCTCGTGGTCTGGATATTGACCAGTTACCATTGGTTGTTAATTTCGACTTGCCCAAAGTGGCTGAAGATTACGTGCATCGTATTGGTCGAACGGGGCGGGCGGGCGAAACCGGTACGGCGGTGTCGCTGGTCAGTGCCGACGAATTTGATTATCTGATGAATATCGAAAACTTGACTCGACAATTGATTGCACGAAAAAACCTTGCCCAATTTGAGCCGGAACATCGGTTGCCCGAGTCCCGGTTAGGCAATGTGAAAAAGAAAAAACCGCACAAGAAAAAACTGGCGAAACAAAAGGAAAAAATGGCACAAGGCGGCATTAAAAAGTCGAGCAAAACCGGACGAACCGCTCCGAGCTTTACTGTTCGGAAAAAGAAAAAAAGTTAGCGCTGTTTTATTTTTTGAAACAAGGCTCCAAACGTCAGGCCGCCAACCAGGCCAGATAATACTTGCAGAATAAAACCAAGTTCGCTTCGAGCACCGGCAATTAAAGTAATGTGCATGATTGGGTACATGGCCAGATGAATGACCAGCAGGCTGGTCATACCGCCGAGACCAAATAACAGAACTGAGTTGAGCTTCAACCGTTTTCGGCAAAGGTAAATAATCGAAAACCCCAGCAGTAAACCGACCGCTATGATGCTGCCATAGCCCGGCAGTAATCCAATCCAATCTTCAAATGTATAGCTTAATCTCAATCCGATTCCGATGGACACGCCTAATTCACTGAGTCGGCTGATCACCATCTGACTGTGGAAAAAGCTGGCGCAGGTGAATGTGGTCATCACTGCTAAACAATAAGCTGAAAACAACTGAACTTTGGACATCGGTTGGTGGTTCATTCTTGAAGCTCTGTTTGAAATTTGGTTTATCTTAGCAATTTGGGTTAATCTTTGTCACTCAATCGCTTTGATTTGGAAATTTAATGCCGACCACAATACGAAGCCTAATGTTGCAGGTAATAAAATGTTTGTTAACGGTGTTGGTTGTAACGCCGGCCTTTGCATCGACGACACACCTTTCGTTCGAATTAGAGGGTAAAACGATTCACTACACCCAAACTGTGTTGGCTGAGGGACTCGAACATCCCTGGGACTTAGCCATTCTAGACGATGACGAATTTTTAATCACCGAACGCAGTGGTCAGTTACGACGGTATAAAAACGGCGCGATTTCCGAGGCCATACAAGGAATGCCCGAGGTATTCGTTATGAGTCAGGCGGGATTGTTCGACGTAACCTTGCACCCTGAGTTTAAGAGCAATCAACGAATATTCCTGAGTTATGCCCATGGTACGTTAGAGGCGAATACGTTACGCGTGGTCAGTGCACAGTTAAGTGAACAATCTTTGTCGGAATTTCAAGTGGTTTTTGAAGTCGAACCCTACAAAGACACGCCAGTGCATTATGGTGGTCGCCTCGCTTTACTGCCCGATAACTCCTTGTTAATTACAACGGGCGATGGTTTTGATTATCGAGAAAAAGCGCAGTCGCTGGATAATCTATTGGGGAAGGTGGCGCGTGTATTTATTGATGGCAGTATTCCGCAGGATAACCCGTATTTTTCACACAAAGGTGCCAAGCGAACGATTTGGACCCTGGGGCATAGAAACCCTCAGGGCTTAATTTACGATGCGCAAAGAAAATTGGTTTTTCTGCACGAGCATGGCCCCAAAGGTGGCGATGAAATTAACGTATTGGAAGCGGGAAAAAACTATGGCTGGCCTATTGCAACTCACGGCAAAGATTATTCTGGCGCGCAAATTTCGCCTTTTACTGAATACCCTGGCACTGAGCAGCCATTATTGCATTGGACGCCTTCGATCGCTCCATCGGGGTTAGCCGTGTATTACGGTGAGCAGTTTTCTGAGTTAAACGGATCTTTGCTGATTGGTGCGTTGGTCGATCGTGATGTCAAACTGCTGCGCTTTGATGATCGAGCGGTGACCGCTCAAGCGTCTTTATTTTCTCATTTAGATGCGAGAGTTCGTGCTGTTTATGTTGGACAAAATGGTGAAATATTGTTGCTGACAGACAGTGCTAAAGGTCAACTAATCAAAATTGAACGCGTGTTTAAATAGCG
>JBPEWV010000047.1:0-8023 GCA_052032335.1 Pleionea sp. | reverse complement strand
GACTTGAAAGCTATCGAAACATCCAGGTTCATTTTTAAACCGGCTTATAGAAGTCACTGTCAATGTTGTTAGTCGGTAGATAAAGATTTTTCTTACAAAATAGAATGTTATTGCTGACTTTTTTCTTTTATCAATCTATGTTGCTTCCGAACATCTTCAAAGATAACACCTCTGTCGGCGACTGCAAGCAGCATCTACTCCCAGTGCGTTTACCAATTGTTATTTATTAAACAAAGTTGAAATGTGATAATAGTCACGCAATTTTTCAAACCAGACCGGATTTATGAGTGACTTAAACTACCCAAACAGCTACTACGCCGCAACCTTAAATGACGCAAAGGGCTACAACAGCCTTGAAGAGACAGTGGATACGCAGGTGTGTATCGTCGGTGGTGGCTACGCTGGGCTAATGGTGGCAATGGGGCTGATCGAGCGTGGTGTTAAAGACATTGTTATTCTAGAGCAGCATCGCGTTGGTTGGGGGGCTTCGGGGCGCAATGGCGGTTTTGTGTTTGGCGGGTTTTCGCTGGGGCCAGAGGCTATGGCGAAACAGGTTGGGCTGGAGAAAGCGCGTCAGCTTTATCAACGCACCACTCAGGCCGTGGATCTAATTCGTGAACGGGTGAAAAAGTATTCGATCAACTGTGACTTGGTGGACGAAGGCGTTATTTTAGCCAACTGGTTTAAAGAACAGAAAGGTTTGCTCGAAATGCAGTCGTTTATGAACCAGCAGATGGGTGTCGACTGGCAATATTTACCACCCGATCTTTTGTCCGAAAAAATTGCCAGTGAGCGCTATTGTGGTGGATTATTCGAACCCAATGCCATGCATTTTCATCCGTTAAATTACGCTCGAGGCATTGCGCAAGAACTGTTTTCTCAGGGTGTCAAGATTTATGAGCAGTCGGCGGTGCTTGCGACCAAGACAAACGGCGTAACAAAAGTCATCGAAACAGAGCACGGAAGGGTAAGCTGCAAACATTTGGTGGTGACGGGGGGCGGTTACATCAATCGCGCGTTTCCAGCCTTGGCTCGCTCGATCTTGCCGATAGCCACTTACGTTATGGCAACAGAGCCATTAGGCGAGCGTTTAAAAAACTGTTTAAATACGAAGGCGGCAATTTACGATACTCGGTTTGCTTTTGATTACTACCGACCCTTGCAAGATTCTCGATTGTTGTGGGGTGGGCGCATCAGTGCCAAAACCAAAGAGCCAGAGCAACTTGCCGATTGGTTAAAGCGCGACATGGTTCGTGTTTTCCCTGAATTGAAAGACGTGAAAGTCGATTATTGCTGGCAGGGTTATATGGGCTATGCCCGTCATCAGATGGCGCAAATAGGGCAGTTGCAAGACGGCGTCTGGTACTCGAACGGCTTTGGTGGTCACGGTGTTGCGCCAACTACGGCAGCGGGAGAAATTATTGCTGCGGCGATTGCCGAAAAAGACACATTTTATCAGGCGTTTTCCAAATGGCGCTTACCCTGGAACGGCGGGGTGTTTGGTCCGGCTGCGGCGCAGTTGAGCTACTGGGGATACCAAAGTCTCGATTGGTTGAAAGTAAAGTTGCAAGGATGAAGCTGTGAGTGGGCTGAGTTTTGAACGTTGGCAGACATTGATGTCGAATTTAGGTTTTCCCGATAATCGCTCGACATTCGATGAACTTCAGCGGGCTCATGCCGAAAAGCATCGCCATTATCACACCCATGATCACATCAACGCGATGTTGAAGCACTTCGAACACGTTGACGATCAATTGGATCGTCCGCCACTGGTTGAAATTGCAATATGGTTTCACGACGCTATCTACAATGTGTACAAAAAGAATAACGAGAAGAGAAGTGCAGAGTGGGCGCAAAGATTCTTAAAACATAATCAAGCCCCTGAAAAGGACGGTCGATACGTATACGATTTGATCATGGCAACCTGTCACAATGCTGTTCCGACGAAAGCAGACGCCCGGTACCTGGTCGATATGGATTTAACCATTTTGGGAGCTTCAGGAAAGGTTTTTCAGCATTATGAAGTATGCATCCGTAGGGAGTACCGTTGGGTTCCGATGCCGATATACCAACGCAACCGAAAAAAGGTTCTGGAGTCTTTTTTAAAGCGGCCAACAATTTATTTGACCGACTACTTCAAAGAAACTTTCGAGGCCAAAGCTCGGGCAAACCTTGAAGCTTCTTTAGCCAATCTTTGAGTGAATGTTTATGGATGAAATTGTATTCAAGCAGTCGCCGCAGCAAGCGATGCTTTGTCGATTAATTAAATCCGGCTATGCTGCGTTCATTGGCAGCTTACTGCCCATCGGAATTGCTGTGTTTTCTGATCAGCCGGTCGGCACATTGACCTGGAGTTTACCCATTGTTCTGTTATCGTTACCTTTGGTCACTACGGGTTGGCTGAAGTTGTTTGACTCGGAAAACTCCTCAGGGTGCTGTCTTACCCTTTCTGATGACAGCATCAGCTTCAAAACCAATTTCTGGGGTGAGTCGAAAATTCATTGGTCGAATTTTAAAAGCTTTTCAATTAGAAAACGTTTTCCTTACGCTTTGGTCATTGAGAGTCATTGTGAAGATTCGATTAATATCGAGTATTACACGTTCGATAAGTCACAGCGAGAAGCGATCATTCAGTTTATTGAGCATAAAACGCAGACCGTGAGTAACACAGTTAATTCTTAATCTGACATGGCTTTGAGTTTTGTTTCTCCGACGCGAGCGCGTATATTTTCATATTAGCTGTCAGGTTATCACCTTGTTCATTAAAGTGAATGCGACCACTGTACCCAGAATAACTGAATTTTTTGTGTTTTTTATACAAGGCAGTGATCTCAGGGTAATCGTAATGCGTTATCGGAAAGCCATCGGAGGCTATGAGGTTCACGGCCTGCTTTAAATCGAGGCCAAACTTGGCCGACAGTTCTTTGGCCATCGCCAGAATAATCACTGCATCATAAACATAGGCCGCATCGAATCCTGCCGAATCTCGATTGAGTATTGACGTTATCTGATCCCTCAGTTCGGGGGCAAGTTCGGTCGGGGATGAGACGTAAGTCAATATGCACTGGGTGATGTCTCCGAGTTTTGCATCGTACAAATATTTCGGCTTAACCGTGTCGGCGGCCATCAGTAAGGGATAAGTGCCTTGCCAATGATCGCGTATCTTCTTAATAATTGCGGTCATTTGAGCGGTTGGCAAGGTAATGATGATGGCTGAAATATTTTGTGATTGAATGCTTTTAATTTCTTCTTCCAGATTCATTCCTTCCAGGTACACCAAACTGCTGATCGCCAAATGATTGATCCAGCCACCGTCGATTGCTTGGTAGTATTTAGTCAGTCCCTGAGTGATTTCTTTACTGTAGATATCACGACCAGAAATCACAAACACCCGTTTGTGCCCCAGAGTTTTGTGTAAATGCTGCGCAATTAAATCCACTTGTTGCTTGTTGTTGGCAACCATGCGCCAAAACAGGCCTTGTTGGCCCATTGCCGAGAGTTTCATGGCTGAGGCTGCCTGCGTAATCAATGGAACGCCCTTCGGTACCGCAACCTTTTCTAACACATCTGAGACACTGTCGGAGGTGGCCGGTCCAATTAAAGCCTCGGCGGAATAGTCGTCAATGAGCTCTCTGGCGAGACGTGCGGAGACGGGTGTGTTTTCGTGATCGTCGGCTCGTAGAATCACCAGCCGTTTATTATTGACGCCGCCATGTTTGTTAATATACTCGGCGGCCAAGTCAGCTGCGGTAATAATTTCAGCGGAATAGATCGGGAACATACTGATGGGTGTGATGATACCGAACTGGATGCTTTTATCATCTATCTTGTTATTGCTTGGCTGGTATATTCGATAGTTTGAGTAATCCACCTCCAGTGGAATGTTCATGAGTTCTTTTATCGAGAGGGACTTGAGCTCTTTAGTTTTACTGGCATCGGATGCCATCAAACTAAGGTTCAGACCCAGAAATACCATTAGGCTGTATCTTTTTATGAGATTATTCAATGTCATACAGTCAAAGCCAGGTGCTCAAGTTTGAAAACTCCAAAAATACTTGGGTATAAACCACATTTTTCAAGTGTAGTTGCAATCAACTCATAAAAAAACCTGAGATATCAATTATTGCTTGGCTTGCCATTGACGAGACATTCGATGAGTGGGCGCGTAACTGGGCTATTGTTGGAGCTGTTTTCGGGCGAGCTCGAGCCATAGGTCCATCGCTTGGGTCTGTATGCAGGATTCTTTGGGGGCGGCTGGTAGCTTTTCCAGATGATGGCGGCCATCGATTGCGATGGCCTCAATAATCGTTGCAAGGTCGTTATCATCGAAGGTGTTTTGTTGAAACAAGGTGTCGGGCGACTGCCAGGCACCACTTTGCAGCTCGTTCCGAAGCTTTAGCGTTAATGCAGGCATTTTACTGCGCATGAGCTCAATCGTGTATTCCAAAACCGGCTGGGTCATTTGCATAAGAGGTTCCGCGTTAACCTGTGAGTTTCTTTCCACATTCATTCAGGCGATTTCTTGCGTCCAGATGATTGGGGTAACGATTCAAAAATCGTCGATACGATTTCACGGCGTTTTGATAATCGCCAGCTTCCTGAAAGATATAACCCAAGTTCAAACTGGCGCTAGGAAACGAATCGCTGAGCGACTCGACTTTCTGGTAGGCTTGCACGGCTTCTTGTAGTGCCTGTTTTTTTGTGCACAACCAGCCCAGATTGTATAAGGCTGCCTGATTGTCGGGATCGATTTCGAGGCAACGTTTGATGTAAGCTTCTGCTTCGTCGTAATCTTCATTGTGCGCACAAGCGGCGGACAACTGTAACAATTCTTCCAGACGGTAATCGGGCAGGTTGCCATCAGCACGTTCTTTTTCGACGGCAACCGCCGAGGGTATTGGTTGGTTCAACTGTTGTTCTGGAAGATCGTTGATGATCACGTAGGCAAAGTTCATAAAACCACAGCGGCATTTTAAAGCGCCACGAAAAAAAGTCAGCGACTCGAGTTGTTTTTTCGGACCTAAGTCACCGGTAATAAACTGGCCTTTGTCACCACACGACAAACAAGTGTGGTTGGCCGTCAGCGAATCCAGTTGTTTCTGATTGGAGGCCTGATACGCGTATTGCAGCGATAATCCATCCAGTTGATGTTTAACGAAATCATTATCTGACATAAACGCCTCCGCTTACTAACTTATTTGATCGCGCGTGAAACGCACTCTGATTCTTCCAAGCTCCGACTGCACCTGTTTTTCTTTGATCATATCGTTGACGGGTCGTCCGGGCGTGGTTTTTTCGACGGACGATTGTTCCGCGAGTTTTATTTTAAATGGATTGACTTCCCGACCATGACGTTCGGCTTCTTGGTTAAACTTCATTTGTACCGGTAACTCGACTTCAATCTCATCCATGTTGTAGCGAAATCGATTGTCGGAATCTTCAATTTGCTGGTTGGCCTGCTGCAGTGTGTGGTGAAGGGCGACGAAAAGTTGGTGAAGCTCTTTTTCAATTGCAGACTCGTTGTTATCAGACTTATCACGGGAGGTTGGTTTCATGTTTTTTTATCTCACAATCATTGGTGATCAGAACACTCAGTCCATCGTTTAGATTAAAGGGTATAGCATAGGAGTTTTTGACCAGCAAGAAGAGCTGCAGGAGTTATCGCTAATAACTATTTTTCGATAAACACAGAATTTATGGCAATAGATAATCACCTAAAGAATGTTGAGACAATGGCTATAAAATTTGGCTTTTAGCTCAGTTTGAGACAAATCTCAAAGTACCTCTTGTTGTATTTTTTACTTAAGCCTAAACCTAATGAGCTTGCTTTGAGTCTGTCAAGGAAGCAGAAACTTAACCAACCTAAGAGGATATGATTATGGCTAACGCTGTAGAACTCTCAGGCTACATTGTTGCTTTTGCGGGTGCAGCTCGCGTAGCTCAAGCAGCGATGTCGTCGGGTGCCGATCCAATGACCATCGCCGAGTATCAATTCGAAATTAACATTACCGCGGACTTCGATTTGAAAAGCGAAACCGACGTGGCGCTCAATATATGGCGACTGAATGTGAAGCAGAAAGTCACCATGGATTATAAAAGCCATTGGGGCATTACTGTAAAATGTTTGATCAAGCCTTCTGCCGTTCTGGCAAGTGAAACATAAGTAGATGGAAAGCGTTACGGCGTAATCCGTAACGCTTTTTAATCATGCAGCTTAAACAAATTGTTCCTCAAGGTCGTCCTGGATTGTCGACACGCTTTTCATTTCGGCCAAAATCGATGGCTGAAAGAAATGCCATTTCATCGCGAGTGACGTGTTTGTCGTGTGGTGCTACCGGTCAATTTATCAGCGGTGATTCTGGGCCACAAAGACAGCTTGGATCGCTCGTCTATTATCGGGCTGGACTCATTTGTCAGTGTCAGTATCTAAACTTTGTAACCACCATTGTTAATGACATACCAGAAGAAAATAAGGTGAATGATATTTCAAGCGACGACGCTCTGAATTATCTGGAGCAATCGGGTGAGCTGCCTGACTGGCGTGAAGAAGAGATGGTAACTCTCTCTGCTGCCGCGGCTCACAACAGCGATTTTGAACTGGCGTCTTTGTTGGTCGATATTGCGATAACCCTTTCTCCCACTTCTCAATCGGCTTGGTACAATCGTGGTTGGCTCTACGCAAATAATAATGATCTGGAAAACGCCATACACGCTTATGAAAAAACTTTGGCACATGGCGACGACTTTCCCAGCGCTCACTTAAACCTGGGCTATATTTACCAGGAGTTTTATCAATACGATGAAGCTGCCAGAGCTTTTAAAAAGTTTCTCGAACACTATCCCTCTCATCCTGATGCATTAAGCCGCCTCCAAGACTGCGAAGATAAGTCAGACTCTGACTGAGCTTTTTTAATTTCTCATTGCTATTTCTGAACTGTTCGAGGATTATCTCTATAGTATTATATTTTAATCAGGGGAACTGCATGTCAGAGCAAGTAAAACCGACCTGGGTTATGGTGGTTGGTATCATGATGATCGTTTTCGGCGCTCTCGGAGTATTGGGTGGTTTGCAAGATATTATTTTTCCGAGTGTGTTCGATATGAGTCAGGAAGAACAAGAGGCGTTTAAGCAACTTCGTGAAAACGAACTCAGTGGTGAAAACTTAGAAGGTGAGCAATTAGCTAATGAAATACTCGAATCTGTGGAAGAAGTGTTGGATTTCCCAGAGTGGTATTCAACCTGGCTTCAAGTGAGCGGGTCGGTAAATATCTTGATCTCGATCTTCTATCTTTTGGTGGGGGTGTGGCTAATAACAATTAAACCTTTTGCCATCCGGGCGGTTCATTTTATTATGCCGCTCTCCATTATCTGGGCCATTGTTCAGGCCATTGTCGTCATTCGAATGGATAATTTAATCATGCTGGGTCAGGTACCGGGTTCAGTGATGAGTATTCTGATCGATATTGGTCTCTGGATAACGGTTATGGTGTGTGACAAAAAGGTGTTTCGACCGTCTGAAAATGTGGAACCCGTTGAGACGTCTGCTTAAACGCGCGCGTTCTTTTTTCGACCGACCAGCAGAACCGATAGAACAATCAAACTGCCGCCGATCAAAAACGGCGGCCAGTCGAGCGGTTTGCTCCATATAAGAATATTAACCAGTAAACCGGCGGGTATCAGTGCGTTATTCATGGTCGCTAGCTGTCCCGGATTTACCAGTTTGGCACCAAAGTTCCATAAGAAATAACCAACACCGGAAGCAATGATGCCGAGCCATAAAATTACCCCTATCTCTGTTGGTGTTTCGGGTAACTTATTCCAGTCTGCAAAAATCAGCGCCGCGATTCCACTGAGAATCGTCGCTCCAATAAAGAAAAATACAAAGTGGTTGAGTTGGTTTTTACGGTCACCGAGCGGTAAATGTTTGTAGGTTACCTGCCCCGTAGCGAAGCACAGGTTTGCCATTTGCACCAGTAAAAAGCCGGTAATGTATTCGTCGCTGATGTTGTCATACCGGATAAT
>JBPEWV010000046.1:0-42261 GCA_052032335.1 Pleionea sp. | reverse complement strand
TGAAACTGGTTCCAATAGGCGTTGATTTCGCCATTCAAAGCTCCGTTGTTAAAACGCCATGACAGGTCAAGGTTATAAGCGACTTCTTTATCCAACTGTGGATTGCCAATTTCAAAAGTCTGTGTCGCTGCGTGCTCACCGAAAGAAAACAGCTCTTCCACACTGGGAGCGCGTTCGGCCTGTGACAGGTTAAATGCCAACTTTTGCTCCGAACTCAAATCATAGACACTGCCCACCGAAAGACTGGTGGTGGTAAAACTTTTTTTGGAGTAGTTGTCGGCGTTAACTGACTGAGTTTCCAGTCGTGCACCGAGTTCCAGTTTCCAGTCGCCGAAGCGTTTTTCTTCGACGACAAATAATGCGACCGATTCCGTTTGCGATGGGGGCACGAATGCTTCATCTCCAATGGCAGAAAAGTCACGATCATTAAATTGAAAACCCCAGATACCTTCCCAGTTATCAATAACACTGTGTTTCATATAACTGCGTAATTCCATCGCCTGGTTATCGAATAATGTGCCGCGCTCATCGCCTTCTAATTCGATGTGTTGATAGTCGGTAAAAGAGGCCCCAATAAACCACTCGTCAACGTTAGCAAAGGGGGTATTAATTTGGCCTTGAAGGTCCCAGCGAGTTTGTTCCAGATCGATAAACACGCCTTCTTCATCATGATGTTCTTCTTCTGCGCCTTCTTCCTCGGTATGCTCCTCTTCATGATGGGCATGACCGGGCACACCGTAGAATTTGTTGAGTTGGTTGACCGCAATACCAAAGTAACCCCAGTCGCCGTTCCAGGTAAAGCCGGCACTTCCACCGTCACTTTCCGAACGACTGTTTTCTAAAACACCATGTTCTTCACCCTCGTGTTCTTCTTCGTGCTCCTCATGGCCTTCCGCTTCATGCAATGCTTCCGACTCGGCTTCGCCGGGTATTTCAATATCGTCAAATTCAGAACTGAAGGCGTCAAAATGCCAAGCAAAGTTTTCGCTGCCACCATTAACCGTTGCAACAATCGAGCGCTCGCCAGTGGCGCTATCACCGAGTCGGGCTTCGATACCACCTTCGGTCTCTGGGCTGCCCAAAGGATTGATGCGCTTGTCGGTAACGTTGACCACACCGCCAATAGCACCACTGCCGTAGAGCAAGGTGGCCGGTCCTTTTAATACTTCAACTTGCGTTGCTAACAGTGGCTCAAGTGAAACATCGTGATCGGCGCTGGTGGTCGACGCGTCTTGTACGGTCATTTGATTGGTCGTCATAAGTACCCGGCCACCCGAAAGACCACGAATCACGGGACGCGAAACAGAAGGCCCGAACGATGAGACACTCATGCCCGGCTCAAGCTGTAGCATGTCGCCGATGCTGGAAGAGCGTTTCATTATTAATTCATCGCCGGACAACACAATGGCGGGTGACGCCATGTCCAGTTTGGTATGTTCGAGAGGATTGGCGGTAATGACCACTTTTCGTTCATGTTGGATATCAACATGGATCATTGCCATTGATTGCTCTGTTTCGCCAACCGTGATCGGCTGGTGAAAATGGCCCGATGCACCAGCTTTAATATCTAAAGTATATTGCCCCGGCGCCAACTCGAGATTGAACTCGCCCTGGTCGTTGGTGACTTGTGACAAATCTAAGCCACGCACTTTCACCAATGCGTTACTCAGTGGGTTACCTTCGTGATTAACAAGTTTGCCGGTGTACTTTGTTGCCCATGCCAAGCCGCTGCCGAATACGATAAGTGATAAAACAATATTTCTGAAATTCATAAGTTATTCCTGTGCACTACACAAAACAAAATTAATGATTGACTCATTAAAAAATTAAAAGGTGTTGGATGCTAAGACAGGAATAAAGGCGGTGCCCGGCTGAGATAAGGACTAACGGCGCCGACCAGTGTTGGTGTGTTGGTGTGGGATGCTGCGACAATTGAAACCAATGGACCAGCACGATCCACTGCATTAGACTCGACACACGCTTTGTCAGCGCTGGAATGACCGGTACACCAATCACAGATGGTATCGATGGAATGTTCAGCACTGTAAACATGATCGATCAAAGTCAGTTGGGAAATTGCCCAACTGATAGTAATCAGACCAATTAACAATGACTTACGAAAGGCTTTCATCGCACATAATAAAATTGCCAAGGAACACGAATTTTGACATTTTGCGAACCAAGTAGCAATAAACATTATTCACATCAATTGTTTCTACTTTTTACAGCTGAAAAAATTAACTTCAGCAACTATAGTGAATAAGTGGACGAACAAAATTGGGGCATAACGATGTTGGCGATACCAGTTCTTGATTTAAAATCTGGCCGCTGTGTGCATACCCAAACGAAAGCATCCAAGCAAAAATTGAGAATGGATAATCCGATTGAGTTGTGTGCTGAGTTGGTGGGGCATGGGGCAAAACAAATTCAAATAGTTGATGTCGATGCGATTCGCAATCGCCAGCCCGAACACTTGTCGCTCATGTCGAAGATCAAACAACAATTCCCCGAAGTGATTTTTCAAGTGAGTGGTGGCGTTTGCAGCTCAGAAGATATCCAGATTTGGCTTGATTCGGGCGCTGACCTAGTAACGGTTGGTGGTCGCTTACTTCGTCAACAAGATGAACTAGAATTGATTCTGGTGGAAATGGGTAAGCATCTTGTGATTGGTATGGATGTCAGGGCGACGATTTGGCAGCAGGGGTATTGTCCTTCAACCGAGTTATCCTTCGATGAATGGATAGAGGCGTTAATTGATGAAGACGTTGCAGCCCTGATGTTCACCGAAATTCCCGATACGGGTCACGTCAATGGCCACAGTTTGATGGCGGCTAACGAACTGGCGGCGAAAATTAATTTACCGGTGATCGCGCACGGCGGTGTGCATAGCCGTCATGATCTACTCTCGTTGTCGAACCCGAACTTTGGTAAGTTGCATGGCGTGACCGTTGGTAAACCTATGTTTGAAGGTGTGTTTAGCTACCCCGAAGCGGTTTCTATGTTAACCCACTAAAGTGAGCTAAGGTTGTATAGTCGTTGAAAGGGCCTTTACCAGGAGTGTGGTAAGGCCTTATTGATGACAATGTAACCATCATCCATCGAAATATACTGGCCCGTTCGCAAATCTTTCAATATGCGAGCCACCATTTCGCGTGAAGCGCCGACACGATTGGCAATGTTTTGCTGAGTCAGCTTTTCTTTGATAATCCACTCGCCATCGCGCTCTTCTGCCATATTTAAAAAGGTCACCACGATGCGACGGTAGACGTCCATCAGTCCCAGTTTGCGTATGGTTTCGGTAGCTTCCCTGAGCCGGGTTACCAGATTGTGCATCATCTTCATGGAAAATTGTGGGTAATTTGCCATGGCCTTCTGAAAGTCCTGCTCATTCAATATGCCCAAACGGGTATCTTCCAGTGTCATGACAGATGCTGTACGTGGAATTCCCTCAATCAATCCTAGTTCACCGAAAAATTGTCCCTTTTCGTGAATATTAACCACTATCTCTTTGCCTGTTTCATCGTCCAGATATACTTTTACGCGACCTTCCAATATAAAATACATGCTGTGAGACGGATCGCCTTCTACGACGATCTGTGTTTTCTTGGGAAATAGTCGATAGTGCAGCAGTTGGCTGATTTCGTCGATTACGTCGTGGTCTAAGTCACTAAATATCGGAAATTCCGTTAATTCCATAAAATATTTACTCTGTATTTGACTTGTTTGAATCATAACCACTTACGGCTCATTGTTTACACGACAGTCTTAATAGGAGACTATCAGACTGCTGCTAGCGCAAGTGTGAATAGTACCAATTGTTACAGAATAGTAATTATTAGTATAGATTGATATCAATAAAATTGATTAACTATGCTACCTAGGTGAAGTAATGCGGTACCACAGAGCATCGAAACAATGAGTATTTAAACCGGTTGTATGGCGGTTCGAATTTTAATCTTAGTCGCGTTGTTGATTGGCAACCTTGTGTATGCTGGTAGTACTAACTACCGGCAGGGCGGCACGTCAATCTACTTTACTCAGCTTGGTCGTTTAAAACACCAGGCTGAGTTGGGCGATCCTAATGCTCAGTTCCTGCTCGGTAATTTATACCTCGCTCCGCCCAAAGACACTTCTATTCGTCAAAACCTGGTAAAGGCGGTGGAGTATTATTTTCAGGCTGCGATTCGAAATCATGCTGGTGCGCAATACAATCTCGGCGTTTTGTACTATCAGGGAAGCGGTGTCGACGAGAGCAAAATGATGGCGGCCGTCTGGTTTGAATTGGCGGCAAACAATCAAAGTCCGGTTGCCAAAAATGTGAAGAAGAACGCCAAAAATTCGCTTGATGACTTATCTTCTGTACTTGATGAGCAAGACAAGCAACGTGCCGAAGAGTGGTTGAGTAAAGTTAAACAGTGGATAAAGTCTAAAAATTATCGCCTGGCCAAACTACCGCAGTTAAATCAAACCAGTTAATTCAACCATTGATTAACTTATAAATGCGGTGATTGTGGTTAAAACCTTTGAATTTCACTTCGTCAAACTCTTCAAATTCGAACACTGACTCACCCTGTGCAAAAACCGGATAGCTCACCAAAATATCGCCCGGTTCACACAGCGACTGAATTCTTGCCGCCAGGTTAACGCCACTGCCGACCGCTCGGAAAACGATCATCTCTTCAGAACCGAAATTGCCCAGAGTGACATACGACTGATGAATGCCGATGCGAAAACTTAACTGTTGCTCCAGTCCCGTAGAACGCCATTTTTCGCTAAGGCGAAGAATGCATTGGTTCATTTCTTGTGCTAGCTCGACGGCTTTAACGGCTTGAGAAGACTTATCCAGTTGTTCCAGTGCTCCGAAAAGTATCACCAGGCCATCGCCAAGCACCTCGTTAAGCAAGCCATGATGGCGCGCCACAATCTTACTCATTTCAGTTAAAAATTCGTTTAAAACATCGGTGACGATTTCTGGTTCAAAACGATCGGAAAATTCGGTAAAACCAACGAGATCGGCAAATAAAACCGTGATGCAACGGCGTTCTGGCTGAATGTCTTTGACCTGATCGCCATCAAGTATGCGCTCGACCAATGGGCGAGGAAAATAGCGACTCAATTGATCGCAAGTTTGCTCCATGGCTTTTAACTGGGCTCGTTCTTGCTGGGCATGAAAGACTTGCCGCAACATTAACAGGTTGGATACTCGAGCCATTAATATTTTTCGATCGATGGGTTTACTGATGTAGTCATTGGCGCCAACCGATAATCCAGTATTGATATCTTCAGGTTGGTTTTTTGCTGACAGTAATAGGATCGGTAATTCCAGCAATGAGTATTGTTGTCGAATTTTCTCAGTGGCTTCAAAACCCGACATATGCGGCATCATGACGTCGAGAATGATGAGGTCAAACGATTTTTGTTGCACCAGCTCCAAAGCCTTCACGCCGTCTTCAGCTTCGCTCACCTGATAGTCGTGCATGGTGAGAAAATCATTTAAAACCTGACGGTTTAGGGTATCGTCGTCGACCACCAATATATTTGCCCGGCCGACCATAGTATTGGTGTTCGGTAGCGGCTCAGCCGGAAGCCGCGAGACAGGTGGTAGTTCTTTTTGTTCATTAGCGATGACCTGAGTCGATGCGCTGTGTGTTTGCTCGCTGATGGGCAAAGTAAAATAGAATGAAGATCCCGACCCGGGGATTGACTCCAGCCAGATGTTACCGCCATGCAATTCGATTAATTGTCGGGTAACGGCCAGTCCCAATCCGGTGCCACTTTTTAGGCTTTTGCCACGCGATTCAAGTTGCTCGAATGGTTTGAAAATTATCGATTGCTTCGCTTCGGGAATCCCTACGCCGCTGTCTTTGATACAGATTTCAACTCGTTCTTCAACCACTCGCGCCGTTATTTCTACAAAACCATTGTCGGTATATTTGATGGCGTTTCCTAATAGATTATACAAAATTTGTCGCAAGCGGTTTTCATCGGCAAAAACCGGCGGCAAAAACTGTGGTAACGAATTGGTTAGTTGTAATTGTTTTTCCTCGGCCAGTGGTTTGAGCAAGTTAATAACCACTTTTGCTGCGACTCTTAGATCCACCAGCCCCCGGTTCAACAATAACCCATGGTGTCGTAATTTCTTGAAGTCGAGTATTTCGTTAACCTGATGCGCCAGCTGTTTGCCACTGTCGACGATCAAGCTTAAATGGTTGCGTGTTTTGTCGTTGAGTGGACCGGCAATGCCTTCTCTTAGCGACTCGGCAATTCCGATAATGCCATTGAGCGGCGTGCGCAGCTCGTGAGACGTGTTGGCTAAAAACTCGTCCTTCAGTTTATCAACTCTGCGCAGGTGTTCATTGATGCGTTGTTGCTCATACAACTTTTGAGAATGTCGATACATGTACCAACCGATGAGCGATAACAGCAGAATCATATACAGTGAATAGGCCCACCAGGTGGCCCAAACGGGGGGATTGATAATAATTTCAAGTGATTTTACTGAGTCGAACCATATGCCATCGCTGTTGGTTGACTTGAATTCGAAGCGATAGTTTCCAGCGGCAAGGTTGCCATACTGGACTTCGTTTTTACCTTTTATTTCTCGCCACTGACCCTCGTAAGGCGATAATCGATAAGCGTAGGTAATGCGTTCGGGCGTTTGAAAATCGAGCGCACTAAATTTGAATTGAAGGTTATTTTGGTTGTGCTCAAGCGTTACTTTGTCTAAAGGCACCCAGCGATTATTCTTTAAGTATTCGCTGCCATTGATGGTGAGTTGAGTCAGTACCTGAGGTGGCTGGTATTGACTCGACGTAATTCCGTTGGGATTGATCACCGCAACGCCCGATACGCTGCCAAAATACAATAGTCCAGTGTTTGATTTTAGAACCGAGTTACCGTTGAATTCAGCGGCCGGTAAACCGTCGATGATGGTAAAATTTTTGAATTCGTTACTGCCGGGATTGAAGCGACTTAATCCACGGTTGGTTCCCAGCCATAAGTAACCGGAGTCGTCATTGGTGATGCTATAAACCGAATTGTTGGGCAGCCCATCTTTTTCGTGAAACGAATAAAACTTGAAGTTGCCATTAATGCGATCCTGACTTTTTAACAGGTTCAATCCGTTATAAGTTCCAATCCATAAGTTGCCCTGATTGTCCTGATGAATTGAGCGCACCGTATTGTCACTCAAACTGAATTCGTTATCCGGTTGATTTTGAAACGTCAGGGTTTGACGAAATTCGGGGTCGTAACGTTGCAACCCACTGTCCCATGTGCCAAACCACATTATGCCTTGATCATCCTGAAACATGGTGTATACCGAAGAGGTGCCCAGTTCGCCTACAGAAGCAAAGCGAAAGTCTTCGATCAATTCACCGGTTTCTGATGATAACAAGGCTAAGCCTTCATCGGTCGCGACCCAGATATTATTCATCCGATCTCGAGTAAGCAATCGAATGCGACTGTTACTAAAACTGCCATGAACGAAACCATTACGATTAAAGATCTCAACGCGATTGGGATCGTTTTGAGGATCGAATCGGGCAACCTGACCTTGCTGAGTTCCAAACCAGACATAACCATTTTGGCTGGTTGCCAGTGTTGTCAGACGATTGCTGATTTGCTTGCCGTCCTGGTCGTAGAATTCATTAAAATGCTCAAACTGTTGAGTCTTGGGATCGTATTTATTAATGCCGTTGAGCGTGGCAAACCAGATGGCTCCGTCTTTGTCCTGTTTGATGTTCCAGACAAAATTGTGTGACAGACTGTTATTGTCAAAAGGAGAATGTTGTAATCGAGAGAAGTTCTGAAAAAACGGTGTGGTTTTATTGATACCTCCACCAGCGGTGCCAATCCAGATCTGACCGCTGCTGTCTTCCATTAAACTCCATATGTCATTGATTGACAGGCTGTGAATGTCTGCCGCATTTTTTTGAAAATGAAAAAATTCATTGCTGGCTCGGGGTTTTAAATTTAATCCGCCCTGTTCGGTACCAATCCAGAGGTTGCCTTTCGAATCTCGTAAAATGGTTTGAATGTTGTTCGAGCTTAACGAGCTTTTATCGTTCGCGTTGTGTAGAAACTGTTTAAACTGATTTTGAGATTCGTTCAGGTGATACAAGCCTTGTAATTGCGTACCCACCCACAAGGTGTTGTCTTCGTCTAAAAACAGCGCATTGATACGGCTGGGTGACTCAGGAGCATCGTAACGCTCGAAGGATAGCTGTTGGGTATCAAACCAGCTCAACATCTCGGTGGTCGCGACGTACAAATTGTCTTTACCATCGCGACTGATGGCAGTCACACTGCCGTTAGGTATCGATTGACTGTCGAGCGGATTGTGATAGAAATGGACGAAATTGTCTTGCTCAGGCTGATACAGATTCAATCCGTTGTAAGTCCCTATCCACAAGCGTTGATGGTTATCGATTAACAGAGACGTAATGTGGTTGTGGCTGATACTGTCAAATTCACTGGCCGATGCAGTGTAACGAGTGAATTTACCAGTCGACGGATCGAGCCGGTTTAATCCATTTTGTGCTGTACCGACCCAAAGTGTGCCGTCGGGCGCTTCGAGAATATCGGTAATAACATTGCTCGAAATCGATTGTGGATCTTGAGCGTCGAAGTTGAACGAAGTGAATTCGTAGCCGTCATAGCGATGTAATCCGTCGTGGGTACCGATCCAGATAAATCCGTGTTTATCTTGAATCATGCTACTGACGGTGTTTTGCGGAAGTCCATCTTCACTGGTAATGTGGTTAAAACTGAGCTTCTCCAGATAGTTGTCGGCGTGAGCTGCCGGGAAAGTTAGCAGCACAAACCCCGAGAAAAGCAAAACGGATGCTTTTCCAAGTCGCTGAGCAAGGTTGGAGAGAAAAGAAAATTTTAACTTCATTCAAAGAGTTACATTATATATTCTATTATTAGTTTAACTCATAATCCGTATAAAGAAACGCTACAAGCCGGTAAATGACACTGTACCAAACTTTTGCCGGTGAGCGTCAGCCTATTTGGGAGGTTATCATGGCACAAATGCCACAAGCATCGGTTGACGAACGATCGCTCGATGCCGTACCAAATGCTCCCGAACGGCACGAACCTGTCGGATTTATCTTGCGCCTGGCGAAAGCCTTGCATACCTACGGAGTGCCGGCTTACGAACTGGAAACTATTTTATCCGCCTGCGCTGAAAAACTGGGGTATGGACTGCAGTGTTTATCGCTGCCCACCAGTATCACTATGTCGTTGATGCGCAAAGGTCGCGATGTCCAAACCTTTGTGATTCGCGTCGCTCCGGGTGAAGTAAACCTGGAAAAACTGCGTCGCGTCAGCGATGTCGCCCATCTGGTGATGAAAGGCGAGATCAGTACCAAAGATGGCGCCGATAAACTGAGTGAAATCAATAAACAGGCGGCAACCTATCCCATCTGGTTAGTCATTCTGGCATTTACTCTGGTTTCTGGTTCGGTTGCCCGTTTGTTTGGCGGTGGCTTGTACGAAATTATTGGTGGACTGGCAGCTGGGTTTGGTCTGGGACTTTTAATTATCGTTAGTGCCCGGGTGACCCTGCTGGCACACCTGCTTCCGGCGACTGCGGCTCTTTTGTGTACTTTAGTGGGATTTACCACGGCGCATTTTTTGCCCGGAACAGAAGCGTTTATTTCAACGGTATCGGGGTTGATCGTTTTGTTACCCGGACTGGCGTTAACCATTGCCATGGCTGAACTTGCAACGCAAAACCTGATGTCGGGTACGGCACGGGTTTTCGGCGCGGGCAGTGTGTTCATCCTGATGGCCTTTGGCATGGTCATAGGGAATCATCTGGCAGGATTGCTACCATTAAACTTACCGACGGAGAGCTCTGTTGTAGAGGCATTACCTGCTTGGACTGAATGGAGCGCTGCGTTTCTTGGATCAACTGCATTGGTCATTTTATTTCAGGCCCGAATAAAAGACGCCGGCTTTGTAATTTTGGGTGGGATGATTTCATTCGCCGCCGTTAAATACGCTTCTTTCTATTTTGATAACGCTATGACCGCGTTTTGTGGTGCGATTGCCGTTGGCGTCAGCGCAAATCTGGTGTCTCGATTTACCGGAGTGCCTGGCGCTACCATGGTAGTGCCCGGATTTATTATTTTGGTGCCGGGTTCGGTTGGTTTTCGCAGTCTGGCGGCGTTAATTGAACACGATGTGGTACGCGGATTAGACATTGCTTTTGATATGGCGCTGGTGGGCATTTCTCTGGTTGCGGGTTTATTGATTTCATCCTTGGTTACTTTGCCCAAAGCCAATGCAATGCAAGAACTTGACGCCACTTTGTGAGGAGAACGGCCGTGAAACTCGCTGCTTTTGGACTTTTATTGTTGGCCTTGTTTGCCGGATTAATGGTTTATGTAAACCGGACCAACGAAGTAGCGGCTTATGATTTTTGTGCGCAGTTTTCATCCGGTAATTCAGTCGAACGGATAAAAACTCAAGCGGCAGCCGAGGGATTTGAAATGTTGCCCGGTGGAAACTCACAGCTGCTCAATTTTGGTAAACCAGCGACATTTCCTTTTGCCTCTCAATTTGTTTGCCAGGTTGTTGTGAGTAACCACAAAGTGGAACAACTGGTGATTGTGAAGCTGTCCAACGAGTGATCATTTCGTTTTTTGATTTTCGGCCAACGCGTTTTTAATGAACATACGAGTGAAATAGCCCGCCATAACCAAGATGGCAATGACAACCGCCAGACTTAGCTGCCCTTCATAGGTACCCAGTAATTCTTTCCAGATCGCCACGATGCGCTCCCACGAATGAATGAGCTCGTTATCATAGTGGAACTGGCAATCGGGAAGCTGATCCGGATCAACTTCAGGTAGCTTTATTGACCACCCGGTTGGCAGGAAACGACAACTGCTTAAACAAGTATTCTTTAAAATCGTCAGAATAGTCTTGTTGCTCGATGGCTTTTTTCATGCACAGTAACCAAGCATCGCGTTCTTCAGTGCCGATGGACAAGTGGGCATGCACCGCAGGGATACTGATAGGGCCGTATTTTTCACGGTACAGTTTCGGGCCGCCCATCCAGCCACATAAGAAGCGAAATAATTTATCGCGTGATATTTCGAGATCGTCCGGGTGCATCGATAAAATACGTTTCGCTTCGGCAAATCGCTGCATATTATCGTAAAAGTCGTCGACCAGTTTTCTAACGCCTCGCTCCGCTCCGGCTGCCTGAAAGGTGGCGTCCAGAGTGCCATATTCCTTCGATAAAATTTGATTCGACATAATAATCAGCTTGTTTAAAATGATAAGGGCAGTTTACCGTGATCCGACTTTATCAGGAACCGCCTATGACTCAAGAAGTTCTCAATATCGCACTCGCGCAAATCAGCCCCGTCTGGTTGAATAAATCGTCGACTCTCGAAAAAATGATCGACTTTATTCAACAGGCCGGTCAGGAAAAAGCACAATTGGTGATTTTCGGTGAAGCTTTATTACCCGGCTATCCCTATTGGTTGGAACACACGGGTGGCGCAGCATTTAATTCGGCCAAGCAAAAAGAGATGTTTGCCTGGTACTCTGATCATGCCATTAATATCGAGTCGGGCGATTTAGATAAATTAAAAAGCGTTTGTTGGGATAATAAAATTGCAGCCTATATCGGGTGCATTGAACGAGCTTCCGATCGTGGTGGCCACAGTTTGTATTGTTCAATGGTTTATATTTCTCCCGACGGAGAGATTCAATCGGTTCACCGGAAATTGATGCCAACTTATGAAGAACGGCTGGTCTGGTCGACCGGTGATGGTCACGGTTTGCGTGTTCATTCTCTGGGTAAATTTACCGTGGGCGGACTCAACTGCTGGGAAAACTGGATGCCCATGGCGCGCCAAGCATTGTATGCCCAAGGTGAAGACTTGCATGTCGCAATCTGGCCTGGCAATGAAAATAATACTAAAGACATTACGCGCTTTATGGCCAAAGAATCGCGTTCATTTGTGGTTTCCGTCAGTGGCATATTTCGGCTTAGCGATATCCCTGACGAGCTGCCGATAAAAGACGAGATGGTGGCTGCATTGTCGTCGAAACTGAGATCTGACACCGACTTTATTTCTAACGGTGGTTCCTGCGTCGCCGGACCCGATGGTGAATGGATCCAGGAGCCCGTTTTAAATCGAGAAGTGTTGACGCTGGTATCGATCGACCATCGAAGGGTTGCCGAAGAGCGGCAAAACTTTGATCCCGTTGGGCATTACTCACGGCCTGATGTTTTACAGCTTCAGGTCAATCGAGAACGACAAAATACGGTTCGGTTTAAAGACTGACGTAGGACTCTGTTTTAGTCGATTTCAAATCCAGTCCCCAGTTTGAACGCGGTACTGACACCAAGAAATAGAAATAAACCCGACAAAAAATCGAACTCCTGTTGCATTACGTCAAGGGCTGAGCTGGCACCTGAATAAAAATGATCGTAGACCAGGTACTGCCCACCCAGTATCGATAATGAGGCGAATGTTGCTGCAACGATCCCCGAGCCGTGGCCTGATGAACCTGACATAACCATGGAAAAACCAACGGCTCCGCCAATGAACCAAGCGACGTAACCCACCTCCACTTCAAATGCCATGGCAATTTGCAGCCAAATAAAAGTACCCAGCAACGCAACGCCCGCAGCGGTAAGAACTCCCGCAACCGTAACTGTATCGTCGTCGACTGACTCGGGGCAAGCTTCCGCAGGTTCCGACTCAACTTCTTCATGCATGGTGTTGCCGATCTCGGTATCAAAGGGATCGTCAAAAACCTTTTCTTCGATGGGAACCAGCGTTAGTGCAGCATCAACTTGAGGTCGTGAAGGAATTCGCGTTAACTCCGTTATAACGCCAAGCTGCTCGAGCTTTCGTTTAATAACGTATGCTTTTTTGTGTGCAAGATTCTTTTTTACTGTGCGACTTTTGCCGCTAAGTAAAGAGTGTGACTGGTCGATAGGGATTTTAAATACCGTTGCTAGTTTGCTTGCGACTTGGTCTTTATTAAATCCATCTCGAACCGATCCCTTAATTACAACATTATAGGTATCCGACAAAATATTCCTCTCTTCCTATTGATCATCTAACAGACTCCATGATCTTTCCAGAAAGCTAATCGATACTGCGAAATTAGGTAAAGCGATTAGTTTGGAAAGTAACTGGGGATACTAAAGTCTTTGCAGTGAATCGGCAAGTTCAACGGTCGTTTCCTACAGGCAAAAAAAATCCCGAGGGTTGTCTCGGGATTTTAAAGAATTCGAATGGTGGCCCGGGGCAGAGTTGAACTGCCGACACAAGGATTTTCAATCCTCTGCTCTACCAACTGAGCTACCAGGCCATTTATTCACCCTTCGCTACGCTTGTCAGGGTGCGTTTGCGAAAGAGCGCGTATTAAACCGATTTCGCGATTCGAAGTCAAGCCTTTCAAATAAATTAATCGTTGTTTTCTGGTGGAATGTAGCCTTCGGGTTTGTCATAGTCGCCGCCGAACAAAAACTTCTCCATTTCACCGGCCAGGTATTCTCGTGTTTCTGGCTCAATGACGTTGAGACGCTTTTCGTTGATCAACATGGTTTGGTGCTTTAACCACAGCTGCCAGGCTTCCATCGAGATTTCGTTGTATATTTTTTGACCCAATTCGCCCGGGTAGGTTGGGGTGGTGAGTCCGGGCAGTTCTTTTTGCAGCTTTTGACAAAAAACAGTACGTGACATGGCTAATCCTGTTATACGAGCGATTGATTCAGCGAGTTTAGTAACTTTAATACCGGGCCAGGCAGGCCCACTTGATCCAATTTTGACAGATCCTGCCATCGAATGCTGTTGGAGTCCATCACTTGAGCCACTGGCGCTTCCAGATTCAACATTACCGGTTGGATCATCAGGTGAAAGTGGCTGAAGGTGTGCTTGAATTCGGTCAAGACTCGGGCATCTTTCCAGCGCGACCGGGAAATACTCAACGTTGATTGCAGCTGTTCCAAATCATCGCCTTGTGGCAGCGACCAGAGCCCTCCCCAGATACCCCTTGAGGGCCGTTTTTCGAGAAGTACCCGATTGTCATGTTGAATGATCGCAAAAGTCGCCTGACGGACGGGTTTTCGTGTTTTTGGTTTTGAATTAGGGAAATCATGCTGCGTGCCGTGTTGGTAGGCCTCGCAATGTTGCTGTAAGGGGCACTCTTCACATGCGGGGTTTCTTCTTGTGCACAGGGTCGCACCGAGATCCATCATGGCCTGATTGTAGTCATCGGCGCGCTTTTTCGGAGTCAGCTTGTCGGCGATTTCCCAAAGTTGTTTGTGGACCTGAGTTTTGCCCGGCCAACCCTCGATGGTGTAAAAACGACACAACACGCGTTTCACATTGCCATCTAAAATGGTCGCAGGTTGCCCGGTGGCTAATGAATGTATCGCACCCGCCGTCGAACGACCGATCCCGGGCAGCTGTTCCAATTCTGCAACGGAGTTGGGCCAAGTGCCTTGATACTGTTGAACCAGGGTTTGAGCGCACTTGTGTAGATTTCTTGCCCGCGTATAGTAGCCCAGCCCAGTCCATAAGGTTAAAACATCATCGACATCAGCGTTCGCTAAGTCATCGAGTGACGGGAAGCGCTGCATAAATCTCTGATAGTAAGGAATTACTGTCGCCACCTGTGTTTGCTGCAGCATAATCTCGGAGATCCAAACTCGATAATGGGTCTTATTCTGCTGCCAGGGAAGCGTCTTGCGACCTCGCTCCTGATAAAACGTTAAAATGGCTGACTGAAATGAATGAGCGTTCAAAGCGGCTTCCTTCGAATTAGGGAACGCTAGTGTAATGAAAAATTAGACGACTCAAAAGGGGCGAAAGCCCCTCTTCTGCTACTGCGGGTTTAGAGGGTGCATTATTGGAATAACGAATGAAAGTACCAACCACATTAGTAAAACCAGAGGAACACCTATGCGAACAAAATCGGAGAAGCGATAACCACCGGCGTTCATCACCAGCAGGTTGGTTTTGTAAGCGACCGGCGTGGCGTAACTCATGTTCGCGCCAAACAGTACAGCAATAACGAAAGGTTCTGGTGACAGGTTCAACTGATTGGCAACGGATATGGCGATGGGTGTTCCGATGACCGCTGCTGCGTTATTCGAGACCACATTGGTCAAGATCGCCAGCAATAGCATCAGACCACTGAGAATAACCACGGGTGGCGCGCCTGAGAAAATGGCGACAAAGGATTCTGCCAGATAATCTGCTCCGCCAGTCGACAGTAGAGCTTCGCCGAGTGCGAGTGAGGCAACGACGATCAAAACCACTTGAGTACTTAAGGCCAGAGAAGCGTCTTTCCAGTTCATACAACGGGTTAGCAACATCATAATAACCCCGCACAACGCGCTAACGGCGATCGGCAATACGCCCAGTGCAGCGAAAATAATGATGCTCGCCATAATCAATAACGCAATCGGAGCTTTATCTGAATGAGGCAAGTCGGTGGTTGCGTCAAGAATAAGCAAGTCGCCCTGCTTTTTCATTTTCGCAATGTTTTCCCGCGGACCCTGAACCAGAAGTACGTCACCGACGTGCAACGAAACATTGCCCAGTTTGCGATACAGATCGATGGCTTTCCCACCGCGATGCAAAGCAATGGCGACCAGTTTGAAATGGTCAATGAAGCGAACGTTTTTTAACGTTGATCCCGCCAAAGGAGAACCCGGCACGACCACCACTTCTGCCAGTTGTTGATCTTCGGCAATCAATGGATGTTCGTCGTCGACCATGTGTTTGCCTTTGAATAACCTGGCGCCAATTGCCGTTTCGTACTCTTTCAGATTATCCGGCGTATCGGATACACGTAATCGGTCGCCGGCTTTTAATACCACATCGGGCATCGGCATGATGCGGGTTTCGGTGGTCTCACCACGTTGAATGCGCTCGACTTTAAGCTGGCCGCCTGCATGCTCGATAACATCCGAGAGCTTCTTATCGACGGCAAAACCATCTTCCTGAATGGTCAAATGGGCGGTGAAGAGTCGGGGCGAGCTGTCACTCATACTGGCCCGTCGCTCGGGCATGATGCGTGGGGCAATCAGCCACAAATAGATAATGGCGACTGAACCTGCAATGGCGGCGGTGGCTAAAAAGTCGAACATTTCCAGACGACGCATGCCCATATCGGCGGCCACTGAAACAACCAGCAGGTTGGTGGAGGTTCCAATACTGGTGGACATGCCACCGACTATGGTGGCCAGCCCCATGGGCATTAATATCTTCGATGAAGACGATTTGGTTCTAAGCGAGACGCTGATCAAAATCGGTAATAACAATACAACGATTGGCGTATTGTTCATGAATGCACTGAGAATGGCACCAATAACGAGGGTTAACAGCAGTGATATTGCAGGCGAGTTTTTCCACAGTTTCGCCAGTAAGCGGCCGATAGGTTCCAATGCGCCGGTGCGGACCAATCCCTGGCCGGCCATCATCAAAGCACAAACAGCAATCAGTGCTTCGTGTCCGAAACCATGAAAGAACTGTGTGGCTTCGAGCGGTTTGCTAGTGTTTTCCGATACAAATGGAAAGACTTCGAATCCAACGATCAAAGCCAGAAGAACGGCAAGGCAGCTGGTTTCCAGAGGAATGTCTTCGCGTCGAAACAGATACAGCGCGAAGACGGTTAATAACAAGACCGCCAGCGCGTGATTATTGGGAACCGAAGGTAAATCAAACATTCAATGCACTGCTTTGTGATATTTAGCGTTAACTGTAGTGTTTCTATTTTTAAAAATAAATCCTTTTTAAGGAGTTTGATTCATATTACTTTGGTCACCTCGAACAGAGATGCGAATAATTGAGCATTCAAGGTGCTCCGCCAAGCACACTTTGCTACAATCGCAGCCCTTTGTACATCAGTGTTATAGAGGACATTGGCCGCATCATGGTGGAATCAGACAAGCCCAGACATTTGCGTGAAATACGTAGCTTTGTAAAACGTGAAGGTCGCATGACCAAAGGGCAGCAGCGCGCGATGGATGACATTTTCCCGGAAATGGGTGTGATTTATTCTGAGCAGCTTCTGGATCTTGAGCAATTGTTCGGCAACCAACACCCCGTGGTTCTAGAAATCGGCTTCGGAATGGGCAAGTCTTTGTCGGAACAGGCGGCAGCGAATCCTCATCTTAATTATTTCGGAATTGAAGTTCATAAACCCGGCGTGGGCGCTTGTCTGTTATTAGCTGAAGAGTACGGATTGAAGAATTTGCGTGTGATACAACACGATGCGGTTGAAGTATTACGGCATATGATTCCATTGCAGTCTCTTTCGGGAATTCAAATATTTTTTCCCGATCCATGGCATAAGAAACGCCATCACAAACGTCGTATCGTACAACCGAAATTTATTGAGTTGTGTCACGCCCGGCTTCGTGCCAATGGATTCATGCATTTGGCAACCGATTGGGAGAATTATGCCGAACACATGTTGAAAGCGATGCAAGCCACAGAAGGTTGGAAAAATTTATCCGAGACTGGCGATTATATTCCGCGCCCGGACGATCGACCCTTAACCAAGTTTGAACGCCGTGGAGAAAAGTTGGGCCACGGTGTTTGGGATCTGATGTTTGAGAAAACGGATTAGTCGACTTTTTTGATCGGGATAACTTGCGGCAAATCGATTTTGTCGGGCATAAACATTTCTAAAAGATCGTTTAAAAACCGCTGCCCTTGTTCGGTCGCCTTAAGCCATCCTTGGTCGATCTCGATCAGTTGATGTTGTTGCGCGTGTTTTAACGGCGTGTCGAGAATATTGGCAGGTAAACCGGTTCGCTCGGAAAAAAATTTGAGTGGTACGCCACGCTTCAGGCGCATGGCGTTCATCATAAACTCGAGCGGCAAATCTTTTTCTTCGACTGCTTTAGTTGACTGGGTAAATGGTTTATCCGGATTGAGATAATCTTTCGGATTGCGGAATTGGCTGTAACGAACGATTTGGTTATCAGCAGGCAGAGTGATTTTGCCGTGACCGCCAGCGCCAATGGCTAAGTAATCGCCAAACGACCAATAGTTAATATTATGCTGGCTCTGCTGTGTTTTATGTTGCGCAAAGGCCGACACTTCGTAATGCTCAAAGCCGGCAGCACTTAATAACGCTTCGCCAGAGTCCTGAATGTCCGATAACACATCATCGTCGGGCAATTGAGGTGGGCGTTGATAAAACAGAGTATTCGGCTCCAATGTCAATTGATACCAGGACAGATGACTCAGTCCTAGGTCGATGGCTCTCTGTAGATCGCCAAGCGATTCCTGTTCAGATTGATTGGGCAAGCCGTGCATTAAATCTAGATTGATGCGTTCGAAACCAGCCTGATGAGCAAACTGCACCGCGCGGGCAATTTCATCGGCCTGATGAATGCGGCCTAAGGTCTCCAAATGTTGGTTATTAAAGCTTTGTCCACCAATCGATAACCGGTTGATTCCGGCATCAAAGTATCCTTTGAAACGATCCGCCTCGGCAGTTCCGGGATTTGCTTCCATGGTTATTTCGATGTCGAAAGAAAAAGGAATCAACGCGCGGATCTGGCTGAGTAAATAATCGAACGACTGAGCTGAAAACAAACTGGGCGTACCGCCACCGATAAAAATGCTGTGCAGTTTTCTCCCCCAAACCTGAGGCAGCTGCTGAGTCAGATCATCGATCAATGCCTGAACATAACTTTCTTCCGGCAGTGGCCCGGTTTGAGCGTGTGAATTAAAGTCGCAATAGGGACACTTTTTGACGCACCAGGGAATGTGAATGTACAACGACAGGGGTGGAAGCGAGGATAGAGAAAGCATTAATGATGACGACTCTGAAAATATTGCATCAATTGGGTCAGCGCTTTGCCGCGGTGACTGATGGCGTGCTTCTGTTTTGCGGTCAAATTGGCCGCGCTGGTTTGGTATTCGGGACAGAAAAATAAAGGATCGTAGCCAAATCCACCGTCACCGTCGGGTTGCATTAATATCCTGCCTTCCCAGCTACCCTGGCAAATAACCGGAGTCGGATCGTCATGATGCCGCATGTAAACAATCACGCATTGGTAGCGTGCGCTGCGCTCGGCTTCGGGTACCGATTTAAGTTCGGTCAGCAATTTTTCATTATTACGCTGGTCGTTGGCGTTTTTTCCCGAGTAACGCGCAGAGTAAATTCCGGGACGACCATTGAGTGCGTCAACTTCAATCCCCGAGTCGTCAGAAATTGCCGGGAGCCCGCTATGAAAACAGGCGTGACGGGCTTTCTTGATGGCGTTTTCAACAAAGCTAAGTCCGTCTTCAACGGCATCATCAATCGATAGTGTTTTCTGTGGGATGATTTGTTGGTCGAAACTCTTCAGTATTTCCTGAAGTTCCGCCACTTTTTTCGGATTGCCACTGGCAAGCACAATTTTAGACATGATGATGACTCGGGGTTAGCACAATTTTTAAGGCAAGATTATAAGGGAGTTAGGGTCAGGATGCATTAAACAGCCGGCCAGAACAGATTGCTCTGACCGAATCTTGCGATTACTTGTCGGAATAGAGCTTGCGTTTAAACTCGACCGGCATAGAGGTATCAACACCGTCGGGTTTTATCTCCAGTTTAAATCTCAGTTGTTCTTCGTCGGCGAATCGAAAACTGGCAAAATAGTACACAGAGTCGCCGTCTTTGACTTCTTTAAACGCGAGATCTTTTAGTTGACCTGCCAGATTGTAGGCGTTACCTGTAACGCGGGCAGTGATTGCCTCATCGCTGTTATTGGTTTTAACGGTAACATTTACCAGTGCGATTGACTTTGAACGGGTCAGTCCGTATTGACGCGCAGTTTCTGGCTGCAAAAACGTACTGTTAAATACATTGTAATGCACTGTGTACTGAGCAAACTTTTTGACGTTTTCTTCTTCGGCTGAGACGCTAAAAGCAGCGGCCGAAACGATAACCAAAAGAACCAGACGATAGAACCGTTGCATTGCTGTCTCCTGTTGCAGTCGGGAGTAAGCTTTACTCCCTGTACAAAGTTAAATGGATGTTCTTTTAGTATAGTCGTTTTGACCGCGTTTATCGACGTGCTCGAGCAAGTTCCACGACGTTTGAACTTTCTTTTTTAGGCGCAGACTTGCGCAGCTTCTCCAATGACTTAGCGGCGTTTTGCAGTTCGGTGTCCAGCTCAAATATGAGGGTTTTAAGTGCTTTTAAACGGCCTTCAACGGTCGCTTCATTTTGTTGCAGGGAGATCAGTTGTTCATGGTTCTGCTCAAGCGTATTGCGTAATGAGTTCACTTGTTGAACCAGGGGCAACATCACTTCGTGCGACCACTGGCGTAACTCTTTTCGCACACGTTTAAAAAACATGGCGATATTACTGACTGTGGAAGTAAAAAAGCGCCGCACGGCAACACTTTGTTCGGTCAATGTAAGTAGCAGGTTTCTATTTAATTGACCAGCATCGTCGAGAATGTGTTGCAACTCGCGACGGTATTGTTTGCCTTTAAGATATCGTGTTTGTAACAGTTCGATGTCAAAATCGCGGGCAAATTTTCCGTACATGGACTCGGCCATTTTATTGCTTAACTCAGCTTCGCGGCAGAACTCATTCATTACGGTTTCGATGGCCTGATAAAATCGCTTGGTGGTTCGCATCATCCCAACACTGGTGCGGCTTTCAACCAGCTCATGTAACGTTCGCTCAATAATTTCTTCCAGTGATTCCTGGCTAATGACATCGAGTAAAACTTCGGTTTGACGTTCCAGCAGGCGTTGGCTTGGTTTTAATGCTAGATGGCGTTTTTTGAACTCAGCACGCGCCACTCGGCTTTTTTCAACCAGATCCTGAAGTTGTGATTCGGCGGCACCGCGCAATGTGCTAATTTCCTCGCGCTGCTTTTCTAATTGCTCTTTGCGGCTTTTCAAGACTTTTTGCGCGTCTTCCATTAAATTGGCAGACTCGTTCAAAATAGTGTCCCACATGACCGTTTCTTTGTTGCCGAGGATGGTTTTCGACAAGATATTTTCAACGGTGGTAATTTGGCTGCGTAAGATCAGCGACTTGTCGTCTCGAATGCGTCCTACTAAAGCTTTTTGAGCCGAAATTGGTAAGATGTCGTGCTCCGGGATTTTTAAGTGGCGTGCGGTTTGTTTTACGACTCGGTTGATGGCTTTTTCGGTTTTCTTGCGGCCGCTTAACTCATCCCATAACACGTCGATTTTATTCAACACCGCGTACAAGCCAAGGTTGGGGCGGTTTTTCAGTTGTTCGATGTGCTCTTCCCAAATTTGCATATCACTGGCGGTAACCCCGGCATCGGCTGCCAGCACAAACACCACGGCCTGAGCTTGAGGTAATAAATTGTAAGTCAGTTCGGGCTCGCTCCCCAGCGCGTTTAAACCGGGAGTGTCGACAATGCGTAAACCTTGTTTCAGCAGTGGGTGGTTAAAACTCACCATGGCGTGGCGCCAGGCAGGAATTTCGACTTTTTCAGGATTGTCTTCGTCTTCGTCCAGCATGGTGGCGTCAAAGCCGAGTTCCAAAGCTTCTTTTCGGGAAACCGATTTGGTTTGTGTGATGCTCTGCATGGCCTGCGCCATTTCTTCAGGCTCATCGGTCAACAGGGGAATTTCAACCCAATGGTTCATCAGGTTTTGGTATTCAGACAGCGGCGTTTCTTTGAGTCGTGTTTCGATCGGTAGCAACCGCAGGTAAGACATTTGGGCGGCCTGATCGTAAAACAATTCGGTCGGACACATGGTGGTTCGACCGGCCTGCGAAGGTAAGATGCGCTGGCCGTAATCGGAGAAAAATATCGCATTAATCAATTCGGTTTTACCACGAGAAAACTCGCCAGCAAAAGCGATGGTCAGGTACTCACTGTCGAGCGTTTTGAGCATTTGTTTGATGCGTGCGTCGTTATCTTCGTCGCTCAATTGGTTACGACGCATCCACAAACGAAATCCTTTTAACTCACGAGCGATAGCCATCTTCCATTGTTCGAAATCGCCTATCGACTCGACAAATTGATTTTGATCCATTGGTACTGCACCTGAAAGCGGGAGGGTTGATTAAAAACTAAACAGCATTCTAGCAGAAAAAACCTGCAAAAACGTGACCTTGGGTACATTTTCTCAGAAAAACTGTGAAGTGAAAGAGCAAAATTACCAATGCTTGCACTTGTTGGAAAGCGTTTTATGGGTTTCACGGTGATGTTGGCGCTGAAAGTGGCGTTCTGGTCGCTTTCAGCGCAAAAGGTTAGCTGGTCAGTCCGAATACCAAAGGATAGACATAATACTCGATGAAAGATTTGCTGAAATATAAGGCGATGAACATCAAGATGGGTGAGATATCCAGCCCGCCCATTGGAGGGATCAGTCGTTGGAAAGGCCGAAATAACGGGTCGGTTAATTGAATAATAACCATTACCATAGGATTGTGGCCGCCGGGACTTATCCAGCTTAGAATTACGCGGATAAACGCAAGAAAAATAAATAATCCGAGTGTCAGAGTTAATAGCTGGACCAGAGAAAATACCGCCAGTGTGAGCAAATTGGCACCACCAATAAAGTTGAGCGACGACAAGGCAATAAATTTAAACAGGTTAAGGCCATAGGCAAAAACAATGGCCGCAATATCGAATCCACCAAACCCGGGAATGATTTTTCGCAGTGGGATCAAGATCGGGTTGGTTGCTTTAACCACAAATTGGGAAACCGGATTATAGAAGTCTGCCCGGACCGCCTGCAGAAAAAATCGGATTAAAACCACGTAAATATAAAGTTCGAACAGCTGGGTAATGAGAAACGCGAATGGATTATTCATAGTCTTTTATTTTGAGTTACGATGTTATTGATTATATGGGCTTTTTTGAAACTCTAAAGCCCATATCGATTTTATATCGTAAATAATTGTGGCATTAGCTATCGGCCAGCTCGCGCCCACGGTTGACCGCTGCCTTAACCGCATCTTCCGCCATTTGCTTGATTCCGCTTTGTTCCAGGCTATCGAGAGCGGCGGCGGTGGTTCCGTTGGGCGAAGTGACTTGCTTTCGCCGTTCGCTGATCGCAATGTCGGGGTGGTTACTGATGAGTGTTGCGGCGCCCAACGCACTTTGCACCACCAAGTTGCGTGCAGTGGTCTCATCCATGCCCTGCTTTATCCCAGCTTCGACCAGGGTTTCCATAAAGCGGAAGAAATAAGCGGGAGAGCTTCCCGCCAGCGCGGTTACCGTGTCCATCAAGTTTTCGTCAGGTACCCACTCGAATTTTCCGATGGCACCAAATACGTAGTTAACCGCATCTCGATGAGCCTTCTGCGTCGCTTCGTCGGCGTACAAGCCGGTTGCCCCACACAGCTCGATGGATGGCGTATTCGGCATCGATCGAACAACGGCAACGCTGTTTTTGGTCATTTGTTTTAATTTCTCGGTCGGTAGCCCGGCCGCCACAGAAATGGCGCATTGAACTGTCGAAAAGTCGAGGTTGCCGACTGCATCGGCCATCATTTGCGGTTTTACAGAGAGCAAGACCAGATCGGCCTGGTCGCACACTTGTTGATTATCTTGCGTGGTTTGAACGCCCAGTTCAGCGGCCAGATCGTCGAGTTTGCCGGCGCTGCGATTGGACATAATTACTTTTTTCGGGTCGTGCCCTTTTTTAACCAGTCCTCTGGCAATGGCTGATGCCATATTGCCTGCACCAATAAATCCAATTGTGAGTTGCTCTGTAGATTGAGTCATTGATTACCTTTTAGTTGCTGTTTCCAGTTATCGGGTCGCTGACCAAAGAGTGCGGTACCGACGCGTACCATGGTGCTACCCGACGCGATGGCTGTGATCATATCACCTGACATGCCCATTGACAGGGTGTCTAAGTCGGGAAATTGCTGTTTCGCTTTTTTGAACACATTAAATATAGCGTCAAACTGTTGTTTTTGCGCTTCCGGGTTGGTCTGTTTTGGTGGGATGCTCATAATGCCTCGCAGCTTTAATCGCGGCTGTTCTTCAATAAATGCGAGTAGGTCGAATATTCCGGCAATGCTTGCCCCTTGCTTGCTTTGCTCGTTAAACAGGTCGATTTGAGCGGTTACATTTAAGGGGGCCAGCTGCTGGGGTCGCTGATCATTCAGCCGCCTGGCGATTTTTACCCGATCGACACTCTGAACCCAATGAAAGTGCTCAGCGAGCGCTTTAGTTTTATTGCTTTGCACAGGGCCAATAAAATGCCATTCAATCGGCAGCTGCTGCAATGCTTCAATTTTAGGCAGCGCCTCTGACAGGTAACTTTCTCCGAACGTTTTTTGTCCGGCATCAAAAGCTTCTTCTATCTTATTGATTTTATGGGCTTTACTCACCGCTAACAATGTGACAGAGTTAACAGTCCGTTTCGCCTCTTGCGTGGCATCTTCTATCTGCTGCTCTATCCGGCGTAGGTTCTCTTTTATCGACATGATTATTACCAGCAAAAACATCTAAGGTTAATAGTAATTGTGCGGTAGAAATGCGGACAAGGGTCTAAACTATACTTGGGTGACCCGAGCGTACCCATGAGTTACGTATTATTACTAATTTATCGAAACGAATAAACTTGGATGAGTCAATTTCCGGGGCCAAAAACAGATGGATATAACCGAGCTATTAGCATTTAGTGTAAAAAATAAGGCGTCTGACCTGCATTTATCAGCAGGCTTACCACCGATGATTCGTGTTGATGGCGATGTGCGTCGCATCAATGTACCGCCGCTGGATCATAAAGTCGTACACAGTCTGGTTTACGACATCATGAACGACAAACAGCGAAAAGATTTCGAAGAGTTTCTCGAAACCGACTTTTCGTTCGAGTTGCCCGGCATTGCGCGTTTTCGTGTTAACGCCTTTAATCACAATCGTGGCGCCGGGGCGGTGTTTCGTACCATTCCTTCTCAGGTATTAACCTTGGAAGAGTTGGGGGCTCCGGCAGTGTTTAAAGAGATCTGTATGCATCCGCGTGGTCTGGTTCTGGTCACCGGGCCAACGGGTTCCGGTAAATCAACCACGCTGGCCGGCATGATCGATTACATTAATGACAACGATTACGGCCATATTTTAACGGTGGAAGATCCCATCGAGTTTGTGCACGAAAGTAAACGCTGTCTTATCAATCAGCGTGAAGTGCATCGCGATACCCTGGGATTTAACGAAGCGTTGCGTTCGGCACTGCGGGAAGATCCGGATATAATTCTCGTAGGTGAGATGCGTGACCTTGAAACCATCCGGCTGGCTTTGACCGCGGCCGAAACAGGCCATCTGGTGTTCGGTACACTGCACACCTCGTCTGCGGCGAAAACCATTGACCGTATTGTCGATGTATTCCCGGCGGCAGAAAAAGATATGACGCGCTCGATGCTCTCAGAGTCGTTAATGGCGGTTATTTCACAAACCTTGTTGAAAAAAGTGGGTGGCGGCCGAATAGCGGCCCACGAAATCATGATTGGGACTCCGGCGATCCGAAACCTGATACGGGAAGACAAAATCGCGCAAATGTACAGCGCCATCCAGACCGGAGCACAACACGGCATGCAGACGTTGGATCAAAACTTGAAAGACTTGTTGGGTAAAGGGTTGGTCACGCGTCAAGATGCTCGAGAAAAAGCCAAAAACAAAGAAGATTTTTAATCGGTGAGACGTCTCACCGAGCTGTTTGAAAGGACAAACTGATGGATTTTGAAGCCCTGCTCAAATTAATGGTGCAAAAGAAAGCATCGGATTTATTCATTACTGCGGGCATGCCACCGTCGATAAAAATAAACGGTAAAATAATGCCGGTCACACAGCGCGCACTGAATGGTGAAAAGTCGCGTGAAGTGGTGTTGTCAGTCATGAATGAAGAGCAACGCAGAGAATTTGCGCGTCATCATGAGTGCAATTTTGCCATCAGTGCCTCTGGTATCGGTCGATTTCGTGTCAGTGCCTTTCAACAACGTAACGAAGTCGGAATGGTGTTACGACGTATCGAAACCACCATTCCGACGTTGGAAGAGCTACGATTGCCCACCGTGTTAAAGAAATTATCACTGACCAAACGGGGGTTGATTATTTTTGTTGGGGCAACGGGAACGGGTAAATCCACTTCGTTGGCAGCGATGATCGGTTATCGCAACCGAACCACCACCGGTCATATTATCACCATCGAAGATCCCATCGAATTCGTTCACCAGCACAATAAGTGCATCATTACACAACGTGAGGTGGGACTTGATACTGAATCGTTTGAAACCGCGTTGAAAAATACATTGCGACAAGCGCCCGACGTGATTCTGATCGGCGAGGTTCGAGCTTCAGAAACCATGGATTACGCGGTGGCTTTTGCCGAAACAGGTCATCTGTGTATGTGTACCTTGCATGCGAACAATGCCAACCAGGCGCTCGATCGCATCATTCATTTCTTCCCGGAAGAAAAGCGGCATCAGTTGTTGCTCGATTTGTCACTTAACTTGAAAGCCATTATTGCGCAACAATTGATCCCTTCTCCCGATGGCAAAGGCCGCCGGGCAGCGGTCGAAGTATTGATCAATACGCCTTTGGTGGCCGATCATATTCGAAAAGGTGAAATGCATTTAATCAAAGACTTGATGGCAAAATCGACCGAACATGGCATGCAAACCTTCGATCAGGCCTTGTTCCGACTCTACAAAAGTGGCGAAGTGACCTACGAAGATGCCCTGCACCATGCCGATTCGCCCAATGATTTGCGCCTGATGATCAAACTTGACAGCAGCGAACAGGATCCCGAGCTGCAAATTGGTGGAGGCGCATCACAAAGCATGTCGCTGGAAGAAACCGAAGAAGATCCGTTTTAAAAGCTAATATTTAACGGTTGGCAAACCAGGACTCAAGAATAATGGTTGCCGAAATATTGTCCACCGCGTCTTTCTGTAAGGCGCGATAACCGCCCTCTTCAAACAGTCGGGCTTTTGCTTCTACAGTAGTCAATCGTTCATCCACCATTTCCACCGCTATCCCGAATCGGCCTTGCAGACGCTTGCCAAACTTACGTGCTCTCAGGGTAAGTTCCTGTTCGCTACCGTCCATATTCAAGGGGCAGCCGACGATGAGCGCATCGGGTTTCCATTCCTGGATCAACTTTTCGACAATCGACCAGTCGGGTTGACCATTTTTGGCTTTCAGGGCCTTTAACGGTCTGGCATTGCCAGTGATGCTTTGGCCAATGGCGACCCCAATGGAGCGATCGCCAAAATCAAACCCCATTACCTGGTTGTACGTTTGTTTTGTCATAATCTTATTTGGTGGTCAGGCGTGACCTGTTTCGGTGGACAGGTGAGAAATATCGATACCCAGTAACGCCGCCGCTCTGGACCAGCGTTCTTCCACTTCTGTGGTGAACAATATGTCGGCGGAAGCGGGTGTGCTTAACCAGGCGTTTTCGGCTAATTCTGCTTCCAGTTGTCCCGGACCCCAACCAGCGTAACCCAGCGCGACAAACGCATCTGCCAGACGGTTGTCTTTGGGCAGTGCTTGAAGAATGTCTTGCGAGGTGGTGATGGTGATCTGCTCACTGATTTCGAGGCTTGATTGCCATTCGCCTTTACCTCGATGTATGACAAAGCCGCGATCGGTCTGAACCGGTCCTCCGGCCAGCACAGGGCGCTCGATGAAATTGCGATCCACTTTGATTTCGAGGTGATCGAGCAATTCTGACGTTGAGACTTCAGTTGGGTGGTTGACCACTATGCCCATCGCCCCTTCTTCATTATGTTCACAGAGCAAGGTAACACTGCGAACGAAGTTGGGATCTTGCAGATTGGGCATGGCAATCAAAAAATGATTTTTTAAACTATGAAATTCGCTCATAGGTTAATTGTTGGGGCGGATCGCAAAAAACACAAGAAGAATCCGACCAAAGCGACTATTTAACGGGTTGCGATGGTATCGCCCGGCTGAAACTGCCACAGTCGCACGATTTCCAGTACGTCAGTGTCTTTCTTCAAGGCTTCATCAAACGGTGCAAAGGGCGCAGCCTGTCGAACAATCCGAATGGCCGCATCGTCCAGCACTTTGTGGCCGGAGCTGTCCATTATTCTCAAATCGCGAATGGTGCCATCGGCGTTTACTGCGACTTTTAAAATGAGTTCGCCGTAAACTTTGTTTTGCTTCGCTTGCATCGGGTAATTTCGGTTACCCACTTCTTCAATTCGTCGGCGCCAGGTGTCGAGGTACAAGGCATCGGTCGATCGGTGGATCGCCGCTGACACCTGACGTTTTCGCAGATTTCGCGACGCCAGTTGGTGCTGGTCATCGAGTTGAGCGTTTAAACCGGACAATTCATAGCTTTTCTGAATCAAGGTTGCGGTATCCATCAGCGGTTGTTCGGTAATCTCGGGTGCGTCGACCTGTTCCATTAGAAACACCTGATTGGAAGAATCTCCGGTCATGATTTCCGGGGTTGGTTGCAGTTCTTGCGCTGCAGATGCTTGCATCGAGGAGACGGACGCCTGTTTCGAAGGATCGGGAATTTTCGCCAGTTCGGTGGTGGTTGGCGTTTGCAAGATATCTTCCTGGCCACCGCCTTGCTGGTTGTCCTGACCGACAAAGTCGGCTTTTTCCGGTTTTTCCAGTGCATGGTACTGAGCCAGCACCACCTGCATCACTGGTGACGACGTTTGCGAGCTTTCTTCGGGCAATGTGAAAGCGATTCCGAGAAATAGCATGGCATGAAACGCAACTGCCAAAATTGCCGAAAAGGTGAGTCGATCCGACTCGCGAATTTTTGGGCCTTGTTCTTTGTAGATGCCGTCTTCGATCATGCTCAGTTGGTTATCCCGATTTTTTGTTCCAGTTGATCCCACAGTTTAGCAGGAATGGCGGTATTAAAAGCGGCATCTATTTCACGAATACAGGTGGGACTGGTGACATTTATTTCGGTCAAATAGCCGCCAATTATGTCAAGGCCAACGAAGTAGAGACCACGTCGCACCAGCTCGGGCCCGACGATATCGGCAATGCGTTGTTCGTCTTCAGTGATGGGCATGGCAACGCCTTTTCCTCCAGCAGCAAGGTTTCCCCGGGTTTCTCCCTGCGCGGGAATTCGTGCGAGGGTGTAGGGAACTGCCTGGCCATCGATCATTAATACCCGTTTGTCACCGTCTTTAATTGCCGGAATAAACTTTTGCGCCATCGCCAGCTGCTTGCCGTGCTCGGTGAGTGTCTCAATGATAACACTGACATTGGGGTCGCCTGCTTTAATCCGAAAAATCGAAGCGCCGCCCATTCCGTCCAGCGGTTTTAAGATGACATCCTGATGTTCAATGATAAATTCTTTAATCATCATTGCATTCGCCGACACCAGAGTTTTCGGGCAAACTTCAGGAAACCAGGCGGTGAACAATTTTTCATTACAGTCACGTAGACTGGCTGGCCGGTTGACCACCAGACAGCCATCTTGCTCTGCCCGTTCCAGAATATAAGTTGCGTAAATATAATTCATATCAAACGGTGGATCTTTGCGCATAAGAATTACATCAAGGTCAGCAAGGTCGATTTCTTCTTCTTCACCCAAGCTAAACCAATTTTTTTTGTCGTCAAACACCGTCAATGGCTGGCATAATGCGAAAGGTTTCCCATCACGGAGCAGAAGCTTTTCAATTTCGATATAAAATATGTGATGATTACGGGCTTTTGCCTCCAGAAGCATGGCAAAAGTGCTATCTTTTGTAGTGTTGATCTTGGAAATTGGATCCATGACAACGCCAACAGAGATGGGCATGATTAGACTCCGTTACTGTAAATCAGTATAAAGGTGATAGTCCACGGCTGTGTTGCAGTAAGTGGCTGTATTTTCTCGAATCAGCGAGTATATCGTTCAAAGGGTTCATTCTCTAGTAGTTACGAATTTTAAAAAATAGTGATTTTACTTTAGCTTTGTTAGCTAACTTATTCTATATTAAGTAAAATCAAAGTGGATCAATAGATTCACTTGTGGTAAAACCGTTGCCATAGAGGGTGAATAATTGGTTGTATATCTCATTAAATGATATAAGTGGGTGTCGAATGGTACCCATGAGGGTGTGTGAATGGATAATTCCTTCGAAGGCTTAAAAGCAATGGTGATCGACGATAGTAAAACAATTCGTCGAACCGCTGAGACTTTGCTCAAAAAAGTGGGCTGTGAAGTTGTCACTGCGACCGATGGTTTCGACGCGTTGGCAAAAATAGCAGATCACAAGCCTGACATAATCTTTGTAGACATCATGATGCCTCGTCTTGACGGGTATCAAACATGTGCTTTGATAAAAAATAACAAAGCATTTCAGTCCACTCCGGTGATTATGTTATCGAGTAAAGATGGTTTATTTGATAAAGCCAAAGGCCGAATCGTAGGCTCTGATCAGTACCTCACCAAGCCATTTAGCCGAGACGAGTTACTCAATGCAATTCGATCACATGTTAGCGGCGCACAGCAAACCGCTTAGCGTCAGTTTAAGTATTAACGAATATCCTGAAGTTTAAAGGGGGATTTTACATGGCACGCGTACTAATCGTAGACGATTCGCCTACAGAAACGCATGTTCTTAGCAGTATTTTGGACAAGCATGGACATGAAGTGCTAACAGCAGAAAATGGTGAAGCAGGCATTGAGGTTGCAAAGGCTGAAAAGCCTGATCTGGTTTTAATGGACGTGGTTATGCCCGGTTTGAACGGCTTCCAGGCAACGCGCCATTTGAAGAAAGATCCTGAAACATCAAATATCCCAGTCATAATTGTTACCACGAAAGATCAGGAAACTGACAAAATTTGGGGTATGCGCCAAGGCGCTAAAGATTATCTCACCAAACCCGTACAAGAAGGCAACTTAATGAAGGTTATTAACTCCGTTTTAGAGAGTTAATGAAGTTGGTTTACTAGGAAAGGTCGTTAAGAATCGTATGGTTGAAGCAAAGCACAATCCCGCGTTTGAAATATTAGCGGATATCGAACAGCGCAGTTATGGCGCTTCAGCTGTACCTCGTTCTGAGCAGTCAGGGCGATTTTGGACCGGTATTGGTTTTCGTCTGAATGATCGGCGATACGTCGCACCTCTGGCTGAGGTGTCAGAAATTTTGCGAATGCCAAGCTACACTAAAGTTCCAGGTGCTCGTTCTTGGGTTAAGGGTATTGCGAATATTCGCGGTACCCTTTTGCCGATCATGGACTTACATGGTTTTCTGGGTCGAAAGGTACCATTGTCGATGCGGCAACAAAGAGTTTTAGTTATTCAGCATAAAGGGATAGATAGTGGGATCATTGTGGATGAAGTTTTGGGGCTTCAGCACTTTGAAGACAGTGAGCGGATATCAGACGTTGAAGATGATGACGCTATTATGCCCTATTTGTCCGGTCGCTTTGAGCGTGGCGGCGATGAGTGGAAGGTTTTCAGTCCTTTCGCGCTTGCTGAACACTCCTCGTTTCTCGAGGTTGCGCTTTGATACTCACCACTCTTCAGTCAAGTACGAGTATCGATGAGAATTTTCATAAAGTTACGTAGTTGGGAATTAAACTATGAATGCACCAGTAAAAGATAAAAATATACAAGAAGGTGGGAGTTCTACCCGAATTGTAATTATGCTCCTGGCTCTGTTTCTGATATTAACCATCTTTAACCTGTTTATGGGTTATCGAACGGGGAACAATGTTCAGAGTTGGGCGGAGAAAGCGGAAGACTTGCGTGTAATTTCACAGGAAATTGCGAAAAACGCATCCGAGGCGGCACAAGGTACGCAACCTGCGTTCGATGCCTTGGACAAGTCGGTGGATCGCTTTGACCTCTTGGTCGGTCGTTTGAACTCGGAGCAAGGTGACAACTTGCTGACGAAAATTGACGACACGCCTCTGTATATTAAAACCAATGAATTTGCTGAACTTCGAAGCACCTGGGCGCTAGTAAAAGGTGATGCCGATGTTATTTTGCAAAGTGAAGAAACGGTTACCGGTCTCTACGATATTCAGGCCGAACTTTCCCAAACCGTTCCTCAAATTCAGTTCTTATACACAACTGTAAACGATATCTTACTGGACTCTGGTGCATCCGGTGAGCAGACATTTTTCTCGACCCGACAGTTGTTCGTAGCAGAACGTATCATTCAAAGTTTCCAGAAAGTTTTACAAGGCGGTGATGAAGCGCCTGCTGCGGCGGAAAACTTTGGTCAAGACGTAGAAGTGTTTGGTAGTGTGCTCGATGGTATGTTGAACGGTGACATGATGATGGGCATCAGTCGCGTTCAAAACTCCGAAGCCCGAGAAGCACTGCAAGAAGTAGCAACGTTATTCCAAACCGTAAAAGAAAACGTGGACTACGTAATCAGCCAAACCGACGCATTATTTAAAGTGCAACAAGCCTCCAAGCAAATATTCGACCGCTCCAATACCTTGCTCGACCAGTCGAAAAATCTGGCTGATGCGTATCGTAACCACGGCACGAGAATTGATATTTGGAGCGGCCACTACTGGTTCTCCATTGGTGGTGGTGCCATGGTTCTATTCTTCTTATTCTTATTGGCGATTCAAATTCGACGTGCGGATAAGGTTCGGGAGAGTCAAGTACGTTCGCAAGCAGAACGAGAGCGTGAACAAAACGAACGAAACCAGCAAGCGATCATCCGACTGCTGGATGAAATGGAAGGTCTGGCCGACGGGGACTTGACCGCCAATGCAACGGTAACCGAGGACTTTACTGGTGCGATAGCCGATGCGATGAACTACACCATTGACCAATTGAGGTCGCTGGTATCGACGATTAACGAGTCGGTTTCGCGTCTGTCGGGTGCGACGGAAGAAACGCAAGGTATTTCGAACGAATTGGCGCAAGCATCTAAAAACCAGGCTCAAGAAATTACCGGAGCTTCTGCTGCGATCAACGAGATGGCGGTGTCCATCGAGCAAGTATCTGCGAACGCCGCCGAATCTACCCAGGTTGCGGAAAAGTCGGTTGATATCGCGAAGAAGGGTTCTGAGGTTGTACGAAACACCATCCGCGGTATGGACACGATTCGAGAGCAAATACAAGAAACCTCCAAGCGTATTAAACGACTGGGTGAATCGTCACAGGAAATCGGAGATATCGTATCTCTGATCAACGACATCTCCGAGCAAACGAACATTCTGGCACTTAATGCTGCGATACAGGCGTCGATGGCGGGTGAAGCCGGACGTGGTTTCGCGGTTGTTGCCGACGAGGTACAGCGACTGGCGGAACGTTCAGGTAACGCAACGAAACAGATTGAAGCACTGGTAAAAACCATCCAGACAGATACCAACGAAGCCGTAATCTCGATGGAAGCATCGACTTCCGAGGTTGTGCGAGGAGCGCGACTGGCGCAAGACGCGGGTGTTGCTCTGGAAGAAATCGAGCGCGTATCGTCTAACCTTGCGGAATTGATTCAAAATATATCCAACGCTGCACGACAGCAAGCCGCTTCTGCGGGTCATGTATCTAACACGATGAACGTTATCCAGGAAATTACCAACCAAACACTGCAAGGCACACTGAACACAGCGAGCAGCATCGGTAAACTGGCGGAACTTGCCGACGAGCTAAATGGCTCGGTCGCGGGCTTCAAGCTGCCTGAATTTTAAGCGGTCAGGTAACGTCTCGAATAATGGCGGCATACGATCAATTGCCAGAAATGAATGCGAAAGAATTCAAACGCTGGCAATCATTGTTGGAACAACGTACCGGCGTTTGGTTATCTGAAAATCGAAAATCGTTTTTGGTAACCAATCTGGCACAACGAATGCGAGAGACAGGTTTTGATAACTATCAAAGCTATTTTGAAAGTCTCGATCGCGGTGTTGGATCGGCGCTTGAATGGGCAAACTTGGTCGACTTGTTGACGGTTCACGAAACGCGTTTTTTTCGTGACAACGAATCGATGGAACTGGTTACCCGACACATAGATAAGATGATCGCGAAAGCGGCGACATCCAAAGAAACATCACCCGTCAATGCTCAAGTTTGGAGCGTGGGTTGCTCAACCGGTGAAGAAGTTTACAGTCTTGCCATGCTATTGAGTGAAATCGATGTTTCAAAACTTGAAAGTACTCGAAAATTTTATTTTGGATTAACTGGGGTAGATATCAGTTTTCCGGCACTGGCTCAGGCCCGTGAAGCCATTTATCACCAACGAAAATTGATGAATGTTTCCCCTGTTTTGCTCGACAAATATTTTGATAGTTTGGCCGATGGCTATTATCAAGTGAAGAATCAACTCCGTCACCGAACCTGTTTTGTGCAAGCGAATATTCAGGAGCTGGAGTCTTCACCGAAACAACTGTACGACATTATATATTGTCAGAATGTATTGATTTATTTTCAAAACAATCGACGACAAAAAATTGTTGAGCAATTAGTAAATCGACTTGCACCTGGTGGACTTTTAATTCTGGGACCCGGCGAATTAAACAATCTTTCGCATCCATTGATAGAAAAAGTATCCACTAAACACTGCCAAGCTTATTTACGCGCAGGTGGTTAAACGAGAAGTTATACGGAGCAGGCATGGCCGATTCGAATGAACAATTAGCACTGAGTTGGGTGCGTAAAGAAATCAATAAATCTCTGGATCAGGCGCGTCAGGGATTAGAGGCCTTTGCGGAAAATGACAGCGATGTCACTCAAATCCGGTTTTGTATAAGCTGCTTGCATCAGGTGCGCGGAACTCTGCAAATGTTGGAATTTCGCGGTGCTGCTTTGTTCGCTGAAGAAATGGAATATTTGGCGCAAGCCATAGCCGACGGAAAATTTGTTGCCAAAGAAAAAGCGCTTGAAGTGCTTATGGCGAGCATGCTTCAACTGCCCTCTTATCTCGATCGTGTTCAATCCGGTCAACGCGATGTGCCGGTTCTTTTACTGCCCTTACTTAATGAACTGCGTAGCTCCAGAGGAGTTGGGCCGGTTTCAGAAAGCGCCATCTTTTCTCCTGATGTTGCTGGCATTGAGCCGCCTAAATCGGAACAAGGTAAGAAACCTGTCGATGAAAAGTCGTTTTCTGAATTAGCCAAGAAATTTCGTGCCCATTATCAGAAAGGTCTGCTCGGCGTAATGCGTAATCAGAATGTCAAAGAAGGCATTCAACGCATGCACAAGGTTTTAGAAAAACTCGAAGACGTTACTTCTGGTTATTCTGTTGCCCACCTTTGGTGGGTGGCCGACGGATTTATGTTTTCAATTGTTGAGAAAGGTCAGTACAAAGACCCTGCCGTTCATGGGTTATTAGGTAAAATCGATCGCCACATCAAGCGTCTGGCTGACCTTGGAAAAGAAGCGCTGGACGACACCATTCCAGAAGAGCTATTGAAAAACTTGTTGTACTACGTGGCGAAGTCGACCTCCAAAAATGAAAAGGTTGTTCGCTTAAAAGAACGCTTTAATCTGTCTTCCAGTATGCTGTCCGAGGATGAAGTTGAAGAGCAGCGTCGTCGGTTACAAGGTCCTGATACCGGGGCAATTGAAACCGTTGTTGGTGCCATTAACGACGACCTCATCAATGTCAAAGACACATTGGATCTGTTTGTTCGTGGCGGCGACAAGAGCACGGCGAAGATCAAAGATTTAATTCCTAGTTTGAAGAAAATCACCGATACATTAGGAATTTTAGGACTAGGCATTCCGCGTGATGTTATCAAACAACAGATTGCAACACTGAATAAAGTGGTCGAGTCGGGGGAAGTTATATCCGATGCGGTCGTAATGGACGTTGCCGGTGCGTTGTTATTTGTCGAAGCCAACCTGGCCAATGTGAAATCACAGGATGTTGGTGTCTCGGAAGAAAGTACTCCAGAAGAATTGGCGGCAAAACAAGACAAAGCCGCAGCTGATGCGCAGTTGGATGATGCAAAACTGCATTTATTGAAAGCCAGTCGTGGCAATTTACAAAAAGCCAAAGAAAAGGTTGTCGACTTTATTGCCTCGTCGTTCAATTTTGACTTGCTGACCGATGTACCTTTGTTATTGGTTGAAATTCAAGGCGGGTTGCAAATCGTCGGCTTTTCAAAAGCGTCCGATATGCTGTACAAGGCGCAAGAGTTTATCGAACGAAGACTGTTACAGGATCGCTACAAGCCACAAGAAAACGTTATGGACGCGTTGGCCGACATAGTGACCTCGGTAGAATATTGCCTCGAAAACTATGGCGAAGTCGGTTCCGCAGCATCCGATTCGATTCTTAGAGCCGCTAAAGATAGTGAGGCCATTTTAGATGCCGAACTGGCAAAAGCCTCGCAGAAAAAAGCGGAACCTGAGCCAGCGGCGCCTGTTTCAAGTTCGGAATCCAAAGAACAGCGCACTGAATCGGTAGCGCCTGAAACGCCGAAATCTGAAATAGCAGAGCCCGAGCCAGCAGTTGCCCAACCAGAAGCTGAAAAACCATCTGCTGAGAAAGATTTTGATGAAAGCTTAATCGATGACGAAGTTCTGGAAATTTTCCTTGAAGAAGCCGAGGAAGAGCTTGAAAGTATCAATCAGTTGTATCCGAAGCTAGTCAACGACCGAGAAGATGCCGAGTCATTGTCGACCATTCGTCGTTCATTCCATACCTTGAAAGGTAGCGGTCGGTTGGTTGGAGCCAGCCTCGCTGGTGAACTCGCCTGGTCGATAGAAAACATGTTAAATCGTGTTATCGATGAAACGATTCCACTGAACAAAGACGTTCTTGACGTCATGAAAGACGCCACCGACTTTATGCCAAAGTTGGTTGATGCCTTTTCTAAAAACTCCGTACCCAGCGAGTCGCCTGATTCGATTATGGCCAGAGCACACGCCATTGCAAAAGGCGAAGCGTATCAGGCGCCCGAAGAAACTGCGGCGGATGAACCGGAAGTCGAAGACAGTCAGGTCAGTCAAACGCCCGCTGAAGAATTGCCGGTAGAAGAGACTGCAGCTGACGATTCTCAGGTTGAGGATTTTGAAGTTGAATCTCCCGCTGCGGAAGTTGCGCAAGAAGAGACCGTTTCTGAGCAACCCTCTGAGCCTGAAGTCGAGCAAACAGCAGAGCTCGAATTAGAAGACGCTTTACCTGAGCTTGAAGAGGAAGCGTCGGAGCTTTCCGAACCACTGCCAGAGCTTGACGAGGATGCCGAGCTTACAATGGAGGATTTACCAGAGCCGGTAGTTGAAGAAGATATTGAACTCGAACAACCTGCGGATCTGGGTGAGACAGAAGATGAAGTTCTGTCTCTGGATGAAGAAGACAGTTCGGAAGAAGAAATACCGGAGCTGCAGGTCGAAGAGTCTTTGGACGAGTTTGAACCGGTTGGGGTTGACGATGTCCTGGAAATTTCTGAGAGTATGTCGGAAGAGGAGTCGGTTCCAACGCTCGATCTGACTGAGCAAGCCGATGATGAACAACTCACCGATCTTGAAGAATACTCACTAGAAGAATCAGAATCCGATTCTGAACTCGAGACACCAGAGTTAGAAGCTTCCGAGTTAGAAACTCCCGATTTAGAAGCTGACGCTGAGGCTTCGGAACAGTCTATTAGCTCCGATATTGATCCGGTATTGCTTGAAATATTTGTTCATGAAGCCGAAGGTCATATGGACGTAATTTCTAGTACCATTGATAACTGGCCATCAGGCAGTGGAAGCGACGCGACGGACGAATTGTTGCGTGCCATGCACACCCTGAAAGGCAGTGCTCACATGGCCGAAGTACCCGAGGTTGCCGACCTGGCAGGACCGTTAGAATCGTTGGTGAAAGAATATAAACAACGTAATGTTCCTTTGAGCAATGAATTTAAAACTTCGCTCACAGAAGCCAACACTTATTTAAACCATTGCATTCAATCGTTAAAAGACAATAAACATTACATCAGCGGGCACAAAGACAAGTTGATGCAGGCGTTTATTGAGCAACGACAAGAATTGCTAAAACAAACGGGTCAGGCAGAGCAAGAAGAAGCAACTACGATTCATCGAGACCCGGAGTTACTCGGGATATTCCTGGCCGAGGGCATGGACATTGTCTCGGAAGCCCAAGATTTATTGAATACCTGGCAAAACAAGGGGTCGCTGGAAGCCCAGCATAACCTTCAAGCTGAAATGCACACTCTGAAACGTGGTGCCAATATGGCCATGTTGGATGAGGTCGAAGCGCTGGCAGCGGCGCTTGAGAATTTTGTTTCCAAACCCGACCAAGCGACCATGGACGATGGTTTTTATAAACTGGGATCACAGGCGTTAGATTACGTATTGGATTGCCTGAATACGGCAGCGGTGGAACATAAGCTACCCGACCCATCCGAGCTGATTAGCGAGTTGAAATCGTGGCACGCCAAGACTTCACAACCGATGGTGGCGCAAAAATCAGAGCAACCAGTGGAAGAGCGGGAAGAGGTTTCAGAAACCATTAGACCGCAAGATGTGCACGAAGCCGCAGATGAAATCGATGATGAGTTGCTCGAATTCTTCCTTGAAGAAGCAGAAGAACTGATCGAAGAAATCGAAGCAAACCTCGAATCCTGGAAACAAAAGCCAGACGATCTGCTACCGGTTAATAATCTACAACGCAATTTACACACATTTAAAGGCAGCGCGCGAATGGCGGGTGTTATGTCAGTGGGTAATGTTGCGCATGCTTTAGAAGATCTATTTGAAGCCATTGGCACTGAAGCGTTGACACCGCGTCCGGAACACGCTGAGTTATCTTATGAGGTACTGGATCATTTCCGTACCATTGTTGAGAAGTTGGGTGATAACGCCCAGTTTGAAATCGATGCAAGTTTGATTGAGAAAATTCGCCAGGCGATTGCCGGTGAATTGGCCGAAGCGCCTGAGACGGCCGATTCGGAATTGATTGAAAGCATTGAACAGGATACTCAAGCTGAGGCCGCAGAAGTGGCTGCCGAAGTAGACGACTCGGACGATGCTGCTGCGGAAGTTCAGCAGGTTGAGCTGGATGAAGATGGCGAAGAAGTGCTCGAAATTTATCTCGAAGAAGCCGCCGAAATTCTGCAGAATATGGACGAAGCGTTACAGCATTGGGCCAACGAACCAGCCAGCAAAGAATCCATTGAAACCCTACAACGTAGTCTGCATACCTTGAAAGGTGGCGCGCGTTTGTCGAATCTTGAGTCGCTGGGTAACCTGACTCACGAAATGGAAACCTATTTTGAAAAGGTTGCTGATGGGCAGATCGAACCAAAGCAGTCGCACGTTCAATTTGTCATGCGTGGATACGATGTGATTCACCGACTGGTTGATGAAGTTGGTGCTTCCAGAATGCTTACCACGCCTGCTAATTACATGGCTGAGCTTGAGACCTTAATTAAAACAGGTGATTTACCCGAACAAACTGCTGCGCAGCCGGCGAAAAAATCCGCAGACGTGGTTCCGATTGGCAAAAAAGAAGCGGCCAAACCGGCAAAGCAAGACCAGGCCGCTGGTGCAGATAAAGACAAGCGTTCCAAGCAACAGGAAGTGGTGCGAATTGGTGCCGATCAGTTGGAAAGCCTGGTTAACCTGTCGGGTGAAACCTCGATATTCCGAGCGCGACTCGAACAGCAAGTGTCGGTTCTGAAATACAACCTCGACGAGATGAATCAAGCCCTCGAGCGTATGCGTGAACAGCTGCGTAACCTTGAAATTGAAACGGATGCGCAAATCGAATACCGACGAGAAATTGCCGGAGTCGACTACGAAGAATTCGACCCACTGGAATTTGACCGTTACACACGTCAGCAAGAACTAACCCGAAGTCTCGGCGAGTCTGCGGCCGATATTGCAAACTTGAAAGATACCATAGATAACCTGACTTCCGACTCAGAAACCTTATTGCTACAACAGGGGCGAGTGAATACGGAAATGTCCGAGCGATTAATGCGTACTCGCATGGTTCCGTTCGAAAGTCTGGTTCCTCGATTACGACGTATCGTTCGCCAAATCGGAAACGAATTGAACAAAACCGTTGATATCTCGATTGTTGCCGAAGGCGAAATGGATCGAACCGTTCTGGAACGAATGATTGCGCCGATTGAGCATATGCTGCGTAACGCGATGGACCACGGTATTGAAAGTCCTGAAGAACGAAAAGCGGCGGGTAAATCGGAAACCGGCAAAATACGAATCCGATTATTCCGAGAAGGTTCGGAAATTTACATTGAAATCCAGGACGATGGCCGGGGACTCAACATCGAGGCGATCCGGAGCAAAGCACTGGAGCGTGGTTTGATTACCGAGCATTCCGAACTGAGTAATCACGAACTGCAACAAATGATCTTCGAAGCTGGCTTCTCGACGGCACAAAAAGTCACCCAGATCTCTGGTCGAGGCGTGGGTATGGACGTCGTAAGCAGTGAGATCAAACAAATGGGTGGTGTCGTAGAAATCCACTCTGAGCAAGGTAAAGGAGCCACCTTTACCGTCAAATTGCCATTTACGGTTTCGGTCAACCAGGCATTGATGATCAAAGTGGGTGAAGACATTTACGCCGTACCTTTAACGAACATCGAAGGTATTGTACGTGTTAGTCCGTTTGAAATTCAGGAGTACTACGACAATCCTGATGCCCGCTTTGAATACGCAGGTATGCCTTATCACATGCGTTATATGGGGAACTTGCTGGATCATAATACGCGTGCTGATCTCGAAGGCATCACCAAGCCGTTACCGGTTCTATTGCTGCACGGTGCGGAACACCCAACCGCTGTTCAAGTAGATGAGTTGATGGGCAGCCGTGAAATCGTCGTAAAATCGGTGGGTCAACAACTGAGTTTGTTGAGTGGCTTGTCGGGTGCAACCATTTTGGGTGACGGTCGCGTCGTACTGATATTGGACGTTCCTGCATTAACTCGTCGCGCCGATGCGGTGGTTGAAGTTGATGCACCTGTATACGAAGAGGTCGAAGAAGAAAAAATTCCAACCGTTATGGTAGTGGACGATTCCATTACGGTACGTAAAGTAACGCAACGTTTATTGCAGCGTCACGACTACGAAGTTGTACTGGCGAAAGATGGTGTTGATGCGCTTAACGTATTGCAGGAACACAAGCCTGACGTAATGTTGCTCGATATCGAAATGCCGCGAATGGATGGTTTTGAACTGGCGACCATTATTCGACACGATGACAAGTTGAAACAGTTGCCAATTATTATGATTACATCTAGAACGGGTGAAAAACACAGAGAGCGAGCAGAATCGATAGGTGTTAATCGTTACATGGGTAAGCCATACAATGAAGTAGACTTATTGCAAACTATTGAGTCTTTATTACCCGGTAAGCAGTAATGAGTAGTAGGGAATTTTTATCCATAGGATTGATCACTTCCGGTGGAGAGGAGTCAGATCAATACGTCGCTCTGTTGCAACAGAGTGGCGTAAAGCTTCAAAAAAGTATCTCGCCCAGTGAAATTGGTAATGATGAAATCAGTCAAACCGATTTGCACGTCTGGTTATTAGACATCGAAGATGAAGATTGGACCGATCCGTTGGACGACTTGCTGGATCAGTCATCGGTGCCAGTGTTTTTTCATGAGCGTGGTTCGTTATCCAAACAATCTCACCCTGACTACTGGGTCGAAAAACAAATCGATCGGTTGTATGAAATGGCCGGCCTTTCGCCGCCAACCCAATCGAACGATGATCACGACGTAAATGAAAAGCATGACAGTGACCAGGCGCAAGCTGACCTACCAAGCAGTACTGTCGAATCTGTTTCGTTAGAAACGGATGATTCTGTCGATCGATTGAATTTAGCTACCGAGCAACTGGCTGAAACCATTCAGGATTTGGCGGAAATTGGCGAAACCAATCCGAAAGATTTGGCCGAACCCATCCAGGAAGTGGCGGATGAATTATCACAGGATCTCGACTTCGATCTTGAGTCTGAGCTCAACATTGAGTCGGATTTTTCTGATGAATTTGAAGACGCTGATAAGTCGCTAGATTTCGACGATACAGCGACTTTTGAAGCGAACGAGTTAAGTTCGACTGACGAAGACGATAAATCTGATAGTCATACAACAATACATGAAAATGAGCAAACGGGCGACACTGACCCTGAAGCATCTTCGTCTTCTCATGAGCTTTCATTGGACGATGACGAAGCGGAAAACTTGAGTTTTGATGTCGAGCGCTACGACGATGACATGGAAAACTTCGAGTCAGAACTGGACAGCTTTTTAAGTGAATCCTCGGCGTCAACAGAAAAAGCCGAGGCGAGTAAACAAGTTGAATCAAGTTCCGAGACTTCGAACACCGAAGATGAAGAATTACCTTTGACGTTTGAGGCTGAACAGGAATCTTTAG
>JBPEWV010000045.1:0-5455 GCA_052032335.1 Pleionea sp. | reverse complement strand
TGCTCGACAAGCAATTGATGAAAAAGCCCATTGACAAGCAAAAGCTCATTACTAACCGAGCGTTACTGATGGTAGAACGTGCAGAATGAGTATGGCGTTACGCACATTCATACCTCTTATACTAATGGCGCTCCTTCTTATTGGTAGTGCGTTTAATTTTTACATTAAGTACAGTGAGAGTGAGGAGCGCATACGGCAGGATGCGGTCGAAAGAATTGTAAACATCGGTAACTTAATTTCTGCCAACATCGAAACAGGTATTCGTTACGGGTTGCCCTCTATTGTTCGTTCGGCCATTGAGCAATCACAGTCAACGAAATCGATTGTTTACAGTCTGTTGGTGAATGATGAGAATCAGATATTTAGCGCCAACAAGCGAGCACTCGAGGGCAAGCCATTTGACATGCTCGATGAAACCCTGTCGACTAACTATTTTTCTAAACTCGATCGTAACTATCATGTAGACTACCTTGATGATACTTCGAAATGGCTGGTTTATCAGTTTCCCTTAAGTCGCCAAAGTGAAGACAACTTGCTGGCAGGTCAGGCTGACCGCTTAATTTTGGTCTCAGATATAAGTAGCGAGCTGGAGCAATTAAACAGTTTCCTAATTCAAGAAATGATCATCTGGAGTCTGTTAAGTCTTGTCATTGTCGGATCTATTTGGCTGCTTCTGAAATACATAGTCGTTCTGCCGGTAGAAGAGCTTAAAGCCAATGCCGAATCTATTGTAGATGGCGAGTTAAAGAAAATTCGACAACACTATCTATTGTCGGAGTTCGAAAGCCTCGATAGTTCTCTAAGAAGTTCGGCAGAGAAAATTCATACGTTGGAACGCTCTTATCAAGAGTTGTACGAGAAGAACCCTGCTACCTTTTTGACCATAGACGATGAGTTTAAAATTGTTAACATAAATGACTATGGTCTAAAAACCTTCGGCTATGATAAATCCGAACTGATCGGTCAAGATGCTCGGATACTCTACGCTGAGTCGGATCAACCTTTGTTTGAGCAATATCTTGAAAGCATTAAACAGACTAATCTTTCTACAAAGCACTGGGAACTTAAGCGTGTCTCGAAATCGGGTTATGGATTCTGGACTCGAGATGGCGCTAGAGCGATCGATCAGTTTGGAAAACGGTTTATCCTGATTGTGTCTCAAGACATTAGCGACCTGCATAAGATGTCGCAAAAACTCAGTTATCAGGCTTCACACGATGACCTTACTGGACTCATCAATCGTCTTGAATTTTCTCGCTTACTCGATATGTCGATTGAAAAATCTGTGGTTCAACAAACAAGGCATTGTGTCTGTTTTCTCGACCTGGATCAGTTTAAAGTTATTAACGATATTTGTGGACACAGTGCCGGCGATATTCTGTTGAAACAAATTTCGACCTTGTTTAAGCAGTGTTTACGAAAAGACGACGTACTTGCACGCATTGGGGGTGATGAATTTGCTTTGTTGCTGGAGTGTTGCGAGCCCGATAAGGCCATTGAAATAATTCAAACCATGCGAGTAGCGCTCGAGCGACACCGCTTTAGTTGGGAAAACAAGTTTTTCGAAGTTGGCATAAGCGCAGGAATCTCGGTAATCGATCAAGATACCCGTAGCATACAAAATGTGCTCAGTGAAGCCGACAGTGCGTGTTACGTCGCAAAAGAGAAAGGCAGAAATAAAACCATTGTATTTAACGAGTCGAGTGAAGAGAGCACGTCGTTGCTCGGAGAAATGAAATGGGTCGACAAGATTAATCAGTCGCTTCGAGATCCAGGCGGCTTTGAGCTTTACTTTCAAAAAATAAAACCTCTGTCATCGAAAAATCAAAATCTATTCAAGGGTGAAGTGTTAATTCGTATGATTCGGAAGGGTCAAGTCATTCCTCCGGGAGCGTTTCTTCCTGCCGCAGAACGCTATAATCTGGCATACAAAATCGATTACTGGGTTGTTGAAACAACCATAAAAACCATAAAAAGTTTCCTGTCGGTTTTACCCGAGCAGTGGAAAATCAGCATCAACCTGTCGGCTCAAACCATCTCCAGTGCGAGGTATAATAACAAAATATTCAAACTGTTAAGTGACGTGCCTGAACTTTGTCCAAATCTTTGCTTTGAGGTTACTGAAACAGCCGCTATGGCGAACTTTTCGACGGCAATCGAATTTATGTTGCGTTTGAATAAACTCGGGTGCCATTTCTCACTCGACGATTTTGGCAGTGGCTTTTCTTCCTTCGGTTACTTAAAACAGATGCCGGTAGATTACGTCAAGATAGATGGTATGTTTGTCAAAGAGCTTTCGTCCAGGCCGGTCGACCAGGCTTTGGTGCAATCGATGAATAACATTGCTCATGCGTTAGAAAAATCAACCATCGCTGAGTTTGTTGAGAATCAGCAAAGCGAAGATTATTTAACTAGCATTGGTGTGGACTTTGGTCAGGGCTATCATTTTCACAAGCCAGAGCCATTAAAAGACCTGTTGGCTGCGGCAAATTATGAGTTTCCTGAGCCGACACTGGAAGTGGTGAGAAAAGGGTTGTAAATTGAAGCCTGCTCGCGCAACTTGCACGGCGTACCAGTCGATATTGGCTTGACCTTTTTGGGTGTTATTTAATCAAATTTACCACTCAATAAAATGAAATCACTCCGACGAAATCACTCAATTGAAATCAAACAAGCTAATTGTAAGTTGAAGGTAGACGATCAACCGAGCCGGGGCGGTGAAAATTAAGACACTAGGTTGACGTATCTCCTCTCGTATGAGATGAAAGTAATGGAGTGAGAGAGCGGTTTTAAAAGGAGCGACCATTGGGCAAGAGAAATAATCAGCAAAAACCTAAACAGAAACCATTACCGACTTCAGAGTGTGCGGTTTGCAGCGAATTACGTCGTCACTGGAAAGGGCAAATCAAAACCATCGATCGCCAGATGGCCGTTGAAAAGCAAATACAGCAACTTACTTCGGCTGGGGAGTTGAATCATCAAGGCAGGCAGGGGCAATACACCCTGTATCAGTGTCCGCAATGCCACCGTCAATGGCAGTATCTGTTTCTTGACAATTGCGTTCCCGGCGTGTTCTCCGATTAAGGTATTAGCACCCACCAAGTGGGCCAAATGGAATCGTAATTTGAGACTGAAGGAATTGGCTATAGCAAACTCCGATGTGTCGGCTGGGAAGTCTGACAATTCGACGGCTTACAACTGCACCTTTCAGCGGTTATGTCGGGTGAGCAGTTTGTGTATAATTCGCTCACTGAGATACACACCTAGCTGATTAAACTATGAACAACGACTCATTGATTGGGCGACTGCTCGAACGCCGTGTGCCGCAAATCACCGGGCTTTACATTGCGACTGCCTGGATGATGATTGAAATTGGTGATTGGATGAGCGAGCGATTTGCGCTTCCAGTCGAGCTTACCTCTTATATATTCGTCGGAATGCTGACCTTTTTGCCATCGATTATTTTATTGGCTTACCAGTACGGTAAAAAGGGCAAAGAGTCATGGCAAAAAAGCACTTTTTATCTGGTGCCTTTGAACGCTGTGGTTGCTGTTGTCGGTATGGTGTCGCTGGTGCAGCCGGTACAAACCACCGAGATTAAAGTGCTGGTCGATGAAACCGGTGAGCAACAGGTTTTTGAAGTGGCTCGTTCAGAACACCGTAAGAGTGTACTGGTGTCGTTTCTTAATGGAGTTGACTTAGCGGAGAAAGATGACTGGCTGCGCTACGCAGTTTCGGGCATGTTGGCTGAAGAGTTAAAGCGCGACATCTATTTAAACGCTTACACGCCGTTTCGCTCGATGAGCCTGTTTAATGAACTGAAAGAGCGAGGCTTGGAACAAGGCAACGTCATGCCCACTGGTCTGCTCCTGAAGATGGCAAAAGAACGTTTTGCTGACTATCTGGTGTTTGGCGATTTGTCGATCGACGACGCTCAGTCAGAAACTCCGCAAGTCACTTTGTCCATTAAGCTTTACAGCCTTCTCAAGAATAAAATTGTGGTTCACTACTCACAGCAATCGGATTCAATATTTGATGCTGTTAAAGAAGTTAATAATGCGCTTCGTGATGTAATGGATATACCGCGTGACAAGAAGCAAATCGACTCAGAATTACCGGTCAGTGAATTTTACACCGGGTCGCTCGACGCGCTAAAACTGTTTACCGAAGCGCATAAAATTTATTACTTTCATCGTGATTTTCAAGGCGCCATTGACTTATTGCGCAAAACGCTCGAAATCGATCCGGAGTTTGTTAATGCAAGAGCGTCTTTGGGAAACTTGTTGCGGGTGCAGGGCTTACCAGGTGACGCAATGGAGCAATATACTCTGGCTTTGCAACACGACTATAAGATTTCAAAACAGGCGCAGTTTTTTTATCGGTCAACCTTATTTTCATTAAAGGGAGATTTCGACGCATTATTAAAGTTACTTGATATGTGGGTAGAAATTTATCCCAACGATCCGGACGCGCATCAAATGATGGCGCAAACACAAATGTCGACCGGAAAAGATCTCGATAAAGCCGAAAAAAGTTTACTGAAATTAACCAAGCTGATGCCGGATAACGACAATCATCTGGTCTCTTTGGCATCGCTTAATTTTCTGCAAAATGATGTCGAAGCATCACTGGGATATATGAATCGATACATCGAGCGCAATCCCACCAATAAAAATGGCTACCGCTATCTTGCTAGCTTTTATATGAAGATGGGCGAACACAACAAAGCGCGCGAAAGCTTCGATAAAATTTTATTGCTTGAGCCCAATCATTTTGAGACCCGATTGAGTAAAGTCTATCTCTCGATCGTTACTGGCAATATGTCGCAGGCAAAAGCTGAGTTGGACCAAATGATGGCAAGTACCGAAAAAAAGTCAGAAGTACTGGCCTTACTTAATGCAAACCAGTGGATGTTAGCCAACTTAGGTCAGTACCAGGCGTATCTTGATTATTTTTATCGCCCCGAGATGGACTACTCTGAGTTCTCGCCACTATCAAAATTAATGTCGATTGACTTGCCCATTGCTAGAGCCAAGGTTGAGCTGGAGCTTTACGACGAGGCCTTTAAGCAGTTAGAAGAGATCAAGCAACAGCTGCAACATCCGTACGACCGCTATGTCGACTCCACTTATATTCATGCCTTTTACTATCAGGGCGATGCCGACAATTTAAAACGCGCGAATGAATCTTTGGCAAAGTTTCTGGACAATAATCCAAACCCTTGGTTAAGGCAGCATTTAGAAACTGGGCAAATGTATTGGTATGAACTCAGCGGCGATTACGACAATGCGTTATCGGCAGCGCGCGCGATTAAAGAAAGAATGAGCAAGGCGTTGTCGACTTCTTCGAACTCTTTTACTTACTTGGCGCAAAAGACCATCGAAGCAAGGTACTTGGTGAAAACTGGGCGAGTCGATGAGGCGATAGAGAGTTTTGAAGAGGTGTTACAAATTTA
>JBPEWV010000044.1:0-4252 GCA_052032335.1 Pleionea sp. | reverse complement strand
CGCCCAACACGCCACGATCCACTTCCCACACTTTATCAACAATGGCATCGATAAACTGTCGATCGTGCGATATCAGTAACAAAGCACCTTTGAATTGTTTTAACGCGCCTTCGAGCCATTCTATGGTTTCCAGGTCCAAATGGTTGGTCGGCTCATCAAGTAGTAGTAAGTCAGGCTCTGCGGCAAGACACTCTGCAAGGGATACACGACGTCGCCAACCGCCCGACAAAGTACTTAATTTTACCGAACCGTCGAGGTTTAACCGGGTTAAAACCTGCTCAACCTTTTTCTGCCAGTGCCAACCGTCGCTTCGATCGAGCAGGTCGTGCAATTGATTAATTTCGGATTCGGACCCACCCGATTCCAATAACGACTGATAACGCTCAAGTGCGTGTTTGATATCCGCAACGCCATTAGAGACGTAATCAAAAATCGTCGCGTCGGTTGCTTCGGGCAATGATTGCGCCAGATATCTCATTCGAAGGGATTTTTGAGTTTGTATCTCACCTGAATCAGGAACATTTATTTGCGCAATCAACTTTAATAAGGAGGATTTCCCTGCTCCGTTTCTGCCGACAATCGCGATCTTTTCTCCCGGTTCGACGGAGAAGGAAGCATTATCGAGTAAAATGTGAGTACCAAAACTGAGTGACACCTTGTCACCACGTAATATTGCCATTAAGTTTTATTCCTGAGCGTTATTATCATTTGCATTAAATCGACTATATTATAAAGGGAACTAATTGAAATTGTCGGTTTCAAAGCAATTAGTTTTTATAACCAGGGATGATAACTTGAAGTCTTCGAGCAGCTGTAGGTATCGAATGAACACAATTGGTTTGATCGCTGGGGTTTTATGTTGTGGGTTGGTGTTTGCGAATACCGAGGTCGCACCGATCGAAAGCACGTCTGATCAAGCGGAACGTTTAGACAGCACACAAATTGCGACAGTGGCTCAGCGAGCGCTTTACAAAGATGCGTTATCGCACCTGAGACAGGGTCGCATCGATGAATTTAAACGGTTACAAAACGAACTTTCAGATTATGTCCTTGCGCCTTACCTCGAGAGCGCCTATCTTGCCGATCGCATTTCGTTAGACAATCGTCTTGAAATTCAAAATTTTCTCGACAAATACGACAATGAACCGGTGGCGAGTCGTGTCCGCACCAAGTTTCTGTGGTTATTGGCGCATAAAAAACAAACCGGATTATTCTTGAGTTATTATCGTCCTCAGGCCAGTACCGTTTTACAATGCCACTGGCTAAACTTTCGCTTAAAAACCGACGAGAACCCACAAGACATTTATCATCAGGCGCACGCTCTGTGGCTGGTTGGAAAATCCCAGCCCGATGCCTGTGATCCCGTTTTCAATCACATGAAACGAAATGGCGCTTTAACATCGGATCTGGTTTGGAAACGCATCTTATTAGCAGTCAAAAATCGTAAAGCTTCTTTAGTGAACTATTTATCGCGTCTACTGCCTGCGTCCGAGCGAGCCAATGGTCAGTACGCGTACAAAGTAATGCGTTACCCCAACCATCTTCTTAAAAAGCCTGCTAAAGCTCTCGACGCCAAAAAAGTCGCCGAAGTAGCTAACGCGGTTTTGATGAAACACATCTGGCGCGATGCAGAGTCAACATTAAGGATCATTGACAAAGCCTCTCATAATTATCGCTTCTCCCACCAACAAAAACTGGAGCTGGCACGCTCTGTTTCATTGGCGTTAGCCTCTTCGAACCACCCAAGAGCCTCAGAGTGGCTGGATAATGTTCATGGGCATCAGTCGGACGACCTATTGTTACGTTGGAAACTGGCACACGAATTACGCCAACAAAACTGGGCTGAATTGAAATCATTTTTAACCCAAACCCCAGCACCCGAGAATTCTGAAAATGACTGGAATTACTGGTTGGCTCGTGCCGATCTGGCTTTAGGCAACCAAGAGCAAGGGCTCAATCGACTCGAAAAACTGTCACAGAAACGCAGTTATTACGGATTTCTGGCCAGTGCACTTCTCAATCAGGCACCCAATTTAGAACAACGAGCCTATCCGTTTGACGCCAAACTTATTGAATACCTCAGCATTCGTCCCGAAGCGCAACGAGCGTTCGAATTATGGAAGCTCAATCGCAATTTAAGTGCCCGGCGCGAATGGAACTATTTTAAAGCACGCAGCACGCCCACCGAACGCAAACACCTGGCAGCAGTGGCTCATCAGTGGGGGTGGCACGAACAGGTTATTTATTCGCTATCAGAAACTGGACTGCACGATCAAGTGGATATGCGTTTTCCCATTGCGTTTCCCAACCTGATGCAAAAGGCTTCTCAAGAAGCCAATCTGGATATCTCGCTTAGCCTTGCCATTGCGCGCAAAGAAAGCGCCTTTATGCCCGATGCTCGCTCCTCCGTTGGCGCCATGGGCTTGATGCAACTCATGCCCTACACCGCGAAATACATTGCAAAAAAAGAACGCTTGCCGTCACCCAAAACTTCGCATTTGCGCGATCCGGACACCAATGTGCAACTTGGCACACGATATTTAAAATATCTACTCGACTACCACAACGGCAATCGGGTTTTAGCAACGGCATCTTACAACGCCGGTCGACATAAAGTAGCCAAGTGGCTACCCGATGCAGAAAAGGTACCCGCCGACATCTGGATTGAAGTCGTTCCCTACAAAGAAACGCGCTCATACATTAAAAATGTTCTGGCTTACCAGCAAATTTATAACAGTCTTTTAGGCAGTGAAGATAATTATTTTAAAGAGCTGGTTAATATGGAAATCAGCAAACGACTGCTGGAGTAGAATGAGAGGCCAATCGACCTCTCATCAATTTATCAAACAATAGTCTATTCAAGTACCTATATTTTCGAGCGCCCAACTATTTCGGGCCTTGTCTTTTAAAGCGACTGGTTCGGTTAAATAACAACGTCCCGATTTTTGCTCGGTCAGATTACAAGTACTTCGGATCTGCAACTCAACTAAAAATACTTTTCAAAGGTTAGCTGAATAAAGTCATCCCGGCGGTAGGAATAAAACAAAGTTTGTGTCGGCCGATCCTCATCGATTCCAGTGAACACTCGCCCCTCCAGCGTCAACTTCATATCATTGCCAATACGTCGCGAGCCTTCGATAGACAAAAATTGAGCGTCATTGTCGGTCTCGACACCCAGTCCAATTAACAGGTCGGTCGACTCAACATCGTTAAAAGTCATTCTTGCACCACCGACAATCACATCACTCAACTCGATATTAAACATCGCATTACCAAAACTATCTCGCTCGTCAAACTGGTACTCCACAAGCCAGCCAATATCGATAACACTGTCGAATACACCGTAACTGGTGTACTCAAATCCAGTTACAGCAGCAGAATAATCTTTATCACCAAAGTCAGTGCGGTAAATTGCCTCCAATTTAAACAACCAGGCGTCGATGGTTGCCTGCGCATCAATGCTGGTTTGAGTAATCTGCGGATAATAAGGCGTTAATTCGCTGGTTACCGGATCAAACAAAAATAAAGGATCGCGGCTGGTTCCTCGAAAGTGCGCTAAACCCAGATCCCAAAAACCAACGTAGGTGCTGTAACGTACCGCAAGATCGGTGTGCTTCTCTTCGGCCGATGATTCGTACAAGGCTTCATCTGAATTAACCGGAAACATCAATCTCAACCGGCCATCTTCCCCCGGAAAAGTCCGCTCCCTGAAACCCGGCAAAACAAAAAAGCTTAACGTGCCCCACGATTTTTCCAAATTAAAATTGATCATCGGCTGGCCCAACTTATCTTCACCATCGATGTTTTCTACCGCGTCAGTCTGGTTGATTATATCGACCAGATGCTGGGTTTCGGCAACGCCCCAAAACACCTTGTTGATGCCTAAGTTTAATGACCAGCCATCGCCGACCGTTTGGTAATTGGCTTCTCGAATATCGAAATGCGTTCTCTCGTCGTCCATTGAATCGTAACGGGCAAACGGCTTAAAAGTAAAACTTGAATCACCAAAATCAAAGTGCCATTCGGGCTCGATAAACAAAGAGACGCTGAAATCATCCTGATTTTGCGCTGCACTCTCGGTAAATGCGCGCAGTTCCACTCCGGTAACTGCAGAGAAATCCACTTCTGCAAGCGCTAGTTGGGGCGTCAAAATCGCCAGCGCCAATGCCGACTTTAGATAATTTGCCATTCCTGCTCCTCATTACATACCAAATGGTCGGTATTATAATGATTCCCGCAGTGCATAAAAAGA
>JBPEWV010000043.1:0-10407 GCA_052032335.1 Pleionea sp. | reverse complement strand
ATCAGATGGTCTATACTTCGATCTATTGGATTTTTTATACAAGTAATCGCTGTTGCATTGATGACCTATCGAATATCTTTACTCATAACACTCATACTCGGCCTTTTCTTACCGTTTCACGCGACTGCAAATACCTCAAACGAATTTATTATTGAATACCTTAAGCCAACAGCCGAAAAATTAAGCTTGACTGATATTCAAAAAACTTCTGAATGGAAGACATCCAACGATGGCTGGATCGCTGAACATATGAGTGAGTTTACTTTCTGGTTCGGCGACAACCCTAAAGTTGTCTGGGTCAAGTTAACCCAAAATCCCACTGCCACCAACGTTATCGAGGCACCATCCGTCGAATTGGCCTCCAGCGGTGTGAGTAGAGCAAAGTTGTTTTTCAAGACCGGTCAATGGCAACAGCTTGACAGCGATCAATTAGCGGCGAGAGCTGAACTCGGAGAAGTTTCAAAACACTTTATGCCGAGTCGACACTTGACCTTTAATCTGGATCGCAACTGGACCAACTCGCCGATATACATAAGAGTCGAAGCGACTCATAAATTTCATTTGCAAATAAACATAGCTGAGCGCAACCTGCTACTGAGTGAAAACTTAAAAACAGAGACCTTTTTCTTTTTTTGCTACGGTATTTTATTTGTCATGGCGTTTTACAACCTGGTCATTGGTCGTTACCTGCAAGACAAACTCTATTATTTTTACTCATTTACCATTGTAATAACCTTAATCTATCAATTCTTCGCGCATGGTCACGCCCGTTTGTTCGGCCACTTTAATTGGGACTATGTCAATCACGGTCTAAATTTTTTCGCTATGATGAGTGCCTGGACGGCGATGGTGTTTCTTTACTACTTCGTTAATGCTCGACACTATGCTCCAAGATTTGCGAAATTTTATCGCTCTTTTTTGTCGTTTTTTGCCGTGTCAGGAACGTTAACCCTTGTTTTACCCACCAACACATCGCTTAACATTGCACTATTAATTGCCGGTCCAACGCCACTTTTTGCCATGGTATTTGCACTTTGGGTCTGGCGTAGGGGCAGTAAAGCGGCTGGTATTTTTATACTTGCCTGGAGTTTTTACATTTTTGGCGGCTTCCTTTGGGTGTTGTACTGGATGGGTCTGGTTTCGCTCAATTTATCGGTAGAGTTACCGCTGTTGGTCGGCGCGTCGCTGGAAAGTATCTTATTATCACTCGCGTTGGGTTATCGCATTCAATTAATGCGAAAACAACGCAGTGAATTAAAACAAAGTGAAAGCTACTATAAAACCATCAGCGCGCTGGACCCACTGACCCAGTTAGCCAACCGCCGCGCATTCGATAAACACCTGGATGATCTTAATGCCGATAATCAAACTTTCAGTCTGGTGCTGCTCGACATCGATCACTTTAAATCTTTTAATGATAATTACGGACACCAGGCCGGTGATAAAGTTATCCAGTCGCTGGGCGAAATTCTGCAACATACGGTAAGAGACAACGACCTCGCCGCTCGCATTGGTGGCGAAGAATTCGCACTCATCATACTCAATGACAACGTCGAAGTCTCACGCACCATTGCAGAAAGAATTCGAGTAAGGTTTGCAGAAACACCCTATAAAGTAAACAACGAGGTGGTTTATTGCACCGTCAGTGTGGGGATTGCAATCATCGAAGAGGGAGAAACCAACGAAGCGTTAATTAAACGAACCGATGAAGCCCTGTATCGGGCAAAAGATAAAGGCCGTGACCAAGTGCAAATATCGGTAACAGCTTTAGCATCCTAGCTCGTTTGGGCGACATCGTTGATTTAACAGCTCTTTGTCTTTAGGTCGTCGGCAGAGGATCCAATAAGGCCGGTTCGGCTTTACGAGCCTTGCAATCTTTAAGCGCAGATTTGAAAAAGCCCCGCAAATGTTTCTTCAAATGCTTGGTGACCTTTTTTGCCTCGATTTGTTTATAGTGACAAAATAATGCCAAAGCATAAGTCGACTCTTCTTCACTTAAGTAAACCTCCCGCACTGGCGATTGCGCACCACCACATCCACCACAACCGCCTTGACGAGGAACCACAGCACTGTTTGCAAACATAATTCCAAATCCCAGAAACACGCCCGTTAACTCACCAGCCATGGGCAAATAGTTGTCGCCGCCCGGTGGTGGTTGTTTTGCGGTTCTGGCCAACTGTTGCGCTAACATCTGGGCAAAATACGCGATAAGACCCTCTGGGCTTCGCAATTGCTGTGGGTGATAAGTTAACGCCAGAGGTGTCGATTCTGTCAGGGTATGACTGGACGCTAACGGTAGTTGAGAAATGATCGATCGAGGCACAGGCGATGCTACCGGAACAGCGCCAGATGATGATGCCTGCGCCTTTTCGCCCCGCTCCGATCCATTCAAATTGACCGGAGCACTTAAGTGCATAGAAGCCCTTGGCTGAGTCATATCGAACAATTGCGTTGGCCAATGCTTTAAACCAGCGAATTCCTTAACCTGACTTAATATTAATCGAGCCATACCCTCAGAAGAACTTTCCGAGCCCGGAAAGTGTTGATTATCAGGTAAAACCAACACGGTTTCATTGATAAAACTATCACTGTCAAAAGACTGTAATGCCCACTCAAAACAGTCAAATATCCACTCAGTGATATCATCATCAAGCAATGGCTTTTTCTTACCAAACAGGCGAAACATCGCTTCGGTCACCTTCTCTTCACAATTTTAGAAAGTTTAACTTACTTCGTCTTCAAATTGCTACCGTCAGCCGTTTTGTTTTCGCTTGTGATCAAATGATGTACGAGTGGTTACTTAGGCCGAAAAGCAGTCTTTGCAACTTACTCAGAGAACAAAGTTAAGCTTGAATAAAATCTTGCCAATACTTTTTGAGCTGGATGGACAAATCCGTTGGTTGGAATGGTTTTTCAATCACTTCAAATGCACCAATCGATTTATAATAACGTATTTCTTCCGGTTGGACTTTTGCCGTCATAAAAATAACCATGACCGTGTCTAGATCGGTTTTTTCTTCCATTCGTTTAAGTGTTTCCGGACCGTCTATTTGAGGCATCATGACGTCCAATAATAAAACCTGCGGCTGAAACGCTTCTATTTGCTCTATGGCGTCAAAGCCAGACGCATGACTGGCAACCTCAAACCCGCCCAGTTTTTCCAACGCAACTTTCGCAATGGTTCTTATCGACGCATCATCATCTACGTGCATCACACGTTCCAGTTCAGTCATTGCGAATCACCACTTTTCTCATCGACATTGACGTCTTCTAGTTCGGGAAACAATCGTATGATCGTACTCACCAGCTTTTCCTTATTGAAATGTCGCTTACTGATAACAGCACCAACTTCATCCACCATATCCTCTGGAATCGAATAATTCGAGATAACAGCTAAAGGCAACCTCGAATTAAGCCGATGAATACTTTCCCATAAAGCCGTACCGTGACCATCGGGCAAACTTAAATCGAGTAATACTAAGTCGTAGTCATTATCTCTAATTTTATTATTAGCGTCTTTTAAGGTATGCGCGCCTTCGACGTCGGCATAATCTTTTAAATACTGAGCAACCAAGTCGACAAAATCCTTACTGTCTTCAACATGCAAGATGGCCAGTCGGTCTTTGTCTTTTTTCATTTTATAATGTGACTCACCGGGCAACCGAACCCAAAAATGCGCCCCTTTTCCGGGTGTCGACTCAAATCCTATGATGCCATGCATTTGTTCAATCAATTCCCGGCTAATCGCCAAGCCAAGGCCAGAACCCTGCTCGCTCCTTGAGTCGGCAACATCGGCTTGTGAAAACCGTTCGAAAATACGTTTGCGAAACTCCACCGGAATGCCCGGCCCCTTGTCGACAATACTGATCACGACAGAGCCTTGCTCTAGTTCTCTGGCCCTTAATAAAATAGGTTTATCACTTGGACTGTGTTTGCACGCGTTAGATAAAATATTCGTGATCACCTGAGCCAATCGGCTCTCATCGGCAAATATCCAGAGATCATCGGGCGCTTCAATGTTTATTTTGACGTCATACTTTTCGATATAGGCCCGCATGTCTTCGACACATCGTTGCAATAATGGTTTTAACGCAAAAGACGAGAACTCGATTTCTAACTTGCCAGACATTAACTTATCGAGATCCAGTAGGTCATTAACCAGATAAGTCAGTCGTTTGGTATTATTCTGCGCTATCGAAAGCATTTCATTTAAATCGGTGGGAACTTCGCCTAATGCACCACTCGACATGAGATCCAGAGCGCCTGAAATGCTGGTTAAGGGGGTACGTAACTCATGGCTGACGGTCGACACAAAGCTATTTTTCAGCTCAAGGTGCAGTCGCTCAGTCGTCAAATCTGCAACCAACAGCCACAGAACCATGTCTTCGACCGGATCCTCCATCAATAAACCCTGAACTCTTACCGGATAAACGCCATCGCCCTTTTTTCGGAATTCTGCTTCTCGACTGAAAAAACTGTTGGTTTTATCCAGTTCTCTTAACTGATGTTGAAACTCAGCGTGAAGCTGTGGAACCAATAGGTCATAGAGAGATTTATTGGCAAACTCCTGATCACTGTACCCCATTGGCTTGAGTAGATTTTTGTTCCAGGTCAAACATTGTCCGTTACTTGGATTTACCATCAAAATACCGATCGGACTGTACTCGAACAAGCCCCTAAGCCGCGCTTCACTAATCTTTCTAATGCGCTCCGATTCAAGTTGCTCGGTTACATCCTTAAACATAACCACAAAGTGAGAAGGTTCGCCGGCTTCATCGGTTACCATGGCAACCGATAGCTCGGCATAAAACATGTCGCCATTTTTTCTATAGTATCGCTTATCGATGCGATAATTTCGTTTCTCGCCATTTAAAAGCTTAACTAATAAATGGTTATCTATTTTGAGATCGTCAGGGTGAGTAATCTCTTTCAAAGACTTGGACAACATCTCTTCTTCGCTGTAGCCGAAATAGTCACAAATGGCCTGATTAACCGTTAAAAACTCACCGCGTTTTGACAATAGAACCATTCCAACATTGACAAAATTAAAAGCCCCTTCGAATCGTTGCGCAGCGATTCTTTCTTTTTGTTCGGCAATTCGCTGCTCGGTAATATCAATCCCTATCACAAGAAAACCGGTTAAAACCTCATATTCGTCTTTTAACTTTGTTACCGATAATCGCATCGATTTTTTCGTGCCATCTTTGCAGATATAGGTGCAATTTTGGTAGTTGGTTAGTCCCCGACGAGCATTGTATGTTGCGGCTTCAAAAAGAGTGAATTTTTGGTTGTGCCGCTGTTCCAGTCTTTCAGCGTACTGTTGCAGCTCCTCTTTATCGTAAAGCGATGTAATATTTTTGGTGTTCTCTACTTCATAGTTTACATAACCGGAAAGTTTTTCGGCGCCACTGTTAAAACGAGTTATTACACCGTCATTGTCGCAGGCGATGATCGAAACTTCGCTGGCAGAGTTGATGATGGCTTCGAGAAAAATCTGATTATTCACATAACGTGTGACGTCCATCATGCTGACGACAGCACCCTTTTTTTCTCCCTGTTTGTTAATAATCGGACCACCAAAACAGCGCACACGTCTGGGAGGAAGATGTTTGGCTTTGATAATAAACTCAACACCAGCGACATGCTCACCATCAAAAGCCCGCTTCAGTGGAATTTGCTCAGGCTGTAGAAAATCACGTCCGTTGGTTTGGTACAAGTCAAAGTGTTCCGCCCATTGCTCGGGAGGCAATCGTTGCACATCGACTCCGTGCCATTCTTTCGCCAATTCATTAAAGCCATTCAACTGGCCTTGCTCGTCACAACTGACGACAGCTGCGGGCAATTGCTCAATTTGCATTTCTGCAAATGCCAGTCTCAATTGAAGGTCATTATCGCGTTTTCTGTCTTCCAGACGGCGAGCGACATGCTCGGCAAGTTTTCGCAGCTGATGTTTTTCCTGCTCCGAAAACTGTCTCGGTTTTTGGTCCATCACGCAAAACGCGCCCAATGCATGGCCTGAGCGACTTACTAGAGGAGCACCCGCGTAAAACACAATGTTCGGCTCATTGGTAACCAGAGCGCTTTGGTTAAAGCGGGCGTCTTGGGACGCATTTTCAACCACCATTACGTCAGATTGACAAATCGCTTGAGCGCAAAACGAATGCTTTTTATCGATACTGCGCAGCTCGAAACCGGCCATCGACTTATTCCATTGCTGCGACTCGTCGACCAAAGATATAAGAGCAATAGGCGTATTAAAGGTCAGACAGGCCAGTTCCGTTAATCGATCGAATTCAGGCTCAGAACCAGTATCGACTGCAGCTAACGCTTTTAATTCCTCCAGCCGTTTTTCTTGGTTTTCAAAAGATTTGCTCATTAATACTCGCCTGGTGAAGAAGCTTAAGATCCAGTTAAAAAACAATCAGGGCTAAAGAACGGCCTATTCCGCGCCAAACTGTCTATCGACCATGTATGAGCCATTGGTAGAGATGTGGTAAGACTCTGCATCTTATTATGAACGCGCATATTAATAGAACTTAGTATTACTATAGACAAGCCAACCGATTTCGCAATATCGCCTCCCTACCGAAGACGCAATATCGCTAGCAAACTATTTAATCAGTCATATTACCCGATGAGATTTTTCTCAACTCGACCCAATTTGATAAGCAGGCAGGCACAAAATAGACTCCGATCAACACCTTTATGGATAATACTGACCTCAATTTCCATGCATCTGACTCAACGTTTCTTTTGCCGTCTGCGGCGTCTCCAGGCGAGCCAATCGTGTTAACACCATGGTTATTTCGGACCGCTTGATGATGATTAGGCAGCAAAGCTCAACCGAAGCTGTGTGCAGCCTTCCTGGCAATCTGGCTTTTAGTTTTACTTGGTGATTATGGTAAAATTCGCATTTTTTGTCGTTAACTTTCGGGGTAACCATGAGCTTTACAGGTACTAAAAATTACATTGCGACTGACGAGCTGCAAATGGCAGTGAACGCGGCCAAAACACTTGAGCGTCCTTTGCTCATTAAGGGTGAACCAGGTACCGGAAAAACCATGCTAGCAGAAGAAGTTGCCGATGCACTGGGTATGCAGCTGGTTCAGTGGCACATAAAGTCAACCACCAAAGCGCATCAAGGCTTGTACGAATACGATGCGGTTTCCCGTTTACGTGACTCGCAGCTCGGCGACAATCGGGTGCACGATATTAAGAATTACATTAAGAAAGGTAAGTTGTGGGAAGCCTTTGAATCCGATCAGCAGGTGGTATTGCTGATTGATGAGATTGATAAAGCCGACATCGAATTTCCCAACGACTTGTTACAAGAGCTCGATAAAATGGAGTTTTTTGTCTACGAGACAGGCGAAACCATCAAAGCCAAACATCGACCTCTGATTATAATTACCAGCAATAACGAAAAGGAGCTTCCCGATGCGTTTCTTAGACGTTGCTTCTTTCATTACATTCAATTTCCTGATAAAGCAACCATGCACAAGATTGTCAATGTCCATTTCCCCGACTTGAAACCAAGTTTAATTCAGGAAGCCATGGACATCTTTTTCCAGGTTCGGGAAACCCGCGGATTAAAGAAGAAACCCTCGACGTCGGAATTGATCGACTGGTTAAAGTTGTTGGTAGCCGATGATATATCAGAAAACGCACTAAAGGAGCGAGACCCGAAAAAAGCCATTCCACCACTTTACGGTGCATTGCTGAAAAATGAGCAAGATGTCCATCTGTTACAAAAATTAATGTTTATGCTAAAGCGTGAGTCTTAAGAACCTATATGCTGGTCGATTTTTTTTACACTTTGAGAAAACTCGAGCTGCCCGTCTCGATTAAAGAATTTTTACAGTTACTCAAGGCACTTGAGCAACGTCTGGCGTTTGCCAGCCTGGACGATTTTTATGTCTTGGCACGCCTCTGCCTGATTAAAGATGAAAAGTACTTTGATCGCTTTGATAAAGCCTTTGGAGCCTACTTCAATCAACTGGAAAGCATCGACGACCTTCTTGAGGCACTCATCCCTGAAGACTGGCTTCGTTCCGAGTTTATGAAGCAACTTTCAGAAGAAGAAAAAGCCGAGATCAAATCGTTGGGCGGCCTGGATAAACTTCTGGAAACTTTCAAACAACGATTAAAAGAGCAGCAGAAACGTCACGCTGGTGGTAATAAATGGATAGGGACTGGTGGCTCGTCACCCTTTGGGCACAGCGGTTATCACCCCGAAGGCATTCGAGTTGGTGGTGAAAGCCAAAACAAATCTGCGGCCAAAGTGTGGGAAAAGCGACAATTCAAAGATTTGGACGATAGCGTCGAGCTGGGTACTCGAAACTTACAGGTTGCGTTAAGAAAGTTACGCAAATTTGCTCGCACCGGTGCCCACGAAGAACTGGATTTGGATGACACCATCAGCAGTACGGCCAGAAACGCCGGCTTACTCGACATAAAGATGGTACCCGAGCGTCACAATGCGATAAAAGTGTTATTATTTCTGGATGTTGGTGGCTCTATGGACCCATACATTCAAACCTGTGAAGAACTCTTTTCTGCTTGCAAAAGCGAGTTCAAACATCTTGAGTATTATTATTTTCATAATTTTATATACGAAAATGTCTGGAAAAATAATGCACGTCGGCATACCGAGAACATTCCTTTAGAAGATGTCATTCACACCTACGGAAAAGATTACAAGGTTATTTTTATCGGTGATGCCTCCATGTCCCCTTACGAAATTTCTCACCCCTATGGCAGTGTTGAGCATATGAATGAAGTGCCCGGCTACGTCTGGATGCAACGATTGCGCGCCCAATTTGATAGCGTAGTCTGGTTGAATCCTGTCGATCAAGCTTACTGGCGCTATACCCACAGCATTGGAATGACTCAACAGCTATTGGATCACGAAATGTACCCGTTAACTTTATCAGGCCTTGAACAGGCAATAAAATCGTTAGTAACCTGACGCTGTCTTATCACAATTATCGCTAACAATGCTTGAAAAGTGATACTGCCTGGCGACCTTAGTCTGACAAACGACTTTTGGCTTGAGCCCTTCAGCTAGAACGTCACTCTATTAAAAAAGTCGTCATTAGTTCGTTTAAATCGATTGATAGTGGATTTCATCTCTTTTAAGCATTCATTGACAAAAAGCGCTGTTGGATACCCGTCTTGTCATTATACTGAAAAACCCATCAGCAAAAGGAGCATTGCCATGAGTAATACCAATTGTGATCACCCCCAGTTGTTCGAAAAAGAAGTTGGCTCTTTAATGGATGAGCTGGTTTCCAGTCTTTTTTCATCGGTAAGCAAACGAGCAAATAAAAACCTGTCCAACCTTAAAATCGTCGATTCAGAAGCCCCTATTAATAAAACCGATTTCGAACGACAAATGAAAAATGCGCTTTTGGGTAGCTTTTCTGATGCGCTAAATCCCAAAGTTGTTGCAGACATTAAATCACGACTGGCCAACCCCCTTCCCTGCAGAACCAGCGAGTTAAAACAACAACTGAACCAAGCTCCTATGCGCGATATAGAAGACGATTTGGCACTTATCATCGCTTACGGTTACCAACACGGATTGAGCCAGAATAATTTTAAATTACTGCCCGGTAGAACCATGTCGTTTGAATTCCATGCCGCCAGTGACTTAAGTAAAGTAGAGTTGCATGCCATGCAACTGAATGTCGCTTCTTCTAATCGAGGGAAATACTTATCCAGTGTCCGAACGGGCGAGTCGATTACAAAGTCTGGCGCACGTTACGAAAAAACCAGCAGCAAAGAGGAATTCATAAAATACGTACTTACATTGGCGATTCCACTTCTGTTCGAATGCCTTAAATGGGTGTTTGAGAAACTTTACGAAGCACTCACCTCAGGCGATGATGAAACGGTTCTGGATGCTCTGGACGATGCCATCGAGAAAGCGGAAGATGTGTTGGACGACGTTGAAGACGACATCGACGATGTGAAAGAAGAAATTGATGACCTCGACGAAGAGATTAAAGAGCTCGAAGAAGAACTGAAAGACGAAGATGATAAAGACGATCGTGAAGACCTTCGAGATGACATCAAAGAGAAAAAAGACGAGCGTAAAGAACAAAAGAAAAAGCTCGATGATTTAAAAGAAGCCGAGAAAAAACTGGAAAAAGGGATCAGTCGACTGAAAGAAGCTCGCCAAAAATTAAGGTAATTGCCCCCTGTTGTAATGTCAGGGGAATCCATGATGGATTACCCTGACGCTATGGTTACCCTGGTTAGATCGAACGACTGTATAACATCGGTCTAACTGTAGTGACTCATACTTGATCGGACACTTTACAAACTACAGCCTGACTTAATCGTACAGCTTACGTTTCAGTAATTGGCCATGAGTGGACATAAATCTACGCCTGGTCGATCAGC
>JBPEWV010000042.1:0-10074 GCA_052032335.1 Pleionea sp. | reverse complement strand
AGGTTAATCATGCGACGTGGTGACTTAGTACAGCTAAACTCAGGTGGAACCAAAATGACCGTATTCAATTTTGTGAAAGATCTGCCAGACCCCAGCAAAGAGTATTATCTTAATGTGGGTGCGGAAGAAAATGACATCGTTTGCAAATGGTTCGTTGGTACAACTTTGAAAAAAGAAGTGTTCAAACCATCCATGTTAAAGAGTGTTTTCTGATACCGGTTTCCTTCGTCGCCCGAGTTTAACTTTCCCCTGAACTCGGGCCACTTCCCATCAGTAAACACTCGACATGGTGGCCTGGCCAATCGATGGTTTTGCGACCGTCCTGATGGCGCAGCCGAAAGCGGCTTCTATTAAAGGTTGAATTTCGTTAATCAAACACTTAACGTAAATTTTATGGAATCGGGAGAATTGACTGAATTAGTTTCTCCTTTAGCCAATGACAACCAACACGGAGACCGCCATGATCCAGCAATCGCTTCTCGCCTTGGCTCTTGTTTTAACCACCTCTATCAGTTTTGCCGAAGGGCTGACCGTTACGCCGGGCCTTTGGGAAACCAAAATGACCCGTACCGATCCGGTATCTGGCAACCCGGTTACCAACATTAATAAACAATGCGTCGAACAGACCGAATTCGATCCCGCCGAAATGATGAAAGGAATGCAAGGGTGCAAAATGCTGCAAAACGATCTGGCGGGCAATAAGTTGGATTTCAAAATGCAGTGTGATGCGTCAGGTACCAGCTCAACGGTTGAAGGCAGCTATCAGGTCGACGGTGACCAAGGCAAGGGTTCAATGAGTATCAGTATGAATGTCATGGGCCAGGCCATGAATATGTCAATGAACTGGGAATCCAAACGTCTTGGCGATTGTGAATAAGCTTATTAAAGACTCAATGACCTGAGTCGTCACATTGCAAAGAGTTGAGACCGGTTGTGGTTTCAACTCTGTTCAAAATACATCACTTAAATACCCGCTTTTAATCTTTGCCACTGTTCACTTTATAAACCGAACGGCGTAAATCGGAGGCAAATGATGTGAAAGGCATTGCCAATGCGTGCCCTGATCGTTACTCAACCAAAGATTTCCCGTGGTCGACCCCATTAAGAGTCGTTGTCCGGAAGCATCAATATCCAGCGCATGACGAAACACCAGATCATAACTTAACTCGTCGGGTAAGCCTTGGTTTAACACGTCAAATGACTGCCCACCATCCTGAGTTTTGGTCACGACGAATCGACCATCAACCGGCACTCGATTTTCATCTTTAACCGCTGGTACAAACCAGGCCATCTTAGGATCATCCGGGTGCACTGCGACGGCAAATCCAAAAGCCGACGGATTGACATTTTCTACTTCGCTCCAGTTCTCGGCCTCATCGTCTGAAAAGAAAATGCCATTGTGGTGTTGTACCCAGAGTGAACCGGGCGAAGACGGACAACGAACCAGACGATGGGGATCCTGGATAATCGGATCGTAGGCCTGTTCTGGCGGCATGTATTCGGCTCGCATTCCTTTCGACTTATTACTCCAGGTCTCGCCAGCATCGTCTGTTGACCAAACACCTGCGCAAGAGACCGCCACCAGAATCTTGTTCGGGTTTTCAGGATGCACGCAGATCGAGTGTATACCCGCTTCATCGAAGCCACCGCCAAACCAGTTTTGCTCCTGCTTGAAATGCCACAACGGCTCATTCAAATGCCAGTTGTCGCCGCCATCATCAGACCGGAAAAGTCCGCCAGGCACTGTTCCCGCCCATAACTGATGGTCATTGTCATCACTGGCAAACTCTAACGACCAAACTAATTTAAGAGCGTCTCCTTCTTCCTTATTGTCAGCTTTGGGGTACTGGGGGGATGTTATTTCAGTCCAGGTTTTACCGAAGTCGTCTGAACGCTGCATTTTTACGCCAAAATGCCCATGGTCCAATGCCGCATACCAGCAATGACTGTCTGCGCGGGCCAATACCTGTGTCACCGGGACGCCGATGAAGGCATCAACCGGAGAAAGACGATTTTCACTGGATAAACAGAACAATCCTTTTCGTGTTGCAATCAATGCCTGAGTCGTCATAATCGTTCCTTAAAATGTCTGACAATATTAGATTCACCTAACCGCCCGAAAGAGCCTGTAAAACAAAAACTTCTGAGTCAGCAGAGACGGCGTCAGTTAGATGAATGCGATCGGAAATGGTCGTGCCGTCGATGGCAATGGTTATGTGTTTTCTTAATCGATCTTGATCGTCCAGAATGTAATGTCTTAACGGTTCGTTGATTTTGAACGCATTTGTTAAAACTTCGTTCAGCGTCTCACCAGCAACTTCGAGATCAGGACAATCAATATGGCGACGCAGGTTATTGGTAAATTTTACGATAGCCACTTTTATTCCTCTTTCAGATACCTAAATATAGTGCATATAGAAAATATCGCTCGCCAAAATTTTATCTCACATTGGTTACCTTTCACGGCTTAAACTCACAAAATCTGAGAGATCGTCCATTGAATATCGCTTCGATTGTTATCTAAATTAAATCGGCGACAATCAATATGAGGGAATTCTTATGAAAGGTTTTTATTTGTTATTCATCGCAATGATGGCAATGGTTTCTTTTTCCGGATTCGCCGATCCGATTGAAGATTTATCCATGAAAAATTATCGAGCGGGTTGGTACCCCAATTTTTTTAAAGGCAAAGGCCCACTGAGTTGTCCCCGTACCTGTGACTACTGGGTTGGCTCGCGCGCCGAAGGTGAGAGAAGCAATGATATTGATGGGCAAACCGAACGCGCGTATGTGTGTAAAGTAACTCGTGATCGAAAGATCATCCTGGAACCCAAAAACGACCCAAGTTCACATTGGCTTTACGGCAATCAGTTTGACAGCTGGCCAATGTGTCACGTGAGTCCCATTGGCATCGAGCCATTTCGCAGCAAATACTTCATGTGCCTTTGTGTTTCTCCCAACGAGTGCCCAAAACCGGACCTGACCGTCACTCAAATTGCCGATCCGGTCTGGGATCATCCGAATCATCGGAGTATTGTTAAGGTGACGGTCAAAAACGTCGGTGCTTCTGCCGCAAGCGGCTTCTATACCCAACTCACCGATCCGGGAACAGGGTCTTACAGCAATATTTACACGACGGCTTTAAACGCCGGCAGCTCAGTGGTTTTGACCTTCTACTTTAATTACTGGGTATTCGACCCAGACGCTGAGTTAATCGCCGTTACAGATTTTCTGGACGATGTCGCTGAATGCGATGAGGACAACAACAAACTCAGGTATTTTAAACAGGGGTAACGGGTAAATTATTGTTCACATGCCCGGCTAAGCCGATTCCTTACCGGGCATTTGGGTTTTGAAGCATGCACGTTGCAGCACCGCATCCTGCCCGAATTAACCCTGTCATTGTCTTTAAAAAAAGATATCGCTTTACGGCACCTTTGGCATCAAACTCTGGTCGTTTACACAGAGCTCTCATTACTATCTACTTGATATTCAACAGTTATTTCAAATTAATATATTTACCTCACCCAAAATCTCCAGAACCAATAAACCGCACCGACCGAGCCCCTGAAAAAGTACGCCAAGAATAGCCAAAGATGGCTTCTATTTAACCAGAGTTTACTGTACAATCCGCGACCGTCGAACGTTTTAACTCGTCCGACCTCCGGGCGCATTGAGATGCGCAAATTGATTGTTTTTTATACATGACTGACGTTCTTTAGCCTATGTATCGACTCTTAACTGGCATTACGGCGATTTTTACCAGCCTGCAGTGTTTTGCTTGTGACCTCCCAGGTTACCGCACGACGGATCAGGCCGCCCAATTTTCATGCCACGAGTCGTTGACACCGGAGACCACCATTTGGCGCAGCGTCTCAACAGCGTCCCAGAAACGACCATTTGCAATCGCCGACACCGAGAAACTCTCCCAAAATACTGAATCCTCATGGCGACATTCGAACCACTCAAATGAGACGAATAGCAAAACACACGACTGGCCAAATTACAGAATTTCAATCAACACAGACCGTTTTACAGATTTCGACAACACCGCATTCAACAGTATTCACCGCTGGCAATTATCTTCTCTCTCCCTCTCTAGCAAACACCACTTATTTACCCAGCTCCATTTTACGCCGAAAAATAAGCGTCATAATCAGACTAAATACAGCTTTTATCAACGGCCAAGCAATGGGTATGCCCGAACATCGGGGAAGAGAAAGCAGCTTTCGCCAGCCAATCAATACAACAACCGAATCGGTGCAGAAAAAAAATTCGCTAGTGCGACTCACACAGTCGCTTTAGACACCCAATTTGATGTCAAAACTTACCGGTTATTTACCGGTGAAAAGCGGGGATCGTCATTCGACGAATCATTTGGCAGTTTTGACACAAATAAGAGGTTCGTTAGAAACCTTAAACCTGTTTTTATAAGTTAGTGCAATCAAACTGTTCGAGTATCGGGCATTAGAGAATCGTGAGGCTTTTTGAATTACGACTCAGTGTCACAATTCTTTAATCTTGAACAGATATGATGCGCGACCGCTTATAAAAATATCATGTATTGAAATAAACCGTGTTAACAACAGGACAAATGATGAACAAGAAGCTTTCAGCAATTGCGTGTGCCGTCGGCCTGGCGGTAACCACGCCGACTTTCGCAGCAAGCGATACGTCGTCTTCGATCCGTGGGCTTATTCTTAACCCCATGGGCGATGGCGCTGCAAATACAACAATAACTATAAGACATGAACCGACTGGTTCAGAAAAAGTCGTAAAGCCAAACCAGGCTGGATCCTTTGTGATCTCGGGTCTGCGTGTTGGCGGACCTTACACCATCGTTATCGACTCTGACACTTATCAAGACAAAGAGTTAAACGGCGTGTTTCTGGAAGTAGGCTCACCACTTCAGATTAATGAGCAACTTGTTTCTATCGACGACTCCAATAAAGTTGTTGTCACCGCCTCTCGAGGCGACTTCCGTTACCCAAACAGCGGTTCAAGCAGCGTTTTCAGTTCTGAAGACATTGAAAACTCACCTTCGTTTGGTCGTGATCTGAAAGATACCTTACGTCGTAATCCACTAGTCAATATCGGTTTCGATGATGGCGCCGGTATGAGCATCGCAGGTAACAACCCTCGATTGAACAGTATCAGCGTTGATGGTGTGCGCCAAGATGATGACTTCGGTCTTCAATCCAGTGGTTACCCAACTCTTCGCTCACCGGTTTCAATTGACGCTGTCGAGCAAATCAGCGTAGACACCAACCCCTTCACTGCCTCTGAAGGTGGATTCACAGGTGGAAAAATCAGCGTTGTAACCAAATCAGGTACCAACGAATTTAAAGGTAGTGCCTTTTACGAGAAAACCGATGGCGATTGGGCCGGTGATCCTAAAGAAGGTTCCATCGAAAGTCTCAATGAAAGAACTTGGGGCTTTGGTGTTGGTGGACCGATTATTGAAGACGAATTGTTCTTCTACTTCAATTACGAAGATTACGCGAGAACCCAAGACCCAGTGTTGTTCCCTCAAGATGGTACCAACCAGCTGAGTATCCTGAACCGCATTATTGACGCAACTCAAAACTTTTACGGCGTTAATCCCGGTCGTTGGGACACCACGCCTGAGTCCTGGGACAAAAAGACCCTTTTGAAAGTTGACTGGGACATCAACGAATTTCATCGTGCGTCCTTCACTTACCAACACACTGATGGTGAATTAACCGCCGGTTGGCCAAGAAGTAACGAAAACGATGCCGCGTTTGAATTGTCCTCAAGTTGGTACAACCTGGGTCAAGAACTCACCAGTATTTCTGCTCACTGGTACGCAGACTGGACCCCTAACTTCTCGACTGAAGTTAAAATCACCAGCAAAGAAACCGATAACTTACAGAGCCCTCTATTTGGCAAAGGCATGGGCGCCGTTACCATTCAAGCGGACGACATGGAGTACATCAACGATAATGGCGACCTGGACACGGGACGAACCATTATTCTGGGTGCCGATCGCAGTCGTCACGCCAATGACCTATACAACGACATGGTCTCATTCAACCTTGATGGTCAATACTTGATGGGCGACCACACCTTGAACTTTGGCTGGCAGCATGAAGAGCTGGAAGTGTTCAACATCTTCATTCAAGATGCTCTGGGTACTTGGGAGTTCGACAGTGTTGACGAATACGTCTTCAGTGCCGACCCTGCGCAAGAAGGCGTTGCAGCGTCTTTTGCCTACCAAAATGCAGTAACCAATAATCCTGCAGACGGTGCCGCAAACTTTAATTACACCTTCGATAACTTTTACATTCAGGACACTTGGGATTACAGCCTGGATCTACAGTTAGGCTTTGGCTTGCGTTTCGAACACATTCACTCACCTGATCGACCAACCTACAACAGCAATTTTGTTGAGCGTTACGGATTCAGAAATGATGAAAGCCTTGATGGTGAAACGCTTTGGTTACCACGAATGAACTTTAAATACGTTGGATTTGAAGACATCGAAATTCGTGGTGGTGTTGGTATGTTCAGTGGCGGCCATCCGAAAGTTTGGTTCTCCAACGCTTTCACTAATGACGGCGTGACCATCGTTCGCCCATTATTGAGCCAATTACCAAACGAAGACTATCTAGTTAATCCAGACGTGACTCAAATTCCACAGCAAGTATTGGATATTATGGAATCGGGTGACGGTAACTCCACACCAATCGATCCAAACTTTAAAATTCCTAAACAATGGAAATACAACCTGGCGGTTGACTGGAACAATGTTGACCTGGGTTTCATGGGTGAAGACTGGGATTTCTCAGGTGAAATGATTTATACCGACAATTACCGCGACGTTCGTTGGGTTGATTTAGCACGTGCTCAATTGGGTGAAACTGTTGAAGGTCGTCCAATTTACGGTCGTTACGATCCCATTAACTTCGATCCTGATCACTACGATATCTTAATGACCAATGGTGATGGCGGTGAGAGTCTGGTTACCACTTTCTCGGCGTTTAAATCGTGGGACAGCGGTGTTCGCTTGAACCTCTCTTACACCAATCAAGATGTTGAGCAGTTAGTTTCGGGCACAAGCTCCACAGCTCAGTCAAACTATCAGTACACTGTAGTTGTCGATCGTCAAAACCCACAAGCAGCGACGGCTTCGTATCAAACCGAGCATTCGTTGAAGCTTAATCTTGATTACAGTGCAGAACTTTTTGAAGGGTACAAAACTCACTTCAACCTGTTCTTGCAACGTTCTTCTGGACGCCCGTTCAGCTGGGTAATGGGTTCATTCCGAGACACTGATTTTGGAGATCCTGCTGACTTTGACGATTCGGATTCTTATTTGCCTTATATCCCTACCGGTCCTAACGATCCGGCAGTAGATTTTGCAAACGGTCTTAGCTACGACGAAATCGTTGCCCACTTGCAAGCCAATGGTATTTCAACCAGCGGCGGATATTTGGGTCGAAACGCTTACCGTAGCCCCTGGAATACTGTTTCGAATCTTTCGATTCGACAAGAAGTGCCCGGTTTTGCGAAAGGCCAGAAAGGTGAGTTCTACTTCACCATCGAAAACCTTCTTAACTTAATCGATAGCTCGAAAGGTGACATTTACTACAACCGCTTTGGTGACACGACTCAAATTTTATTTGATTACGACATCAACGAAGACGGTCAGTACGTTTATGACGAGCCCTTCGGTGGGTATCGTTACGGTAGCCCCGCTACCTATCGAGCGGACAAATCAGTTTGGCGCTTAAAAGCCGGCTTTAAATACCGATTTTAGTTGAGTTTAATGGCACAAAAGCGAACGCTTTTGTGCCTCAGATATACGATTGGGATAAAAATTATGTTAATTAATAAATCTTTAGTTGTTGCAGGTTTGTTGGCCTTAACCGGCCCGCTTGCGAACGCCGCTGAATCAGAAATTTACGGCGAAGATTTTACCGGCGAGATCACAGAGTGGACTTTCTCAACGGTAAACTTAAGCAGTAATGAAAACTGGGAATCCAGAACTTACAACGACAATACTTTTGCTCAAGCAAACGGTTACTCGGCCGATGCCGACTCTAACGACTGGCTAGTCTCTGAGACAGTAACACTGACTGACTTAGAGTTTGAATACGCCTATTTTCAGTTTGAATCAGCAAAAAATTACGACGGTGGAGCACTGCAAGTTTTAGTGTCTACCGACTATGTTGATAACGTTGAAACCGCCACTTGGACCGATTTGACTGAGTCAGCGAATTTCTCGTCAGGCGGTTACAGCTGGACCGAATCTGGTAAACTCGATCTTTCCGAGTACATTGGTGAGTCTGTGACTGTGGCTTTCCAATATACTTCTACGCCAAGCTCTGCGGCACTTTGGCAGATTGATAACTTCCAGGTTTTCACCACCGACGAAAATCCAAGTACTGAGTTTTATTATCAGGAAGAGTTTGAAGGCGATACTTTAGGCAGATGGACTGAAGTCAGCCTGGCGAGTAATCGTGATTGGAGAACCAGCTCTTACGGTGGCAATGGCTACGCTTCAATGAGCGGTTATGGCGGTGACGAGCCATCAAATGACTGGTTAATTTCGCCAACAACCGATATGACCACGGGTTCTTTCCCCTACTTCCAGTTCAGCAGTGCGAAAAACTACAGTGGTAACGATTTAAAAGTCTACTATTCGACTGATTACAGCGACGATGTCGAGACAGCCACCTGGATTGATATCACTGACATGGTTGAACTGTCAGACGGCAACTATAACTGGGTTGATTCTGGGCGCGTAGACTTGTGGAAGTTGATTGTAACTGAGTCTGGCGAACGTGATTACGACGCTTTAGCGACAGTAACTATTGCTTTCCAATACACCAGCACGGCAGAAGCTTCAGCGCAGTGGCAATTAGACAACATCGAAATTGGCAGCGAACCTGTTGGCGTCATCAATCGTACTGAAATTTCAACCGCAATGGTTTCAAACTTTGATGAAGATTTTGGTGAGTGGCAGTCGGTTAACTTCTCTGGCACGAAAGAATGGAACTCTGGTTCTTACAGCGGTGCTACCTACGTTCAAATGTCGGGCTTTAGAGATGACGCTGACTCTAACGATTGGTTGGTTTCTCCTGCTATTGACATGAGCAACTTCCAACAGCAAACCATCAGCTTCTACAACTCGAAAAATTATTCGGGCCCTGCGTTAAAACTTATGGTAACAACCGACGTTGAGCAAGGTGTTGAAACACCCTACGTCGATGTTTCAAAAGCGACCTGGACAGACATTTCTGATCGCGTTACCTGGTCTCAAGGTAACTTCGACTTCGTCTACTCAGGCACAGTTGATGTATCCGATATCGTTGATGGAAACGCAGTTTTTGCATTCCATTACACCGCGGATGATTCTGGTTCAGCGACTTGGCAAATTGACCATGTCAATGTAGGAAACGTGGTTGAAGGACGCCCAGTCGAGTCAAACTTTACGACCTATACTTTAGAAGAGTTTAACGACACTTTCGGAGAGTGGGAAACCTTTAGTTTGGCCAGCGACAAAGACTGGATGACCGATGCTTACATTGAGAAAACCTACGCTGAAATTTCCGGTTTCCGCGGTGATACTTTGTCGAACGATTGGCTGGTTTCGCCTACCATCGATACGACATTGGTTGACTGGGATGAAGCTTTCGTACAGTTTGCGTCATTAAAAGGCTACAGCGGTGATGATTTACAGTTGTTAATCTCGACCGATTACGCTGGCGATGTCGAAGCAGCTAGCTGGACCAACATCACTGATCGAGCCGATTGGTCAGAAGGTGATTTCACCTGGACCGACTCTGGTGAAGTTGACATCACAGACTTCATTGGTGGCAACATCACCGTTGCTTTCCAATACACCAGCTCTGATGAAGAAGGTGCAGCCACCTGGAGAATTGAGTACGCACGAATCGTTGAGAAAGACAACGGATTCTCTGACGTTCCATTTGAAGTAGAAGACACTTCAGGCGGAACCATGGGTATCTTTGCTCTGCTACTGATGGTGGTAGCCGGTGCACGTCGACGATTTGCTTAATCGCAATCGTAATTGAAGAAAAGCCACTC
>JBPEWV010000041.1:0-25911 GCA_052032335.1 Pleionea sp. | reverse complement strand
TCGAATTATCGAATATTCAACTTGATTGCAACTGGCTGGATTTTACCGTGCGTCATTTTAAATGTACCGCGATAAAACTCGAACGATTGAATTTAGAAACCATTCAATCCGACTCGCCTGCTGGTCCCATGAATATTCAGTTACCTGAAGTTCGGCTTCCAATTACGGCTGACATCAATCTAATAAAAGTAAATGCCATCGAGCTGACAACAAAAGCGAACCGCGATCAGTCGGTTAAACCACAACGACTCACGTCTAATGTGCGTTTAGAACAAGTCAGCTATTTCGAGCATCAGGTTAAGCTAAAACAACTGACCGGAATATATTCGAATGCGCCTTATTCGGTGAGTTTGATATTGGATCCTTTTCAGGACTGGCAACATCAGCTGCGAATTAATTATCAATGGCGCGATACTGATTTAAGTGTGCAGTCCAGCGGCGGTTTGAAACAACAAGCCAAATTATCGATTGAAACAAAAGGCCAGTTCAACTCATCAATGTCGGGACGATTCAATCTCTCCCCATCCATTGTCATTGAAAATGGTGTCTGGCAAGTCGAACGACAGTCGCTTAATCCTCTTCTCGAGCTTTTCGATGTTGCGACATTGCCGACACAGCCAGTTGTCGATAATACACACTTGGCGTTTTCAATTAATTGGCCTCAAGTTTCCGCTACTTTGAACTCGCAATGGCAAGATAGCGAGCAGACGGATGTCGCCCTTGCTCTTCAATTGTCTGTCTTGGATGTGATCAATTGGTCACAACAGCTCGAAGCAAGCCTTAAAGTAACGGGTGCGCTGGATGCCAAGTCATTGGTCGAGTGGAACGGAGGTCCGCTTTCGGTGAGTTCAACCGGAAAAAAAACAATCAGCGACCTGGGCACTCAATTATCAAGTAAGTCGAAAGCCAACATTCCGGTCGATATCGCTATAAGTGCGAAAGCAGTGGAACAGCATTTTGAACTTTCTTCCAGCGCTATACAAATTGACAGTCACCGGGCGAATGTCGAGGCAAAGGGTCGCCTGGAAAATGGTGAACTGCAATCTCTTTCATCCTCTATGACGTTGAAAATTGCTGACTTGTACGCATTGCTTGGGAATTCCAGCGGCCGGGGAGAAGTGAGTGCTTCGGTCTCAATGCATGATGCTCGATGGTCGATCGCATCGAATGGCAACATCGATCGTATTATCTGGCATGATATTGATCTGGAAAAACTTAAGTGGGAGCTGGACCTTGCACAGCAGCTTGAGGCGACGCTCTCTCTCTCGAAGTTTAAATTTCAACAGCATCAGATTAATGAGACCAAAATTAAGCTTTCGGGTAGTTCAACTGAACAGCGTTTAAAGGCCAATGGTCAATACTTGCAATATCCTTTTTCACTCGCCTTTGATGGTGCCAGAGCCAAAGGGCAACAAAATTCATTGCCTTTAACACTCAACAATATTCAGGCACATCTCGAAATGCCAAGATCGTTAAACCTGTCGATACAACAAGCGGCCATCGCTGCGACGGGCATTTCGATCAACAAGGGGTGCTTCTCTGGCGTGGGCGAGATTTGCTTTGATGCGAATTATCAAGGTCAGCAATGGCAAAGTAAGGGCAATATCCGTGAATTGGATTTTACTCAAATTGCTCAAGGCGTAGAGCAGCTCAACCTAACTGTACCCGTTACGGTGAAAGGAATAATGAATGGAAAGTTTCATGTTTCCGGGATCGATAGCAAAGTAAATGCGCTAGATGTTGACTTAACTTCACCGGTTATTCAGGTAGTCGACGGTCCCTGGCGTGGGCAGTGGAATAATTTTCAAGCAAGCAGTGATGTGAAGCAAGATAGTTACAACTTATTACTGAGCTGGGAAAAGCAGCAGCATGAAGTAAAAACGCCGCAGTGGCAATCGACTATTACAACGGCTAATGGTCTTGTTAAGGCCAATGTGAGTCAACTGGATGATATGACATTCGAACTAAACCAGCCCGAAATCGATATTCAACTGCCACACAGTGTTCTTGTAGAAGACATTGAGCCAGGTGAGAGCTCAGAAAACAGCAATATAACCAATGAGGCGAACGAAACATTGCCTACTTTATCATTGGACAGTATTAAAATAGCTGGTGCAAGGCGTGGTGATGCTTTCACGACCGATGCGACTTTCAAGTTCTTACAGCAGGATGAAATGAGTGCCCAGGTGAGTGGCGTTTGGCCGATTGATATGGACAGCCAACTTGAAGGCAGAATTAACATCAACATTAAAAACTTTGACTGGTTGAAACAATGGCAATCTAGAATTGATGAACTGGACATCGATTGGCAACACGCAATGCGTCTCACCGGATCGCTGAACGACATCGATCTGTCGGGTAGTGGCGAACTAAGCGTCAATCGACTGGTTATGGAAGAAATCGGATTGGATATTGAGAATTCAAGGCTGCAGTTAAGCTCGAATAAAGACGTGATAAAGTTAGTGGGTAATCTTAGAAATAAGAAAGGCGAGTTGAAACTCAATGGTGAAGTCGATTTATTGCCAGAGCTTTCAGCACAAGCCATTTTAATAGGCGAAAAAATTCAAGTTTTAGACAGCCCTGAAAGCAAAGTGGTGGTGTCGCCCGAATTAACAGCCAAGTTCGATAACAATCATTTAAGTGTGCAAGGTGAAGTGGTTATCGATAAAGCAGAAATTGAAGTTAATTCTATACCCAGAAAAACAATAAGCGTTTCCGATGACCAAATTATCCTTGGCGAAAAGGTAAACAAAGAAGAGCAATTCGGTTATACCATTGACCTGTTGCTAAAAATTGGAAGTGACGTTGCGTTTAAAGGGTTTGGTTTAAGCAGTAATCTGAACGGAAATTTAGATTTGCTTGCGGAGCAAGGTCAGGCTATAAAGCTGAACGGCCAGTTACTTTTGACTAACGGTAAATTCGAAGCATATAAGCAAGCGCTTACCATAGAAGAGGGACAGTTGATATTCCTTGGGTCGGCTGAAAACCCTGGTATTCAATTTAAAGCGACACGACAAATTGACGATATAAAAGTTGGAGTGGTTGCTAATGGTACGCTGATCGATCCAAGGCTTACACTTTATTCTGAGCCGGCATTACCGGAAGAAAATATTGTTGCGCTGTTACTCACTGGGCGTTCTATCGAGTCGTTGTCTCAATCGGAAGGTAACGCGCTTGCCAATGCCGCGATCAGTCTTGGCGTTGAGGGCGCAAACAAAGTGGCGCAGAAAATCGGTGATGCGTTAGGCATTAAGAATGTGCAAATTACCAGTAAGTCGAAAGCCGACAGTTCAAGAGTTGATATTGCGACACAAATTAACGATCGCTTGAGTGTGGGTTATGGCACAACCATTGATTCTTCCAACGAAATGCAGGCCGGCTGGATTATCGAATACAGACTCACACCGAACCTATCGTTTGAAGCCATAAGTGGGCAAGAGATGAGTGCTTCTATCAGCTTCAAGAAACAGTTTGAAAGCTCTACTAAGAAAGATAAGCCAGCAAAGCAGATAAATGATACGAAAAAGAATTAAAATTCTAGAACGATCATTTACCGTCAAGTCGAACAATTCGTACCAAAGTCGCAGATATCAAATGCCAATAATTTTAGTGATTTGCAGACGCTATTCTTTAAATCGTCTTTTCAATGTCTAACTGAGAACCTTCAAGGCTCAGTGTTTACTGCCAACTGAGATAAATTATAAAAAATTTCCCGATTAATTATTGAACAAATGGAATTGTTTGGCTCGCTGTGCAAGCTTTTATAGTCCACTTCTTTTTTAGAAATGGAACATCTTATTATTTCAAAATTGAATAATTGAAAGACTATAAAAATTAAATGAGAGGCAGATTATGAACATAAGAATCATTGCGAGCAGTCTGTTGTTGCTTATTATTGCGCTGAGCACTCACGCTGACAAAAAGGCATCAGCGGATAAACAGGTGGCATTGAGCGAACAAGTCATTCAAGTTGCAACGCCCAAAGTATTCAAAGGGGTGTTGACTGATCGTTCCAACTTGAAGACGTTAACGACCAGCGAGTTTGATGCGATTGATAATCAAACCCTGACCATCCATAAAAAAGATGCAAGCTTTATAAAGGTGCATTTTAGCCGTTTTTTGGTTCCTGAAGGCGTGATTGTCGAAGTAAGAAACAAGAGCGGTTCACAAGTTCACCGTTACGGTGGTGCTGATTCGTCTTTATCGACCAGACAGCCTGGTGATGATGGCATTCACTCTTTTTCCGCTTTGTCCATTATTGGTGATACGGCCATCGTTGAAGTCATCATGCCAACGGTTGTGCCGCAGTCGTTTTATGTAGAAATTGATTCTTATATGGAAGGAATACCGCAACAGGAATTGGACGAGATTATGTTCAACCAGCAAAGTGATTCGCCGCAATCTTTATCGACATGTGGTGTCAACGAAAGGCGTGATGTTCAATGCTGGTCGACTTCGCACCCTACGGAGTTTGAACGCACTCGACCGGTCGCCCGGTTATTAATGAATGGATCCGGGTTATGTACCGGTTGGCGAGTTGGTAATGGTAATCATATGTTTACCAATAATCACTGCGTTGCCTCAGCATCGGGCATTGCCAACACCGAAGTCTGGTTTAACTATCAGCACACTTCTTGCGGCGGCAATACGCTTGCCGGAACAGAAATCGTAACCGGAGCGTCGTTGATAGCCACCGATTATGAACTCGATTACACGTTATTTTCGGTCAATAACTTTGAACAAATTTCGTCTTATGGGCATTTCGGATTGGACGTGCGTAGTGCGCTCAGTCAAGAACGAATCTATATCGCGCAGCACGGCGCAGGAAACCCCAAAGAGCTTGCCATTGAAAGTGATCAAAATTCCGGCGGTTTGTGCCGTGTGGATCAAACCGAAGTGAACGGTCGTGGTACCGATACCGATATGGGATATTATTGCGATACTACGGGAGGAAGCTCGGGTTCTCCAGTTCTAGCGGCGAGTTCGAATAATGTGATTGCTCTTCATCATTTTGGCGGCTGCCCCAATCAGGGGGTTTTGATCAATCGAATTTGGCCGCAAGTCGCTAGCCATTTTAATAATCAAATTCCAACCGGTGACAATCAACAGCCGACTGGCGATCCGGTGGCCAGTTTCAATTACGTCCGAAATGGATTGGAGGTCACTTTTACCGACACCAGCTATGACAGCGATGGCACCATTGTTAGCCGGCATTGGTCTTTCGGCGATGGAACGCAAAGCTCGGAAACCAACCCTGTTCATAACTACGCGATTGCTGGAGACTATACGGTTACTTTAACGGTAACCGATAACGATGGCAAAACCGGTGATAATTCACAACAAGTCTCAGTGAGCAACGCGGGCGACGGACGCCTGACTAAAGGGATTCCGGTGAGTAATTTGTCTTCGTCGATTGATGGTGAACTGGACTTCTATTTTGATGTTCCAGCAGAAGCAAGATCCGTATCCTTCAATATGTCAAAAGGCACGGGCGACGCCGACCTTTATGTTAAGTTTGGTGAGCCACCAACAACCAATGATTACGACTGTCGACCTTACCTGAATGGAAATTCAGAGACCTGTAATTTCAGTTCGGCTCAGACCGGTCGATATTATGTGATGTTAAAGGCTTACAACGCTTTCAGTGGTGTTGAGTTAGTTGCAGACTATACCGAAACAGTGGGAGGTGTAAGCTTTGAAGAAGTGAACCTGTCTGGCAGTCGCGGCAGCTGGAGGCATTACACCATGGAGGTACCCGATGGTATGCAAGAGTTGATCGGCCGTATTTCTGGAGGTTCGGGCGATGCTGATTTGTACGTTCGGTTTGGTGCTCAGCCCACGCGTTCGAACTATGACTGCCGTCCATATTACAATGGGAATAATGAAACCTGTACCTTTAGTAATCCTCAGGCAGGCACTTGGTATTTCAGTATTCGGGCATATCGAAGTTATTCAGGCGTTACTTTAAGGGGAGAGGCTCAGTAGCTATTGTTGAGCTTTTTTAAACGCATTGTATCAGGCAAGTATAAGTTGGTTTCGTCCTGCTTTTTTTGCCTGGTACAAAGCGTCATCGGCTCGCTTCATTAAACGGGTAATGTCATCGTCTTCTTTGAGTGTTGCGATTCCGGCGCTTGCCGTGAAGGTTATCGTTTGTCCATCGTCTGTTTGTACCCGCAGTTCGCCGATTGATAATCTCAGATCTTCTGTAACGTCTGCTCCATGAGCCAAATCACAACCGCTAAGCAATAAAACAAATTCTTCACCGCCCCAGCGACATAGAACGTCGGCCTGTCGAGTTGATTGGCGTAGGTGTTCTGACAATTCTTGTAAAACTTTATCACCAACCAAATGGCCGAACCGGTCATTAATGGTTTTGAAGTGATCGATATCAATTATGGCAAGACAAATTGGTCGCTTTTCACGACGGCTTTCAGCAATTTTTTGTTGAATCAAAAGGTCGAAGGCTTCTCGGTTGTACAGACCTGTCAATTTGTCGGTGACGGCTAGCTTTTCTAGTTTTCTCTGATAGGCGTTTAAAACGTAATTGGTACTGAGCAAGACGATTAAAGCAATTACAAAATAGATAAGCAGATTGATCACCAGCGTTTCGAATAGCTCCCGGACAATGACCTCTTCAGACTGCTCGACAAATAAATACCAGTCAAACTGGGGCATGTGTCGAATATTAATGTGGAATTGTTCACCATCCCTTACGTAAGACAGCTGTTGATTTACCTTCTTTTTTAAGTCGTCCATCGAAGAGTTTGTGGTGATCACTTGCTGAATGTTTTTGTTATACGAGCGGTCGGGTGCGCTGTTGATTTTTACGTTGCCCTGGATATCCGTGACGTAAATGTTCTGGCCGTACTTCTGTTGAAAATCGATGAGCAGCTTTTCTATATTGTCAATCGAAACGCCAACGCCAGTGACTCCGATAAACTCGCCTTGTGTGTTGAACACTTTGTAGTTTACAAAAACTGTTAGGACGTCGTTGTTCATTCCGTCCTCATTAATATTGACCTCAAACGGAACGTCGCGCTTAATAAAGTTAAAATACCACTGGTCAACGGGATTCTCTTTACGCACATATTGGTTTTGTTCCGATGAGTGGTAATAACGTTGTGATTCTGTGGATACGTAAAAAGAAGACACCGTGTTGTAGGTGTGCTGAATTTTTTTCAAATATCGGTACATGCTATCGGCGCTGGGTTCTTGTTGGGCCGCCCAGTCGAGAACAAAAGTGTTGTGGGCCATGGTTGATGCTATGTATTGCGGCTTTTGAAGGTGCTTTTGAAATTCCGAATGTATTGTATTGCTGGTGATGGGCAATTCGTTCTGCGTGATCTGATCGCGTAACGCAAGCAGTGATACGTAATAAGTCGATAAGCTGGTGATCAGAAAACCAGCAACCAACAATAAACTGATGGTAATGATCAAGCGCTTGCGATAGTAAAATACCATGTAAAATTCGATTACCCGTTTTCGTTAATCAATGTGCTCATTACCCGGTGTTTGTATACCTTGAGAGCGATTGCACAGGCCTACTCATTATCACCTTTGAACTTGAGGTACATAAGTAGGGTAGCGCCCTTGCATTCAATTACTCACCATTTAAAGTTTAGCCCTGTCAACTTTTAAGCGCCGGACAATTAAAACACGGCGGCAATCAAAACTTAACGGTGTCACCTAATAATATCTCGTAATTCGATAATTGTCGCCCAATTGAACCAAATTAAAGCATTGCTCAATTAATGTGCAAATTGTGCACCTCAATGCGGCATATATCTCAAACTAACAATGGATGCCTGATGAATAATTGGTCTTGTTGTACTAGCCTGTTTCTTCCCTGGTTGTAGGTCGTACCAGATAAAAACCAATAATTAAAATCTTAATAGGACCAAACCATGAAAAAGACTTCCTTATTTATGGCTGCAATTTGGCTATTTGTCATTGTTTATCCATCGTTATCGAAAGCTAATATTTGTTTCGAGTTGCCCAGTTTTCCGGCAGGTAACTATTCGTTTGACGATGATGTTGTGATCTCATCCTATGACGGAACAGAGATTGCCGCCAACCTCTTCACTCCCATAAAGCATGATGAATCGGCTTTTCCGGCCATCATTTTTGTCAACAGTTGGGTGCTCGATGAGCACGAGTATTTGATTCAAGCCCGCCAATTTGCCGAAAAAGGTTATCTGGTTTTAAGTTACAGTGCGCGAGGATGGGGCTGCTCCGGAGGGCAGGTTAATGTCGCCGGCGAAAACGACATGGCCGATTTGTCAGCGGTGGTCGATTGGCTGATTGCGAATACTCAGGTTGATCCGGACAATATTGGCATTAGCGGAATTTCCTACGGTTCGGGGATCAGTTTGATGGGACTGGCGCACGACGCCCGAATAAAAACAGCTGTCGCAATGAGTACCTGGGGTTCCCTGACAGAGTCATTGTATCAACACGAAACTCCACGAATGTTTTGGGGATTCCTGTTGGTCAGCAGTGGCTGGATAACCGCAACGTTGGAGCCGGCAATCAGCCGAAATTACGTCAACTTGATTTTTCACCAGAACATCGCCTCAACGCTAGAATGGGCCGAGCAACGCTCCGTGTCTAATGCGGTTAATATGATCAATGAGCGAAATGCGCCTGTGTATCTGGCTAATAATTTTGGTGATAACCTATTTCAGCCGAACAATATTTTAAAGCTGTATCAAAAACTGACGGTTCCGAAACGTCTCGACCTGAATCAAGGCACGCACGCCAGCGCTGAAGGTTTTGGATTGATCGGATTAGAGAATTACACCTGGGGCAACACCCATCGCTGGTTTGACTATTGGCTGAAGGGGGAGCAAAACGGCATAATGAATGATCCTTCAGTGACCATGGAGGTGAGTCGGACCAAGCAGCGGCATGAATTTTCACAATGGCCACCCGTGTCTCAGCATGAACAAACCTTTTTCCTAGAAGCAAGAGGTTTGTTCACTAACGGCAAGCTAAGACAATCACCTTACCGCCCATGGTGGCGCAAAACCAACCGAATTTACAGTGGTTTAGACACCTTGGCGACGACCGGGATTCCACTGGTTTCAGAAATTTTGGATGCGCACTTGAACGTTCCGGTGAAGACTCCCGTCAATTTAATAAGCCGCGCCAATGGAATTGTATTTAAATCATCGCCCGTCACCCGGACGTTAAAAATAAGGGGTATTCCCGAGTTGACGGTGTTTATGAAACCAACGTCAGGTCAATTCCAGATCAATGCTTATCTTTATGATTTGGCACCCAATGGTGTCGGCACATTAATCACCCATGGCCCGATGACCCAATACGGAGCATCGGCGCACCAAACAATAAAGGTTGATTGGGAGATGGTAGCCACCGCATACGATGTACCAGCTGGACATAAAATAGCCATTGCTTTCGATACGGTTGATCCTTTGTACGCGGTGCCGACCATTCTTCCTTATTCGGTCGCCTTCAAATTTAAATCGGGTGCCGATTCAGTATTACGTATCCCCGTTGTTGAATAAATGTGCTGGTTGAAAAATAACACCCTGCGATATTGACCGTGAATAGGCCGACTTTCGATTTTATCCACAGGCTTATCAACGTTTTCTGGGGACAAGTCGTCTTTGAGACAATGAGGTATTGCTCAAACCTTATCTATGTTAGCTGGGCACGCCAGCCAACATAGATAAGGTGTCTGGTCGCACTTGAAGTTTATGGTTTGCTTGAAGCCCTGTGGTAGCTGCTCACTAAGTGAGCATGTTAGGCTTAAGGTGATCGATTTTGAATGCATACAAATGGTATCGATTTTGGCGTCAAGAAAGTCGAAATATTGTTTCACGTAGGGGTAAAGAGCCTTAAACAAACACTCTTTAGCAGAAAAGACCAAGGTAAACATCGTGTTGTAATCGTCAAACTGTTTGAGCAAATCTTCTTCATCGCTTGAAATTATTAAACTGGCGATTTGATTAATCTGTTCGGTGGGTAGTTTAGCTTCGGCATCAATGCCCAAAAACGCATAACGATTAGCATGACCTACAATGGCATGGGCGGTCGAATCAGTGTGTGAAATAGAGCCCTTCAGTCCTGGTGGAAAAATAGGCTCTCTATTGTTTCCTTGGGTAACTTGAGTCTGCACGAATCCTAACTTTTCAGAAGCTAATTTTGCGGCCAATCGACCTGATAAAAACTCGGCTTTACGCTTTTGGACGCTGCTTTCAAACTCTTGATTAGGGCCAATATTAAACCGTTGGAATAGCTTGTCGTTGTAGAATTGCGTATCAAACTTAAGAGAAGTTAAATACAACGAATTATCTGCTTCCAACGGACAGGTATCTATTGATCGTAGGAACTCTTCAGCAAAAGATACCGGCCCTCTGTTTAACATCTCTGATTAGTGCTCGTAATTCAAATGATTTAACGATGAGGTGACCAGTTGTTGGTTAATTATCTTGGTAATCGCCGCCGCCTGATTATCGATGAATAAATGACCTCCCGGCAAAGTCTCTATATTCATAGTGCGTTTTGTCAGCTCTTTCCATGCAAGCAAACTCTCCCATTCAATGGTGTCAAGGCTGCCATTTAGGACGGTGATGGGCACATCGAGAAAGCTACCTGCGTCGGCTATATAAGTTTCTGCAATTTTAAAATCGGCGCGAAGCGTGGGTAGGTACAATTCCAGTAGTTCTGCATTATCCAATAGTTCAGAGCTTGCAGCTCCAAGTCGCTTTATTGACTCGATAAACTCATTGTCCGGAAGTTGATGCATCAAAGAGTGAGTTAGGTTTAAGTGCGCTGCGCGACTGGCAGAGGCGAACAGATGGACCAAAGGAAACGTATGCGTTGATAATCGTTTTGCTAACTCGAATCCAATCCGGCTTCCCATGCTGTGGCCAAAGATAGCAAAGGGTTTGTCAATCTTTTCACTCAGGGCAAGGTATATCTGATCCAGATAAACTTCATGCTCATCAATCGCTGGCTCAAAAATTCGGCTGGCTCGTCCTGGCGGTTGGATAAGAGCCAGTTCGACTTCTTCACTAAGTAACGATTGCCAGTGAAAGTAGGTCGAACTGTTTCCACCTGCGTAGGGAAAACAAACAAGCGTTAAATTAGCCTTGGGGTTTACCTTTGGGTAATGTAACCATCGACTCAAACTCAAAACAAATTCTTCTTATTCAAAAATTTGCGCGAATTATCTATGAGCTAACGATTCAGATCAATTGATTTGGAATCGCGATGATGAATGATTACAGAAAAATCATGTGCTTGTTCTGCTGCGAGTGCAAAATGAACTCAAAAGCCAATAAAAATAATCTCGTTTAAAAATAAAAGTGAAATTAAATTGTTTGAAAAACAATCAATCTCAAAATTGCAAAGCTCAATTAGAGATTATTGATTTGAATATGATGAATCACTTCATTTTACAGCGATTTTAAATCTCATTTTGTGTGATTGTCTGCTTTAAAAATCTCGTGCTAGTATCCGCGCGCTGTCATAAAAGACGATTAACATGGAACAAAAATAACTACAAAGGTAGCAAAAATTGAGAGGATGGTTATTGTTGATATTGCTCTTGCAATATCCAGTATTGTGCCAAGCTGAAGGATTGCTTGATATCTACAAACGATCAAAAGCGAATGACGTGCAGATGAAAGTCGCTTCGTTAGATATTGAGGTTGCCAATGAAGTTGTGAACTCTAATCGTTCCTTAATGTTGCCTCAAGTGAACTTGTCTTCAGACATATCTCATACCAGAACCAGTCAGTATCCCAACTCATCCAATCCATTTTCGATATCTCGCGAGCGAGTAACTGATCTATCGGGCGTTCGTTATTCGATTTCTGCAACTCAGGCAATCTATGATCGTACTGTTTCGAAGGCTTTGGAAAGCAGTAAGCATTCCGCTCGCCGAGCAAAATTAAACAGTGCAAAGACTGAGCTTGATTTAAAGTTTGATGTGGCCGAAGCCTACTTGAACATAATACGAGCTGAAGAAAATTTAAAATCCATTAAACATACCGAGTTAACTTTTAAGAATAATCTGGAGTTGATTAAAAGTCGTGTAAAGCTTGGTTTGGCCCGTGTTCCGGAGTTGAAAGAAGCCGTTGCATTTTATGATGCGTCCGTTGTCGAGAGAATTGCTGCTGAAAATGAGGTTTTGGTTTTAAAAAATCGATTGAGTGTTTTTACCGGGCATACTATTTCGGATGTTTCAGGACGATTTTGTTTAGAAAAGTCGATAACGGGTCATACCTTGGAGTCATTGGAATACTGGAAAAATGCCGCGTTGAATGGAAATCTGGATTTGCAAGTTGTGCAAGCGGGAATTCATCAAGCCGAGTCAACACGACAGGCGCTGCAAGCAAATCATTTACCCAAAGTTTATGGCCAAGTAAGTTATTCCGATATGGATATGGAAAGGCAGTTTGACTTTAATGTTCCTGATACGCTTTATCAGGATGGTTGGTCTATCTCCCTTTCGGTCACTTTGCCGTTATACAGTGGTGGAAGAATATCGGCTCAGGCCAAACAGGCACAGTTAGAGTTGAGTAAATTAAAGCAAACTTTAACATTAGTGAAGCGGCAAGTCTTACAGGCCGTAACTGCAAGCTTTTCTGGTTACTCTTCTGGATTAGCCGCTTTGAGAGCGAGCAAGCGTGCTGTCTTTTCTCGTCAAGACTCATTGAGCGCTGCGAAAGATGAATATTTATCGGGCTTAATCAATGTGCAAGATCTAATAGACGCTCAAACTGCTCTGTATGCGTCCAAACGTCGTTTTGTCGAGGCGCGTTACCAATTTCATATCGCCTCCTTACGATTGCAACAAATTACCGGACAGCTTGACGAAAACAGTTTGACTCATCTCGATAAACTAACATTGCCCGGAGCGTCAACATGTTCATAGCTTACTCCCTGAATTTAAAGCGCGTCTGGACCTTCGTGTTGCTAATGCTGGGGTGCTTTTTAGTCGGTTGCCAATCGGAGACTGAAATTAGCAACGAAGAAATGGTTAACCAAGAGCTGGAAGCTCAACAAGATCAAATTCTTGACCTAATGGGCCTATGGCAGCCAGACCAAGGCGTCAGGAATTTCGAATTTTATTGGAGCGGTATCGATGGTTTGTCGGTACCAGGGTTACAAACGGGTCGCATAATTGAGAATGGTCGTGTCATGGACTTATTTTACTGGACCATCGACCGCTCTGGTGTAATTTCGATGACCATCGTTGACAAATTCTGTGCCATCCGTCCAATTAATCGATGTCCTGTCTCCAAAGTGGGATCGATTGTAGTTAATGGCGACTCGAGAAACCGAGCGACATGGGATGTCTTAATCGACACAGACCTCGATGGTATTGTGGATCTCGAGGAGTCTGCTGTATACCAACGAAAATCGTTTGAAGCGGGTCTTGCCGACACACAAAAATTCTTTTTAGTTCCTGTAAACGAAAGGTTTGATACTCCGATTCTCGGCGAGTCGACTTCTAATCAAACTATGATTTCCCTGAACTATTTGGATGCGCCTGTAGGCTTTCATTGGAACAAAAATACCACGCCACAGTTTGCGGTTACTCTTCAGCCCGTGAGCAGCTATAACATCGTTGAGTCTGAGACCTATTTTATCGATGGTATAGGCTATCAAGAACTGGATGTGAAAACTTGGTATGACAAAGTGCAGTTGCACTCTTTGACTCAAAATAACTTTCTTCTGAGCTATGAAATTAGACGCGAGATTATTTTGCCTGATGGCATTTCAGCATCTGATGTTAATGAAGACGTGAGACAGTTTGAGCGACATTCTAAGATTTTCAACTTAAGCACGAGTCGGTTTACCGATGTCACGATTCTTCCTGGACAGCGGTTTTATTCTTTTTTTATTGATCAGTTCGATGACGACTTAGTGAATGGTGGCGCAACTAACGAAATCGTTTTTGAGACAGAGACACGAGGTCAACTGCTGTACAAAGACTTGTATGAAGACAGGTACACTCAGTCTAAATCTTTCGTTTGGAGTAGAACAAGCGACGACGTTGTTACAATTGAGATGGACGATGGTTATAAAATTGAGCTGATATTCCTCAAAGAAATTCTAGGCGGCTTTTCGGTAGTGCAAAAGCATATTCCACTGGATGAAGCGCCATATTTTTATGTTCACGACTTTATTCAGGATGGCAGTGTAGACAACCTAAGTGACTTGGTTCCCGGACGCTTTGAGTTTTTAAGCAACAACGGATGGCAGAAGGTATTAATTGATTTTAACAGTGATTTTACCATTGAAACGAATGCGCCGGGAGTAGCCGGTTACTGGTTCATCAATGACGATGGTGAGCTGGTTGGCTATGAGTGTCTGACAAACGCAAATGTCGAAGTTCCGACCTATGAAGATTGCTACAACAGGTTTGAGGATCTGCAATCTACGGATAGCAACATCTCCTTTGCGCATATCAGGAAGTTAAAATTTTTGCATAAAAACGGTAACAAACTACAGGCAAAATACGATGCGAATGTTTGGGGCGGACCCTTCGGAATAGTTGATCAAGATTATATGGGGATTTCCTGGACGTATCGGTGGGAGCGAGTCGGTGATGCGGAAGACTGAGCCGAGAAAATAATTAACTGGAGTAAAAACATGAAAAAATTTCTAGGGCATAAAGCCAGAATAGATCACGTAGCAATTGCGGTAAGAGATTTAGACGAGGCGTTATTCTTGTACGAGTCTGTATTTGGCTTTGAATTGCTGCAGCAACGTGAAGTGACAGGAGAGTTCTCTGGTATGAGATCGGCTGAATTATGTGCTGGCGGATTCTCAATTGTATTGGTTCAAGGGACTGAAAAAAACTCTCAGGTATCTCGTTACATTGATGCATACGGTCCTGGGGTTCAACATATCGCCATCGACGTTCAGGATATTGAGGGTGTGACGGAAAAACTGCGTAACTCAGGTGTTCAGTTTTCAACCAATCTGATTAACGGTGAAAACCTAATTCAGATCTTTACCAAGCGTGATAAAAACTCCGGCATGATGTTCGAATTCATTAAACGCGTAGAAAAAAGTGCAGGATTTGAAAAAAATAATATTCAAAGTTTGTTTGAGCAACTTGAAGCTGCAGAAGCCTATTAGTGGAGTTAAATCGTGAGTCGAACCATCGTTAGTTATATTCGAGAGAATGCAATAAATAATCCCAGTGGCTTAGCGTATCGCTTTTTAGACGACGTCGATCTTTCACCAAAAGATTTGACCAATCGTGAGTTGTTCAATCGAGTGGATGAGATTGCGGGTTATCTTAGTCAGCGTTGTAATCCGGGCGATCGTGTACTTCTTCTATATCCTCCTGGCATTGATTACATTGTGGCTTTCTATGGTTGTTTGATGGCTGGTGTTATCGCTGTTCCTTTGTATCCGCCAAGAAAAAACAAAAAGTCCGATAGAATTTTTAAAGTCACGGAAAGTTGTCGGGCTGAAATTGCATTGACGGTAAATTCTGAAATCGATGTTATAAAAGGTTGTTGGGACGCAGAGAACAAGCAGAACTATTCATTGGAATTTGTGGCTACCGACCTGCTAAATGTGGAGCATCGTTTAGATGATGGTTTTGAACCTGAGCTGGATATGGTGGCGTTTTTACAGTACACATCGGGTTCTACCGGTGTGCCGAAAGGTGTGATGATAACTCATCAGAACATAATCAGTAATTGTGAGCACCTTATTACAACCTCGACGTCTCATTCGAAAGATGTATTTGTCAATTGGCTGCCACAATTTCATGATTTAGGCTTAGTGACCGCGATTTTATTGCCCATTTATCTAGATGCTACTTCGGTACTTATGGCTCCCGCGACGTTTATACGCGAGCCCGTGAATTGGTTTAAAGCCATTTCTAAATACAAAGGTACGTTGTGTGGAGCACCAAATTTTGCCTTTGACTTGTGTATAAGCAAAATTTCTGAAGAAAAGTTGGTGGGGATTGACTTAAGTAGCTGGCGGGTCGCTTACAATGCTGCAGAGCCGGTTCGGGCCGAGACTTTGAAGCACTTCACTGCTCGATTCAATCAATATGGATTCAAGCCAGAAACATTCTATCCTGGCTACGGTATGGCTGAGGCAACGGTTTTGATTTCTGGTGGCTGTGTCGATGAATTACCTAAAATTCTGTCGGTTTCTAAACAACAATTGGCTCAACACAAAGTAGCTTTGTGTGATGAATCAAGTGACGACTCTACTTACATTATCGGATGTGGTCGGTCTCCGGAACCTCATGAATTTCGAGTGGTTGACCCTGAGAGCCTGATCGAAAAGTGCGAAGGAGAGGTCGGCGAGGTTTGGTTTCGTGGACCCAGTGTCTCACCAGGTTATTGGCAAATGGATGAGCTTAATCGGTCGGTATTTAATCAACCATTGAACGGTGAAGCAGGTTACTTAAGAACGGGAGATTTAGGAACCATTGTCGATGGGGAGCTTTACATTACTGGACGGATAAAAGATCTAATTATATTGAATGGAAAAAACTATTATCCCCAAGACATTGAGTTGTCGACTGAAAAGTCAGAGCCAGCCATTCGACGTGGACAAGTAGCCGCTTTTTCTGTTTCCGAAAAAGGTGTTGAGTCCTTGGTGGTTGTAGCAGAATTAAAAAGAGAAGCATTTCGTAAGGTGAATGTTGAAAGCGTTGTCGCCAACATTCGCCAAGCTGTTCGTTCCGATCATGGCGTTCAGGTCGATCGTGTGGTTTTGTTGAAACCTTATGCGATACCGATGACCTCAAGCGGTAAAATTCAAAGGCGACAAACGAAACAGATGTTGTTGAATAACGAATTTTCGCCAGTCGGTCAATCAACTAACGAGCAGAATCGAGCCATCATCGCGCCAGAAACAGAAACGGAGCAACAGCTTCTTAAAATCTGGAAGGAATGTATGAACTTGGAGCTTATCAGTACGGAGGATAACTTCTTTGACATCGGGGGAGATTCTGTTACAGCAATTCAGATTTCAGCGAAAATTGAATCTTTATATGCAGATACGTCCCTGGATATGGAAGTGTTGTTGAATTTTCCAACAATAAAAGAGATGTCTCGTTACATTGATGTTCGGCGTAAACATCGAGAGCTCGCTTCCAAGCCTGAAGAAAAGAAAAGAAGAATAACTCTATGAGTGCTTTAGATATATTAAATCGTGTGTACCAGAACGATGCCAGACTTGTTTTAGAAAATGGACAGCTGCATTTAGAAGTCGGAGAGGTTGACCTTTCTGATAGTTTAATCGAGCAAATACGCCAACAAAAGACTGCATTGATCGAGCTGCTTAAAACAATGAGTGGTAATGATGATGACTTGGTTGTAAAAACATCTCGAAATGGAAGTGAGTACACGTCTGAAACTTCATTGGCGCAGCAGAGAATGTTGTTTTTGGAGTCAATGTCAGAATCCGGCGGTTATTACAACATTCCTCTGGCTTATCGAATCAAAGGTGATTTGAATGAGTCTGCTTTGGAGAGAGCGTTTCTTCAGCTGGTTGAAAATCATGAAATATTAAGAACCACCTACCAGCAGAACGAAAATGGGTATAGCCAGAAAATTCACCAGTCACTGCCTGATTTCAATCTTCAAGGAATTTTTAAGGTTTTAAGATGCTCCGAATCTGAGATTAATCGTATTTTGTGCGAAGATAGAGATCGCCAGTTTGATCTAACCAGAGATTGGCCAATCCGCGTAAAACTATTACGATTGAACGAATCAGACTGTGTTCTGAGCATTAATATTCATCATATCGCTGCTGATGGTTGGAGTGCCGGAGTAATTCTTGACGAACTTCAATCCGCTTATGGTTTTTTCTCAAATGGGGCGAGTGAGCCGATCGAGACATCTCGGTATCAATACACCGATTACGTTGCTTGGCAAGAAAAATGGTTGGTGAGTGACGCTTGTAGTGCCGCTAAACACTATTGGCAAACGTTGATGTCCGATGTGCCGGAGGTTCATAGTTTACCGCTTGATCATGCACGACCAGCGCAGCAGCAACACGAAGGTAAGACACTGCGCTTTCAATTAAGTACGCAATTGACTCAAAATTTAAAATCAATCGCTGCAAATTATGAAACCACGCCATTTATCGTATTTCAAGTTTTATACAGCAGCTTATTATCTCGCCTATCTAACCAGTCGGACATTGTTTTTGGTACGGCGGTTGCGAATCGACATCCGAATGTATTTGTGCAGTCTGTTGGGTTATTCGTGAATACCATTCCACTTCGTTATTCAGTCGAGTCGTCGATGAGTTTCGAGCAGTTGATAGATGCAGCGAAAATTTTAAACGCATCAAATCAGAAACATCTTGGTTACCCATTTGATTTACTCGTGGATGATGTAGCGCCAAATCGAAGCTCAGCCTACAATCCTTTGATTCAAACAATGTTGGTATTTCAAGAGGCACACGCTAATCGTCTAGAACTGGATAATGTAGATATCGAGTACGTGAATAATCAACAAGCGGTGTCAAAATTTGATTTGGCTTTGCACGTGAGCTTTCTCAATGGTTGCTTTACTCTAGATTGGGAGTTCCAGACCGCGTTATTTAAACCTGAATCTATAGACCGATTTAACCAGTGCCTCAAGGTACTTATTGAGCAACTGGTTACTAACCCTAAAGCGCTAGTTCAAGCGGTCGAATTAGAACCCTTACCACATCCTTGTGAAGCAATTGATATTTCTACGTTCCCGCAACCAACGAATGTAGTCAATTTGATTGATGCCCAGGCAAAAACTCATCCCGAAGCCATTGCCTTGAAGGCTCCTGATTTCTGCCTGACCTATGCCGAACTAATGCAGCAAGTAGGCTCACTAAGCAATTATCTAAGAGAGAGTTACTCACCAGGTAGTCGTATTGGTGTGTGCATGAACCGCTCTCAGCAACTGGTAATAGCTATGTTAGCAATCATGCGAGATGGCTATGTCTATGTTCCAATCGATCCTAATTATCCTGAGACTCGAATCGCTAATATGATAGAGCAGGCGAATGTTTCGGTGATTCTCAGTAATCAGAAAACCTTGAGCGGAACTCGTCTGGAAGATAAGTTCAATTGTCTCGATATCGATAACTTAAGAGTTAAAGAAGACAGTCAGCCTAACCCGGTATCAGTTGACTCAGCTGCGTATATCATTTTTACCTCGGGCTCGACCGGCTTACCAAAAGGTGTTGAGGTTTCTCATCGAAGTCTTTTCTATTCACTGGTCGCCAATCAAGATAGCTTGAGAATTAATCACTCTGACATTATGCCAACCATAGGGTCTCAGGCATTTGGTGTTTCGCTATTAGAAATCTTGTTGCCCTTGATAAGTGGTGGTCAAGTTTCCTTAGTGGACAAACACCAAGTGACAGACCTGGACACTCTTATCGAAGCCACGGATCAAGTAACGGTTTTGCATGCAGTGCCCAGCTTAATGCGTCAATGGTTCGACCAAGTTAGAACGAATGCTCAAGATTGTTACCCAAACTTGCGGCTGTTGTTAGTAGGAGGCGAACCGGTTCCTGATAAATTATTAAAAGATTTGATGAGCTGGCGAAGTGATGTTGAAGTCAGAGAGCTGTATGGAATGACTGAAGCTGCAGTAGTCAGTAGTTCTTACTCTCCTTCTACTGAGCAAGAAATCAATCATTGTATTGGTTCACCGAACAAAAATGCGCGTTTCTACTTATTGAGTGACAGTCTAAAACGCCAGCCTCAAGGGGTTAGCGGTGAGATATATATTGGTGGACCTTCGCTTGCCAATGGATACATAAATAACACGTCTGAAACGCATAAGCGGTTTTTTGACAATCCTTATATTGCAGGTGAGCGAATCTATCGTACCGGCGATGTTGGACGTCTGTTGAGTAATGGAATCATCGAATTTTTAGGCCGTTCAGATAATCAGGTTAGCTTAAGGGGCGTAAGGATTGAGCTGGGGGAAATAGAGGCAATCGCTTGTGGTGTTAAAGGCATAGTAGAAGCGATCGCTCATGTTTTCGAGTTGTCAACAGGGCCTTGTTTAGCTCTATATTATACAACCAATAAAGAGGCAACCGATAATATTACGGAGGCGTTGAAAGAAACTGTTAAAGGCTCATTACCAGACTATATGCGTCCTTCGGTTTATCAAAATCTCGAGCAGTTGCCGAAAAACCCTAATGGGAAACTGGATCGAAAACTGTTGCCAACACCAACATTTGAGCAAAGTATGTCGCATCCTGAGACGGAAACGGAAAAGCGGCTTCATGCATTGTGGCAAGCGGTTTTACCACAGGAAAACATCAGCATTGATGCCAACTTCTTCGAGATAGGAGGTCATTCGCTGCTAGCAACCAAACTTATTTCACGTGTTCGAACTGAGTTTGACATTGATATTGCGTTGGTAAAAGTTTTCCAGTCACCAACGATTCGGGAGTGCGCGGCTCTCATCGATGAGCAAGTGAGCTTAAAGTTGCTCGATTCGTTGCAGCCCAACTCTGATGTCAAAAGTGACGAATCGGATGAGCTGGTATTGTAAAGGGATTTATCAATTATGACATCGAAGTTTGAAATATCAGGATCGTTAATTCGATTAATGTTTAAGCGATCGCCAGTTTTACTTGCTTTCTCAATTGTCATTGGTGCCAGCTCTGGAGCTGCCTATAGTTTAGTTATTCCCTTTTTAGTTGGCGGAATCGAGTTAAAGAGTAATGCAGAAGCAATGTTTTTTCTCGGCACAGCGATTGCTAGTGACAGCGTTCCTCTGGTGTTTTTCAGCGTTGTATTTTTTATTTTACTCTCAAAAGCGTCGTCAGTGATCTTGGTTAATAATATCGCCAAATCAACCATCTCAGATATTAAGATCAATCTAGCGAATAAAATAAGTAACTCAAAAATTCAGGACATCGAAAGCGTTGGTTTTGCACGATTGATCAACTTGTTGACCGAAGACATCAATCATCTAACACAAGCGGCTATCTCATTGCCTATGATTGTTGTGTCCTCGGTAACCATCGTCGGCGTGCTTGGTTTTCTTGCGGTTTTAAACGTTAAGATATTCCTTACGGTTATTCTTTGCATAGTTATCGGAGTGGCTGTATTTCAGGTACCGATAACTATTGCAAGAAGGCTTTATAATCGTTCTCGAGATTTCAAAGATGTAATACAAGAAGGTATACGAGGGATTATTCTTGGGGCCTACGAGCTTAGATTAAATAAGGAGAAGCAGCGCCGTTTCCTTAAGGAAGAAATTGTACGTCCGCAACAGCATTCTATTCTTTTAGAGAAGCAAGGCGATGCTATATTTCACTCGGCGGGTAACTTTAGTGACTTGTTTTCCTTATTTGTCATCGGCTTCTTAGTATTTACGCCGCCATCATTTCTTGCACCTGCCCAAGTTGATATGTTTGCCATAGTTATTTCTTTGATCTATATCGCGGGCCCAGTTGCCAATATTCTTGGCAGACTTCAGTATATGAATATGGGGCGTGTTGCTCTCCAGAGAATCAATGAATTATCGCAGATTCCTGAAGAAAACACCGGTTCGTCTGGTGCAGCAATTAATACATGGAGTACTTATAAAGCAGAGGGTGTGGAATATAAATATCACTCAGAGTCGGCAGATGGCTTTGCGCTTAAGCCTGTCTCTTTAGCTTTTAAGCGCTCACAAATAAATTTTATTGTTGGTGGAAACGGATCCGGAAAGTCGACACTGAGTAAGATTTTATCACTGCATTACTATCCGTCAAATGGTGTGGTTTCATTCGATAACGTACCAGTAAATTCCGAGAATATTGAGCAAGCGAGAAAGAAAATTGGTGTGATCTACTCGAATTACTACTTATTCAGTAAGGTCTATGCTGATTTATCCGATGAGCAGAAAGAGCAAATTGAAAGTTACCTGGTTACTTTAGGGTTGAATAAGAAGACCAGTTTTGTGGATGGTCGATTCAGTACGACACGACTTTCTGACGGTCAAAGGCGACGGCTTGCATTACTGGTTGCTTTAATGGAAGAGCGAGAGATCTATATTTTCGACGAGTGGGCCGCCGACCAAGACCCAGGATTTAAAGATCTTTTCTACACAGAAGTGTTACCACAGCTAAAGGCCAGAGGTAAGTTGGTAATAGCAATAACGCATGATGATCGATACTTCTACTGTGCAGATCGTGTGATTTACATGGAAGATGGTCAACTGAAAAACATCGTTGAGAATACAGAGACTCAGTCTACTAATTCTAAGAATGACACAATAGCGAGCCTTTAGGAAATAATCATGTCTTACTCAAGTTTTTTGCAGCAATGCCAACAGCTTAATATACGTTTTGAATTGTTGCAGGGGCAGCTGAAAGTTAACGCTCCTAAGGGCGTTTTGACTTCAGAGGTTGTTGAACTGATAAAGCAATATAAACCTAAGTTGCTAGAGCAACTGAGTCAAAGTAATCCTAAATCGGACTCTATCGACTTTCGCGCTCTGAGAAAGGGTATGGGTAAAGGGGAAGTATCGTTCAATCAAGAACAGATTTGGCTGTCGGATATTGTTACGCAACAATCAGATGCCTATTTATTCTATCGCGAACTTGCTGTTTTGGGTAAATACGATAAGGAAAGAATTAAGCGTTCGTTTGAAAAATTAGTTGAGCGGCATGCGGTTCTAAGAACACGTTATCAAGAAGAGAACGGTCAGTTGATCCAATTTGTGCTGCCAACAGAAAGTTTTTCTGTTGATGTAGAATACTTTGCAGCTCAGAAGTCTCAGACCTTTGATTCTTGGTGTCAGTCACGACGCGAGAAAATGTCTGTAGAAGGAATTGATTTGCGCAGTTCGCCCTCAATTAAAGTATCGATGCTAGTTGAAAATGAACAGTCGTTGCGAATACAAATATTACTTCATCATATTGCTTCGGATGGATGGTCGTTGGGAGTTTTGATGAAGGAATTTGAGCTGATGTATAACGGATTGTCGCTAGAAGAGCTACCTGGACTGCCGATTGAATACACGGATTATGCAACCTGGCAGCGCAGCGACCAACAATTCGATTCTACCAGTCGGTTAGCAAAATTTTGGCAAACGTATTTGTCAGGTGCGCCTGAAAGACATCAATTGCCGAGAAGTACAACCCTTGAGCAAAACGCTATGTCTGCAGACGCTCTGGTTACTCGATTTGATCGTAGCATCAGCGAATCAATTCGAAAGTTTTCTAAACGATATGAGACTACACCCTTTGTCATTTTAAATGCTATTTTTGCCCTTTTGTTAAGTCGTATCAGCGGTGAATCGGATGTCGTTATTGGTACTCCTGTCGCCAATCGCGGCCATGAGCGTTTAGAGACATTAATTGGATGTTTTATTAATTTAGTCCCTATTCGCTACACAATCGACAATGAGCAATCAGTAAGCGAGTACATTCAATCAGCAGCGGCAAATGTTTCACAAGTCTTGGAGCATCAAAGTTATCCTTTCGCTAAGATGGTTAGTGACTTAAATGTGAAGCGAAGTGCCGAGTACAATCCTTTGGTACAAGTAGGGTTTGTGCTTCAAAACAATGATATACCCGATCTTACTATGGAAGGGTGCAGCTGTAAGATAATGTCCTTTCCAAAGCAGTCCATTATGTTCGATTTAAATTTAGAAGTTTTTGAGCAAAATGGCCTGTTTGAATGTCACTGGGAGTTTTCGTCAGCGACCTTTACTCGATCAAGAATCCAGCAGTACACCGACATGTTTGCTCAAGTTTTAAATGTCGCACTGTCGGAAGAAACCTCTGCGATAGGCGATTTGGAATTGATGTCGCTACCTCAGAAGAAAAATCTGTGCGCGCAATTATCTGGGGTAACAACGAAGAGCAATGAAAGTCGACTGCTCATTGAACGATTTGAAGAGAGCGTGCAACGGCATCCCGGTAAAGAAGCAATATGGATTGACGATTGCTCTTATTCATATCAAGAGTTGAATCAATCGGCCAATCGATTAGCACGATATTTGATGGCTAAGGTGAACGTTCAAGCTGACACCATTATCGGAGTTCAACTTTCTCGCTCTTTTGAGATGGTTGTTACGGTAATGGCTATTATGAAAGCAGGCGCAGCCTATTTGCCCCTGGATCCAAACTATCCCAAAGAGCGGCTTGAATACATTATTGAGGATTCGCAATTAAAATGTATCGTAACAGAGCAATCGATCTCAGAGAGAATAGAGCATAACGCATTATCGATTTGCATTGATGCCATAAAAGTGAAAGAAGAGCTGCGTGAATTGAATCCAGCGAATTTATCGGAAGGCGGTTTCAAAATTTCTGCAAATCAATTGTGCTATGTGATTTATACATCCGGTTCCACTGGTAAGCCTAAGGGCGTTATGTTGGAGCATGGCCAACTTGCCAATTTTTTAATGAGCATGCAGCATAAACCGGGTTGCTCATTAAACGATGTGTTGCTCAGTGTGACTTCTCTGGCGTTCGATATTCACACTTTGGAATTGTTCTTACCCCTCATTTCTGGTGCAACCGTTGTATTGGCGAATTCAGACCAAACGAAAGATGCTTCGGAACTCATTGGGCTTTTAAATCGCTACCAGATCACCATGGCTCAAGCAACACCAGCAACCTGGAAGTTATTACTTGAGTTTGGTTGGGTGCCCTCGCGAGCAATAAAAGTATTGTGTGGTGGAGAGTCGATGTCTGAACGGCTTAAGCGGCAATTGCTAGCGCATTCCCATGTTGACTTGTGGAATATGTATGGACCGACAGAAACCTGTGTTTGGTCCTCCATTGCCAACATCAGAAATGACCAAGCAGTGACCTTGGGAGAACCAATTCACAATACTCAGCTTTATGTCGTCGACGATCGCTTGAACTTACTCCCCGAGGGGTCGGTTGGTCAACTCGCGATTTCGGGTGGTGGTGTGGCCAGAGGGTATTTGGGAAAACCGGAATTGACTGCCCAAAAATTTATCAACAATCCATTCCTCGGTTTAACTGCAAGCGACGGTGCGGATCGGCTTTATTTAACTGGCGATAAAGTTGTGTACAGTGTCGAATCCGGTTTGAGTTATCTCGGGCGAGTTGATCATCAGGTTAAAGTTCGCGGATTTCGCATTGAAGTTGATGACATTCAGAATAATATTGAGTCTCTTGAAGGAGTAAAAGAATGTTTGGTGGTGTCAGAATCTCTGGCCGATGAAACTCAACTTGTGGCCTATGTCATTGCCGACATTGACGTAGAGGACTCCGATTTTTATGCACAAGTCCGAAAGCAACTGGCCAAACAACTACCTGATTATATGATTCCGCAGGTGTTTATTCGTTTGAGTGAGTTTCCTTTAACGCCAAACGGGAAGGTTGACCGTCAACATTTACCCAAGCCGAGCCAGACAGTTAGCCATGAGCCATACATTGCTCCTGAATCTCCGGTAGAAAGAGCGTTGAGTGACATTTGGCAATCCGTTCTGGCCCAAGATCGTATCAGTATTAAGGATAATTTTTTCGCACTGGGCGGGCAGTCATTGATGGCAACCTCGATGATTGCAAAAATTAACCGAACCTTTTCAGTCAATTTAACCATCAATGATGTATTTACCAATCAAACCATTGCTGATCTTGCGCAAGTAATAGAAAGCGGTAAAAACAAATCTGTGCAGAATCATCAATCGATTCTGCCGCTTGTGTCCAGAGAAAAAATTAAAGCTTCATTTGCACAACAGCGACTGTGGCTATTGGATAAAATAGAAGGCGGCAATCAGCATTACAATATGCCAGGGTGCTTTAAACTTTCTGGGCAACTTAATGTAGCAGCAATTCAACATTCTTTCAGTACCATCGTATCGCGTCATGAAAGTCTGCGTACGGTGTTTGTCGAAGGCGAGGATGGCGAACCGCTGCAGGTGATTCAGCCAGCAACGACGGTAGCGTTAGCGGTGGAAGATTTAA
>JBPEWV010000040.1:0-3841 GCA_052032335.1 Pleionea sp. | reverse complement strand
CGAAGATGGACAGTTGTCATCTCTCGGTACTTTTGGAAGTCAGCCGGTATGGTTAGCTGATGGCGAAACTGAAGCGAAGTATATCCGTTTGCCAGCAGATCGAACTGCAAACTTGATGGTTTCGATAAGAAATTGCACGTTAAAGTTCGGTGTCGATTTGGAGAAGCAAGGCAAATACGTTATCGATTTTCGTATTTCCTGGAATGGTCAATATTGCAAGCTCAAAGTTAGTCAAGTCAATGACTTTAAGAGCAGCATAAAGCTCTCTGATGAACTAGAGATAAAGCCATTTTATTGTAAAGTTGATTCGAAGGAATAACCCATGAGATTAATTCGGCTTTTAAGCATAATACTTATTGGCATAGTGCTAAGCTCTTGCCAAAGCTATGATGCTCCGATATCGCAACTCTTTGGTTGTGATACTTGCGTGCATAAAGTGAACGCCTTCGACGGCGATGACAAGCCTTCATCCGAGATCGCAATTTTAGCGGGTCATGCGCCAGTCTGGGTTGCTCAAATTGATCAGCAAGGAAAGGACTATAAACCAATTTTCGATATTATGTATCGCAACTATGAGGTTTCGTTATTGCCTGGCTCTCATGAAATCTATGTAGCAACAAACTCGAAGACAATTCGCTCACCATACGCGGTAGTTATAAATAGATTCTTTAAGAAAGGCCACCGATATATTATGAAGCCAGATTTCTCGAAGGGTATTGAATTTTCAATTCTTTTGACAGAAGAAAAGGACGGTCAAGTTTTAAGTGAGGAAGTCTACGAAAAGCGAGTATTATATTAGATATAAGCTCTTTATAGCATCCACACTCTGGTTTTTTAGGTAACCCGAGACTTCAAGATCGAGTGACTCTTCTAAAGATTTAGCAAACGTAGGATGATTGATTCTCCGTCAATTTTAAGAGCAGTGTAATTATTCGTCTCATCCACGAATTATCACAACGATTTACGTAAGATAGAGCAAAATAGAAAACATTTTAACCATTACTTGCTCTTCCACTTAATAGTAGATAGATATTAATTTTAAGGAACTGAATAATGAAATTATCAAGGCTAACCGGGATAATCCTTGCAGCCTCGACGATTGGGTCTACTTTTGCAAAAGACCGAGGCTTGTTCATTGGCTTAGAAGTCGGCTCAGCTAGTTATGATGAGCAAGGTTTCAAGGACAATGCGTCGAGCAATAGTATCGTTGGAGGTTTGAAGGTCAATGAATATTTCAAGTTGCAAGGAAATTTATACGATTTAGGTGGGTTTAATAGTGACAGTTCTATTATCGATTCTGTAGAAATTAGTGGGCTGGCAGTTTCGGCCGTTGGAACACTGCCCTTAGGTGATAGTGGATTCGAAGTATACGGTCGTGCTGGTCTTAGTCTTATGACCTACGTACAGAACATTGAGTTTTTTGATGGAACCATCGAGAATGAGTCCACAGGTGATGCAATTGTCACTGGGTTAGGAGCAACCTATACTCATTCAAGTTTTAAACGTTGGACTTTTCACATTGGTTTCGAAAATTATTACTTTGAAACCACTAACCTCTCATCGACGGAACACGAATCTCACTCAGTTAACAACTTTGTACTTGGAGCGAGATTTAACTTTTAATTGGATACTGAGCAGGCTGATCGGTAAGCTCGCGTTCAGCCTTCCATTTCGATGAAGGCTCATCAACCACTTTCAACATACTTAAGCTATTTCTTGAGAAGCCCTTCAACTGAATTCACTGACTTAGCATTTCCACTTCCATCCTATATGGCGCTAACGATTTTATTAGACCATGAATCACAGCTCGGCTTTTTAATCTTTTTTTGTAACCTTTTTCAATAATCACACTATTACTCTATGTAACGATTAAAACATGGAGCAGAATAATGAATAAATTGGTAAAAGTGGGATTGGTACTGGTTCTTGGGTTGAGTCAACTTTCGTTGAATGCCAAAGAAAAATTGGATGTGTATGTCGGCAGCTACTTACCGAGTTTGCTGAGCACCAGATCGTTGAACATCACCCTGGAAAATCAACGCTTATTTGTTGAATCGAAAGGGCAGGGCAAATTCGAGATGGAGCACCTGAAAGATCGTGTCTTTGGCTTGAAGGGCGTACCTTTTAAACTCCGTTTTTCTGAACTCGAAAGTGGCCAGTTGAATCAAGTTTATCTGGTCACGCCTAAGGGGGAGCGTCCCTTTACCCGTAAGCAGTGGTTAGTGTCTGAATACAAAAAGGTTGCCACTCAGGTTCGACCAAACGGTCTCGCTGATGCTATCTTATTGAATGATGTTACGTCCGCCAAAGTTCTGATTAAAAAAGGCAGTGACCTACACGAGCTCGATACCCGTGAGCACATTGCTGGCCCTAATGGCCGTAGACCGCTTAATTGGGCGGCAGTCGAGAATAAACCGAAGTTGATTCAACTATTGATCAGTGCGGGTGCCGACATTAACAAGACTAACTTGTCCGGTTTCACCCCGTTGCACCATGCGGCTGAAACACAGTCGATGGACAGTGCAAAAATTTTATTGGAACTTGGCGCCGATACTCGCCTCAAAACCAACAACGGACACACCGCGTATGAATTAGCTGCGCTCAATGATAACCGTAAGCTGATGGCACTGATTCAGCAGTATGAGAAACAATAATCCTATAAATAGCAGGGAGCTCAGCATGCAAGGTATTCTTTCACACGCTCTAATATTTTGGCTGATTGTTTTGGCGTTAGTACCTCAAGTCTCTGCCAGCGCGGTATCAGCAGCAGTCAAAATTAAGGCCTTTGAACAGGCTTTTCAAAATGGCCGTGAATCTTACGGAACCATTGAAGAGCGCATGCAGCTCTACCGCGTCCCGGGTGTGAGCATTGCGGTCATCGAGAACGGTCAATTAGCCTGGGCCAAAGGCTATGGTGTGAAAGAAACCGGTACAGAAGATCGCGTCGACACCAACACGGTTTTTTCGGTCGGTTCGGTCAGTAAGGTTGGGGCCGCCACCATCACGCTACGTTTGGTAGAAGCCGGCCTGCTCGATTTAGATAAGGATATCAATACCCTGCTCACTCGTTGGCAAGTGCCGCAAAATAAATTCACGGCAAAGACGCCGGTGACTTTGCGCCATATCTTATCGCATACCGCTGGATTTTCAGTGCATGGTTTCGGTGATTTTCAACCAGGACAAAAATTACCAACCACATTAGATACTCTCTTAGGTCGTTCACCGGCCAAACATAAAGCGGTGGAAGTTTTGTTCGAGCCAGGCAGTTACTTCCGCTATTCTGGTGGCGGTACGACCGTGGCGCAGCTGATCGTCGAAGAGAAAAGCGAGATGAATTTTGAAGACGCCGCCAATAAGTGGTTGTTTCATCCCTTGACGATGAGTCGCAGCAGTTATGAGAACCCTTTGCCCGCCAGTCATGGCAATATTGCCAAGGCACACGATGGTGGAGGTCGATTACGCGCCAAACCACGCGGTTGGGAAGCGATGCCAGAAAAAGCAGCATCCGGTCTATGGACGACACCGACGGATTTATCGAAAATGATGATCGCATTGATGGCCGCCTACCAGGGTCGTGACACTGAGTTTCTTAGTCAAGCTCTAGTGCAAAATATGATGAGCCGACAAGCCAATAGCGAGTTTGGTTTAGGGCCAACGATCCGTGGCGAGACTTTTTCACACGGTGGCTCTAATGATTCTTACAAGGCCCTGATGCAAGGTAATTTAGCCAATGGCAGTGGGTTTGTTATTTTGACTAATAGCGCATCGGGTCGCCGCATGATTCAAGAAATTGCCAAGGTCATGCAGCAACTCGGCTTAGGATAGCCCAACTTCATGCCAT
>JBPEWV010000004.1:0-17138 GCA_052032335.1 Pleionea sp. | reverse complement strand
TAGCGTCAGCATGGCAACTTCGCCTTCGGTGCCTTCGTTTTCCAGTTCCAAAATGAAGGCTATGGCCGCGGGTGCGTAGGTCGTGGCTTCTGGTACTTTTGTGAAACTGAATGCCCCTGCGGCGAGAAAAGATAATAACGTGCACTGGCCGTAAAAATTCCAATTTCTAACTTTCCACCACACTAAAAGTAGAAATACGATTCCGCAACCCAGATAAGCCCACCAGGTGGTCTGATATAAAGCGAATGGTTCGGCAGTTAACAACATTGAAAAATCTCTCGTCGCAGTGATTATTTAACACGCATGCCGGGTTGTGCACCTTCGTCAGGGTGCATAACCCACAAATCTTTTCCGCCTGGACCGGCAGCCAGTACCATTCCTTCAGAAACACCAAATCGCATTTTGCGCGGCGCCAAATTTGCAACCATAACGGTTAACTTACCTTCAAGGTCTTCTGGCTGGTAGGCCGACTTAATGCCTGCGAACACCTGTTTCACAACTCCGCCCAAATCCAACTCTAAACGCAGTAATTTGTCGGCCCCTTCGACGTGTTCTGCTTTCACGATCTTTGCAATCCGTAAATCAATTTTATCAAAGTCACCAAACTCGATGGTGTCTTTAAGGGGATCAGCCAGCTGTGGCTTATTTTCTGCAGCAGTATCTTCTTTGGATTCTTCTATCATGGCATCAATCTGCTTTTGCTCAACTCGTTTAATCATGGGTTTGAATTTATTGATGGTGTGGCCTTCAAGCACGTTATTTAAGTCGTCCCAGGTCAATGCATCAACATTGAAAAATTGCTCGACGTTTTCTGCTATTGCCGGAATTGCCGGTTTTAAATAAATGGTTAAGTAACGGAACAGGTTTAATGCGACCGTGCTTATTTCGTGAACCTGGTCGGCTGTCGCATCATTTTTAATTTTTACCCAAGGCTCTTCACTGTCGACGTAGCGGTTGGCTTTGTCGGCTAGGGTCATAATATCGCGAACAGCTCGGCCAAACTCTTTTTGCTCGTAATGATTGGCAATGGTCTCGGCCGCTTGCTGGAATTCTTTAATTAACGGATGGTCGGCAATGCCATTTGCAAGTTTGCCGTCAAACTTCTTGGTTATGAAGTTAGCAGTACGGCTGGCAATATTGATGTATTTGTTCACCAGATCCGAGTTGACCCGCGCAATAAAATCTTCGAAGTTAAGATCGAGATCGTCGACCCGACTGGTTAACTTGGCCAAAAAGTAATAACGTAAGTATTCTGGGTTCAAATGTTTTACAAAGGTGCTGGCTTTAATAAATGTCCCTTTGGATTTCGACATTTTGGTGCCGTTAACCATTAAGAACCCGTGGGCATGAACTTTGGTAGGCTTGCGAAAATCGGCACCTTCCAACATTGCCGGCCAAAATAAAGTATGGAAGTAGACAATGTCTTTCCCGATAAAGTGGTGGACTTCGGCGTCACTGCCCGCGCTCCAGTATTCATCAAAATTCAGGCCTTCGGTTTTTTGGCACAAGTTTTTAAAGCTCGCCATGTAGCCGATAGGGGCATCGACCCAAACGTAAAAGTATTTTCCAGGCGCTCCCGGAATTTCAAATCCGAAGTAAGGGGCATCTCTTGAGATATCCCATTCTTCAAGGCCGGCATCAAACCATTCGTCGAGCTTGTTCGCAATTTGCGCCTGAACGTGGTCTTTGCGTGTCCAGTCTTTTAGCATGTCGCCAAATTCTGGCAGCTTGAAGAAAAAATGTTCCGAATCTTTTAATACTGGCGTGGCACCCGAGACAGCCGATTTAGGGTTTTTTAATTCGGTGGGGCTGTAGGTCGCGCTACAAACATCGCAGTTATCACCGTACTGGTCATCAGCTCCACAGTTGGGGCATTCTCCTTTGACGAAACGATCGGGAAGAAACATTTTCTTTTCTGGATCGAATAACTGAGAAATGGTGCGTTTCGCAATGTAATTTTTCTTATCCAACCGATTGTAAATTAGCTCACTTAACTCTTTATTTTCATCCGAGTGGGTGGTGTGGTAGTTGTCGTAGCCAACCAGAAAGTCTTCGAAATCTTTCTTATGCTCGGCGTGTGTTTTATTGATTAACTCTTCTGGAGAGATACCTTCTTTCTGAGCCCGAAGCATTATCGGCGTACCGTGGGTATCGTCAGCGCATACACTGATGCATTGATGGCCCCGTAACTTCTGGAAGCGGGTCCAAATGTCGGTCTGGATGTGTTCCAGCATATGTCCAATATGGATAGGCCCGTTAGCGTAAGGAAGGGCAGCTGTAACCAGTATTTTTCGGCTCATTTTTTAACCTGTTAATCATCAAAATCGAAATATCAATCGAACGGTAAGAGCGATTCAGTCGCAAACGCCGAACTATAGCAAAACCCTTGATTAAAATATACGAATCCCTCCATCACAACGTATAAATAGTGCTGTGTATTCGTTATAATCGCGCCACATCATTTGAGTCCACAACCGATGGAGAGTTCGTTCACCGATGCCAATTACAGAAGATTCAATCAAGCAGAGTCTGAAAAAAGTCGAGTTACCTGAGCTGGGTACCGATCTGGTCACCGCGAGCTGGATCAAGGGAATCGATATTTCGGAGCAATCGGTACGCCTCAAGCTTGTCGCCGGATTTCCTTGCGACTACGAGAAAGACAGTTATATAGAGAAAATAAAACAGGCGTTAGCCGCCGATTTTGATACGCCAGTCGAGGTCGATTTGACTTGGCAAGTTGCGGCCCATGCCCATAAGGCGGGTGTCAGCTCATTAGCCGGTGTGAAAAACATCATCGCCGTGGCCTCGGGTAAAGGTGGGGTTGGCAAGTCGACAACCTCGGTCAACCTGGCGCTGGCCTTGGCGGCTGAGGGCGCAAAAGTTGGTATTCTTGACGGTGATATTTATGGACCCAGCCAGCCCATCATGTTGGGTAAGAAAGACGCGCGGCCGAAAACGATTGATCAAAAGCGCATCATGCCGGTGGAGAGTCACGGTATTCAATCGATGTCGATTGGCTACCTGGTGGAGCCTGAACAGGCAATGGTATGGCGAGGCCCCATGGCCAGCGGCGCTCTGCAACAACTAATTAATGACACTCAGTGGCAAGATCTGGACTATCTGATTGTCGACCTTCCTCCCGGGACTGGTGATATTCAACTGACCCTTTCGCAAAAAGTGCCGGTCACTGCGGCGGTTATTGTCACCACACCGCAAGATTTGGCATTGGCTGATGCGATTAAAGCCATGAATATGTTCGATAAGGTGTCCGTTCCTGTGCTTGGTGTGGTGGAAAACATGGGCATGCATGTTTGCTCCGAGTGCGGTCACGCGGAACATATATTTGGTGAAGGTGGCGGAGCTTCACTGGCCAAAGAAAGCGAGGTGGAGTTTTTAGGAAGCTTGCCTTTGGCCCGCAGTATTCGTGATAATACTGACAACGGCATGCCGTCAGTGATTGCCGAGCCAGAGGGTGCGGTAGCTGCCATTTACCGTCAAATCGCAAGAACCATGTCTGCTCGGCTGTCTCGTATGGCGAAAGATTATGCCCAATCGTTTCCCAATATTTCGGTGACCAACGATTAATCGCTGGAGCAGGCAAGCCGCAATAGAGACCAATCGAATAAAACGAAAAAGTGAACTTAGAGGAATACCATGTCAATAAAGTCAGATAAATGGATCCGCCGAATGGCTGAAAACGAGGGAATGATCGAGCCTTTCGAGCCGGGACAGGTCCGATACAACAACGAGCAGCGGATTGTGTCCTACGGGACTTCCAGTTATGGCTATGATGTTCGCTGTTCCGATGAGTTTAAAATTTTTACCAATATTAACTCGGCAATTGTTGACCCAAAAGCTTTCGACGATCAGAGTTTTGTAAACGTTCAATCGGACGTTTGTATTATTCCTCCCAATTCGTTTGCGCTTGCTCGTACCGTCGAATATTTCCGAATCCCTCGAAGCGTATTAACAGTTTGCCTTGGCAAATCGACTTACGCCCGTTGCGGCATTATCGTTAATGTGACGCCCCTAGAGCCTGAATGGGAAGGACACGTCACCCTGGAGTTTTCCAATACCACGCCACTGCCTGCGAAAATATACGCCAACGAGGGCGTTGCTCAAATGCTGTTTTATGAGTCGGATGAAATTTGTGAGACATCGTATAAAGATCGTGGCGGCAAATATCAGGGGCAAACCGGCGTTACTTTACCGAAAACCTGAGCGGCAATGACGGTTTGAGGACAAAGGCATTGCAACAGGGGCAATGCCTTTTTGTTTTAAGATAAGAGCGTATTTAGGTAAAAGAGCAGACTATGTCGAAATTTGAGTTTGATGCCATTGTGATCGGATCGGGCCCCGGAGGTGAAGCGGCCGCGATGAATTTGGCAAAACACAAAAAGAATGTGGCGTTGATAGAACGTTACAAAAAAGTCGGTGGTGGTTGCACGCATTGGGGTACCATTCCTTCCAAGGCGTTGCGACATTCGGTAGCCCGTTTGGTCGAATACAATTCTAGTCCACTGTTTCACGAGCTGGAACATCCCAGCACGTTGACTTTTTCCGATATTCAAAAACACACCGAATCGGTGATAAAACAACAGGTTAGCTTGCGCTCTGGGTTTTACGACAGAAACCGGGTTAGCCTTTATTTTGGTGAAGCGAAATTCGTCGATCAACACACAGTGGCCATCACCGAAGCAGACGGTAGTGTGAATAAAATAACTGGCAAAAACATAATCCTGGCGACAGGTTCACGACCTTACCGACCGGATGATATTGATTTTTCTCATCCAAGAATTTACGACTCAGACACCATTTTGTCGCTGAAACGCAACCCTCGTCATATTATTATTTATGGCGCAGGTGTGATCGGTTGTGAGTACGCTTCCATCTTTCGAGGATTGGGCGTTAAAGTTGACCTGGTTAATATGCGCGATCAGTTATTGTCGTTTCTGGATAAAGAAATTACCGATTCACTCAGTTATCACCTTTGGAATAGCGGCGTAATTATCCGCAACAATGAAGAATACTCTTCCATCGAGGGCGTTGATGATGGTGTTATTGTGCATCTGAAGTCGGGCAAGCAAATAAAAGCTGACTGTTTGCTGTTCGCTAATGGTCGAACGGGTAATACTGACTCTCTGGCACTGAACAAAGTTGGGTTAAAAGCGAATGGTCGAGGTCAGGTTGAAGTAAACTCCTGTTACCAGACCAAAGTCAAAAACATTTACGCTGTGGGTGATGTCATTGGATACCCTAGCTTGGCCAGTGCCGCGCTCGATCAGGGGCGTATAGCATCGGCGAACATATTGGAAGAAGCGTGTAACCTGCGTCTTGTTAAAGATATACCGACCGGCATTTATACCATTCCAGAAATTAGCTCGGTTGGAAAAACAGAGCAGGAACTGACTGAAGAACAAGTTCCGTATGAAGTCGGTCGAGCGCGGTTTAAAGATTTAGCGCGCGGTCAAATCGCCGATACCACGGTTGGAAGTTTAAAAATTTTATTCCATCGTGAAACCAAAGAAATTTTAGGTATTCATTGCTTTGGTGAGCGTGCTTCTGAAATTATCCATATTGGTCAGGCCATAATGCAGCAAAAAAATGGCGGAAACAACATCGAATATTTTGTAAATACCACGTTTAATTATCCAACCATGGCAGAAGCCTATCGTGTCGCCGCACTGAATGGCCTGAATCGATTATTTTAAGCTGATTTTGAGATAGTAACCGCGGGATTGCCTGCAACGGTAACGCCCGCGGCAACATCTTTGGTGACAACACTGCCAGCTCCTATAATGGCGTTTTCGCCAATGTTAACTCCGGGCAAAATGATCGCGCCCGCGCCTACCCAGACATTTTTTCCCAGGCTCACGTCTTTTTTATAATTCAGTTTATCCAGTCTTTGAATGGCATTTGAGGAGTGTGAAACAGTAATTATTTGAACGTTGGGTCCGATCAAACAGTCGTCGTCGATTGACACTTTGCCACCATCAAGAATGGTTGTTTTCGCGTTAATGTAAACCCGGTTTCCCAAGTTGATGAATTGGCCATAGTCACAGTGGAAACCGTACTCGATTATGCAGTGCTCGCCACAGGACATAAACAGTTGTCGGATTTTCTTCAGATTTCCTTTACTGGGGTCTCGGGCAAACTCGCGACACACTGCCTGCGCTTTTTGACGTTGGCGCAACAAAGTTTCGTCTCGACTGTCAAATTCAAGCCACATTTTGCTGTTCTCAAGGTTTAAATGGTTTATTGCGATGCTAGTAGATTACCAAAAAACGGTTGTTTTCATTATGGTTTTTTTGAACTATAGTGAAATGATAATGTAAACAATGTAAGTCGGGTTCGATGTCATTCTTTTTGCTCGCACTGACTCTTAGTGCCACGGCGTTATTACTCATATCAGCCATGTTGTTTTACATTCGAACCGTACCGGCGAATCAGGCAGGGACGTTAGAATGGGCGGTTGGCTTCCTGTTGTTGGCAATAGCTTATCTGGTTTTGATATTTCTGGCACCACATGTGGCGGTGTCGGATACCGAGTTTATTCATGTAATCCTAGTTATTCTGTACAGCGTTTTTCTGGTGATGGGCGTTGTGCGGCACTTCGAGCATGATCAACGAGTGGCGCCCTGGATATTTTCGGCCTGTATAACCGTTCTCTGGTTTGGTTACTTTTTTTCCATCAAAGAGGCTTTTATGACCGCAACGGTGGTGCCTGCTTTGTTTTTGGCGGCGACTCACTTTTACTCATCTTTTTTGTTTTATCGGGCTCGAGAACAGTCGAAAGGTTTCCTTTTTATTGCTGTGCTGATTGGTTTGATGGCGATTCATTACGCCGATTACCCTTTCCTGAGACAAGTTGAGTGGTTTGCGCCTTGGGGATTTTTAATCAGCGGTTTGTTATCCATTGGTTTTTCTTGCGGATTACTGCTGGTCAAATTTCACGATTTCAAGACAGAGATGTTGGATGCAAAAGAGCTGGCGCTCAAACTTGCGCATCACGACAGTTTGACCGGCATCGAGAATCGTCGACGACTGGTTGAGTCGTTTGAAATATTGTCTGAATTAGCTGCTCGGCGAAGTGCGCAGTTGATAGTTGCCTATATCGACTTGAATGATTTTAAACAGATTAATGACCTGTATGGCCACGAAGCCGGGGACTACACCTTGGTGAAAGTGGCACGTCGGTTAAAAGACGCTGTAAGAGACAGTGATGTGGTTGCCCGGGTCGGTGGCGATGAGTTTGTGGTATTAGCGAATGACTGCGAAACCCAGTCTGCAATTAATGAGTTAATGGAACGCATACGCCATCGATTGAAGCAACCGGTTATCATCAATCAGGAAAGCCGATTTATCGATGCTTCAATCGGTTACAGTGTTTTCCCTCGAGATGGTCGAACTTTGGAGCAATTGTTATCTTACGCCGATAAACAAATGTTTGACGAAAAGGTTACCCGTCGAAAACCCGCTGTTTGATCCCTGACCCCTGGTCCGATTATCAGATTTTGAAACAAATCCTCGCTTTACCATTGCCAGAAAGATCGCTAGTCTGCCTACACCTAAAAATAATGATTGAAATCATACTTCTGGGAGACAGAAATGAAGTTTAAGGCTACTTTGATGGCAGCGACGTTAACAGCTTCGCTTTTAAATGTGCCGGTTTGGTCGGCCGATTCTGCTGAAAAAGCGACAGCGGCTGACAGTGCTGAATCACAAAAATCCGAGTCACCAAAAAACGACAAGTGGAATGTTAACAATCCTCCGGGGGAGCTGGGAACGATTGTAATTGATACCGACGAAACAACCTGGAGTAATGTTGACGTCAGTCCGGATGGCAAATCTGTGGTGTTTGATATGTTGGGCGATATTTATACAATGCCCATCAATGGCGGCTCTGCTACGGCTTTAACCACTGGTTTGAGCTGGAGCATGCAACCACGCTTCAGCCCTGATGGTAAACACATTGCGTACATCAGTGACCAAAGTGGCGCTGATAATTTGTGGGTGATGAATGCCGATGGAAGTGAACCCAGACAAGTGTCTTCCGAAAAGGTGAATTTGGTCCACAACCCGAATTGGTCGCCAGACGGTGAGTACATTGCGGTAAAAAAAGGTTTTGTCTCGGCACGAAGTATAGCTGCAGGTGAAATCTGGTTGTATCACAAGGCGGGCGGCAACGGCTTCCAGATTAAAAAGCGCATTGGCGGTGAAAACGCTCAGAAAACCATTGCAGAGCCGGCTTTTACTCCCGATGGCCGATACCTATATTATTCAATCGACTCTACACCGGGAACAACCTGGGAATACAATAAGAATCCAACCACCGAAATATTCAGCATTCGACGCTACGATCGTGAGACGGGCAAGGACATCAAAATTGCTGGCGGTCCGGGTGGCGCTATTGCACCAACTCCCTCCAGTGATGGTAAATATCTGGCGTTTGTTCGACGTGTGAATACTAAAACGGTGTTATTTGTCAAAGATTTAGCCACCGGTCTGGAAAAGCCATTGTTTGATGGTTTGGACAGAGATCTGCAAGAGACCAATGGTAGCCAGGGCAATTTCACACAATTCGACTGGACGCCCGACAATCGTTCATTAGTATTCTGGGCTGGGGGTAAAATTCATAAAATAAATACCCGAACGTCTCAGTTAGAAACCATTCCGTTGCAAGTTAAGGCCGAGAAAAAAGTCACTCCGGCTTTGCGGTTTAATGTTGAAGTCGCTCCCGATACCTTTGATGTCAAAATGATTCGGTGGGCGCAAAAATCACCGGATGGCAAAAAAGTAGCCTATCAAGCGTTGGGCAAAATTTACATTCGTGACATCCGGTCCGGCAAGCGCAAGCGATTAACCTCGCAAAAGGATCACTTTGAGTTTTATCCGACCTTCAGTCGCGATGGTGAGACTATCGCCTACGTAACCTGGGATGATCAAAAATTGGGTAGTGTGCGAGTGGTTGATGCCGATGGTGGTCGCGGTAAAGTCATTACTACCGAGCCGGGTCATTACGTTGAACCTGACTTCTCTCCCGATGGCGAACAAGTGGTGTTCCGCCGCTTTTCCGGAGGCTATTTAACCTCTCCTGAATACTCCATGGAGCCCGGGATCTACATTGCCGATATTGATGGTGATCGCATGGAGCGCATCCACGATTCGGGTAACGACCCGCATTTTGGTGCCGATAAAAACCGCGTGTACTTCACCACGTTTGGTTGGGGTAAAGGCGCGAAATTGCACAGTGTTGATTTAGCAGGAAAAGAAGTACGTGATCATTTCACCAGTAACGACATTGTTGAGTATCGCGTTTCTCCGGACGGCAAATGGATCGCCTTTTTGGAGCAGTTTGACGCCTATGTTGCACCTTTTGTGAAAACGGGTAAGTCAGAAACGCTGGGGTCGTCGGCCAGCGCGGTAAAAGTGAAGCAGTTATCCAAGCGTAGCGGTGAGTTTTTACACTGGTCCAAAGACAGTAAGCAAGTCAGCTGGGCTCATGGCGCAACCTTGTACAGTCGCCATCTTCGTGATGCTTACGATTACATGCCGGATTCTCCTGAAGAATTACCGGAGCCTGTCACTGAGGGCGTCGACTTGAGTTTTGCTGTAAAAGCCGACAAACCGAAAGGTCGAGTTGCATTAGTCGGTGGCAAAGTTATTACCATGAAAAATGCCGATCAGGAGCAACAGGTGATTGAAAACGGCGTGGTTCTGGTTAATGGAAATCGTATTGAAGCCGTCGGCAACAATGGTGACTTTGAGATTCCATCGGGAACCCAGGTCGTCGACGTTTCTGGAAAAACCATCATTCCGGGACTGGTCGATGTGCATGCCCACGGCGGCCAGGCTCGCGACGAGATTACACCTCAGCAAAACTGGGCCAATTATTCGAGTCTGGCTTTTGGTGTGACCACCATCCATGATCCTTCGAATGACAGTAGCGAAATTTTTTCTGCTTCTGAAATGCAACGAGCGGGCTTGGTTGTCGGACCCAGAATCTACTCCACAGGTACCATTTTGTACGGAGCCAAGGCCCCCGGCTATCGCGCGAAGATCAACAGTTATGACGACGCCAAGTTTCATGTTCAGCGACTGAAAGATTTGGGAGCGATTTCAGTAAAGAGCTATAACCAGCCGAGACGCGACCAACGTCAACAGGTCATCGCTGCAGGTAATGAACTGGGCATTATGGTTGTACCCGAAGGTGGCGCTAAATTTTATGCCAACATGACCCAGATTATTGATGGTCACACAGGGATTGAGCACGCTTTACCGATCGCACAAGGCTATAACGATGTTAAGCAATTATGGTCGCAAACCGAGAGTGGCTATTCGCCGACATTTGGCGTCGCATACGGTGGTCTGAGCGGTGAAACCTACTGGTACGATCGCACTCAGGTCTGGGAAAACGAGCGGTTGTTGCGCTGGACCCCGACCTACATGGTTGAGCCGAAATCGATTCGTCGAATCACTGCGCCTGACGAGCATTACAATCATTTCAAAGTGGCGAGTTTTGCTAAAGAGTTGAGAGACAAGGGTGTACGGGTTGTCATCGGAGCTCATGGACAGCGAGAAGGATTAGCCGCACACTGGGAAATCTGGATGATGAATCAAGGCGGCTTCACGCCCTGGGAAGCTTTGCGCGGCGCGACATTTGATGGCGCAAAATACCTTGGTATGGACCAGGATATTGGCTCGATTGAGCAGGGTAAGCTCGCAGATATCGTTGTTATTGATGGTGATCCGTTAACCGATATACGCCGCTCGGAACACGTCGCCTACACCATGATAAACGGACGTCTATTTGATGCCAAAACCATGAACGAGGTGGCCAGAAAAGGACACAAACGTGAGCCCTTTTTCTTCGAACGATTAAATTTGAGCGGAATGCCCGAGGGCGCTGCAAAAGCGTTGGAATTAATGCAGGAGCAACATCACTGGCGCCATTAATTTTCGACTGCAGCAATAAAATGCCGGCTGATGCCGGCATTTTTTATGTCTGGTTCTGATGGAATATTTCTCATTTTGATGACTTTAGGCTAATCTGAATCAGAGTGGTATCAGGACAGGGGAATTCATGAACATACGAGTGGCTGATCAAAATGATGTGGATGCGATTGCAGGCATATTTAAGCAGACGCAAGATGATCACGTTGCTGCTTATCCGAATCGTTACCGTCCCGTATCCCTAGAGCGCGCCAAAGAAATTTTGGCCGAAAGTCTCAAGAAGAAAGAATTCATCGTTGCTGAAGACGTTGAAGAAGTTGTCGGATACGCCATTTACGAAATTGTTAATATTGCCGAAACGTCTATTTTGAAAGGGCGGAAATACTGCTACATACGTGAAATTGGTGTCACGGCGAAAAATCGTGGGCAAGGCATTGGCGCCTCTTTGATAGAGCGTATTAAAAAGGATTGTGACGAGAAAGCAATCGAAGAAATCGAGCTGGATGTTTGGGCATTTAACAGTGATGGTAAAGAGTTTTTCGAGAAAGTAGGCTTTAAACCGTATGCTTCGAAAATGAAAATATAACCCGTTTATTTAGAGTCTATAAAAAGGCGAGATGAGTTTGCCTGCTTTAACCACCTTGCTAGAATGTGTTTACTGCCTAAACAGAACCTAACGGTGTTGCGAAGATATTATGGTCATTGATATTAGAACGAAAAACATCCCGTCTGGGTCGTTATAACGATGATTACCAGCTCTAATTCTCCATACCTGTGTCACTTTCTGATTAAAATGTCATGTTTGAGATCTATTACAATGGTATTCTTAAGCCGACGTCAGCGTATTATATTGAGGAAGCACTCATGTTTGCGGTACTGAAAGACCAATTGTTCTCGAGAAAAAGTCGACGCCAAAGCTACAGTGGAGCCGATGAAGAAAAAAGTGCCGAGTGGTACGACGATTCGTTCGAGCGAGCGGAGCACTGGAAGTCACATTACACTGAGTCAAAGTATTATTTTATTTGGTCGGTGATCGTTGATCGATTGATCCGTGCCGGCAAACAATCGGTGTTAGAAGTTGGCTGTGGACCGGGTCAACTTGCCTGTTTGATTAAAGATAAGAAAGTTGAACACTACCAAGGCTTCGATTTCAGTCCTAAGCGAATTCAACAAGCCAAGAAAGTCTGCCCAGAATTTAACTTTAACGTTGAAGACGCATTTAAGACCCGCTTATTTTCTTCGAGAGATTACGATGCTGTCGTGTGCACCGAGTTTCTGGAACATGTAGAGGGCGACCTTGAAGTTATTCAACGTATAAAAAAGGACACTTATTTTATTGGAACGGTACCCAATTTCCCGTACACCTCCCATGTCAGGCATTTTAATAGCATTGAAGATGTTTATGAGCGTTACAGTCCTTTGTTCGATAATTTTAGAGTAGATTCGTTTCTGGGAAACAATAAAGGCAAGGTTTATTATATTTTGGAAGGTTATACAAAGTAGTCGAGGTTATAATGCAGGGCAATACCACACCGCCGGAACTTTTAAAGAAGACTCAATGGGATGAATCCGACAAATCTTTGTGGTTGAAACATCAGAAACGATTGCGTTCCTATGGCGAAGATGTCGTTCGCAGGATAAAAGCACTTGAAGATGAGTTTGACATCGAGTTGTATGGAGCATTGACTTTTAACCCCGAGCGCTATCCGCTATTTGTTATTAAGTCGAAAAACTGGGATACCGAAAAACCTTGTGTATTGATTACCGGAGGCGTTCATGGGTATGAAACCAGCGGCGTACTTGGTGCGTTACGTTTTCTGGAAACCTCGGCAAACGATTATGTGAGTCATTTTAATTTGCTAGTAGCGCCTTGTGTTAGCCCCTGGGCATACGAAACTATTAATCGATGGAACCCTCACGCTGTTGATCCGAATCGTTCGTTTAAAAGCGGCAGCACTGCAGAAGAAGCGATCTTCTTAATGAAATACGTCTCTTCGATACAACAAGATTTTCTCGCGCATATTGACTTGCACGAAACAACCGATACTGACAACACGACTTTCCGTCCTGCTTTAGCGGCAAGAGATGGGGTAAAGCAAAGTGTTTGGAATATTCCCGACGGATTTTATCTGGTAGGTAATACCGAGCGAACAAAAGATGCGTTTCAGAAAGCGATTATTGATTCGGTTCGCCGGGTGACGCATATAGCACCTTGTGATGAATCAGGAAAAATAATTGGCGAACCCATTTCTCAAGAAGGCGTGATCAACTATCCAATGAAGAAAAGTGGTTTATGTGCAGGTTTTACCGGTTCGGAATACGCCACAACCACTGAGGTGTACCCTGATAGCTCAGAAGTGGATGATGAAGAGTGTGTCCTGGCTCAAGTTGCTGCAGTGACCGGCGCTTTAGATTACTTGAAAACTGTTAAGAGAGTCGATGATGTCGATTTTACAGGATAATTACTCTTCAATTTTTATGTATCGGCAGAATAGAGTTATCGCTATGAACTCGGTGAACAGAAATAAATGAAAAAATCAGAAGACAAGCATTATTTAAATCATCTGAGTAATGTCGCCGAATCAAACAGAGTCATAGTGCAAGAAGATATATTTAATGAAAATGGAGCGCTGCTAGTCCCGAGTGGGACAGAAGTCAGTGCGAGTATTTCAAGAAAACTTCTTGCGCACAAATTAAATCGCAATTTGGACGACATTGTTCAACTAGAAGTTTGTTTAAAGCCACAGAAAATAAACGCAGATTTGACGTCTTTTTTGAAAGATTATCCTGATCTGTACTTTTTAGATAAGGCCTATTCATTTTCTAGCGCCATGAGTCAGTTCTTTCATACCCTGACGTTACCGCGTGTCTTATTACAAAAATTGACTGTTTTAAAAAATGAGTTTGCCGACCATTATCAGAAAACTTTGTTCGTTACTTGGTTCAGCACATTGACCGCCAGAGCAATGAAGTTATCACCTCGAGAGTCTCAGGATATCTTTATTGCTTCACTATATTGCGATCTTGGCTTGTTACATATTGATAGTGAAATTGTTGATCAAGACATTTTAATTGATGAGCAAGAAGTAAAAGCCTATCGAAGTCATCCGTTGATTAGTCAGGCCATTGCAAAAAATGCTTCTTCGTATTCGGACGAAATGTTAAGGGCAATTGCTGAGCATCATGAACGGGGAGATGGTCAGGGCTACCCTCGAAATCTGTCCAGAGAAAAACTGTCGTTAATGGGACAAATTATCGGACTGGCGAATGTTTTATACGATATCCGTATGACGGAATTCAAAAACAGTCATCACACCATAATGGAATTTGCACCGTATTTAATGGTAAATCTCAGGGCTTTTCCTGTTGAGATTACTCAGTCGGTTTACCAGTTATTGCATCGTTCCAAGCTACCTCTGCATCACAATCTGGATAAATCGAATTTTGTTGCTCACTGCAAACAACTGGTGAATTCCATTAGTGCGTTAAACGTTATTGATCAGCAGTTTACTCAGGCTGCTAAAGTATTTATTGCCCGTGAACTGCAAGATGATTGGAGTCAGAATTTTCAGCGGTCAATTTTATCAATTATGAGCACGATCCAACGATCGGGCGTTGCAAATTCGACGGTTGCTAGTTGGATTGCTCAGCTTACGGAAGCCGATTGGCAAGAAACGAATCAGGAAATCGTCGAAATTCAACACATCTACTATTGGTTAATGCAAGGGGTTAACAGTTGCATTAACCAATTGGATTCTTACATCAATGGCGAAGCTTGTCTTCCGGACTACAAAGAACCACTCAACTCAATTTTGCAAAAGCTACAACGAGCAGCTGCAGAGATCGAGTTGTGGGCAATTCTTAGTGAATATCGCTTGCGAAATCTATGAACCCGGTGGTACCAATTTATTCCTGATTTACGATATCCAGCCTTTCTTCTGGCAAAACGCACTGTAGCCAATTAAAAATCCACCAATTCCGATCACCAGAAGCGGCATAATAAGTGCTGTGGGGCCTAATACGGTAAAAGCGTCTTGATTTATAAATGCATGGATATTTTGAACAAAAACAGCGAGTAAAGAGACAATAAACAATATTTTAGAGAAGGACTTTTTAAGTAATAACGTGATACAGCCTAAAGTTCCAGTTACAACCGCAATGGCGAAAGCAAGGGTGGCCCATAAAGGTACATCAGTGTAGAGCGCCTGTTGTTTTTCTGGCAGTTGCTGCAGCATTTCTGGCGTTATAAATAGGTTGCCAATAAACACTAACAATCCCATTAAGTTCCAGATTAAAGCAATGCTGGCAATGATCCAGAAAGACGTTGTGGGTTTGGTTGAAATTCCGCTGGTAGTATTCACATTATGGTCCTTGGTTCATGGCCTGACTTTGCTAGACGAATTGCTTAGCTCGATTATCAGACATTATTGCTTCATTGGCGACAGAGTCTAATTTAGCGGTATATCCAACGCTATGCAAGGCAATGGAGTCAAGGCTTAACCTGTTGATTTTAAAGCTAATAGTTTTGTTCCTGATTGGCGTGAAATCGAAGTATGTGGTAATTGGAGTATGAAATAGCGAAAGCTCGTTGGCGATTGATCAAAATCCGCCTGTAGATGCTGCGAATTCGGCTTTCTTCGCCTTTGTAATTCCGTTACACTGCGCGTCTTTTGACCCACACTAAGGTAACCATTCTTTTGATCGCAACAGCTAACATCGCCATGCAGTTTGGCGCCAAGCCACTTTTTGAAAACGTCTCGGTTAAATTTAACAACGGCAATCGTTATGGACTTATCGGAGCGAACGGTTGTGGTAAATCCACTTTTATGAAAATTCTGGGGGGCGATCTGGAACCGTCTGCTGGAAACGTCATGTTAGGCGAAGACGTCCGACTGGGAAAATTGAGGCAGGATCAATTTGCTTTTGAAGATTACACGGTAATGGACACTGTGCTTATGGGAAACACCGAGCTGTGGCGTGTAAAAGAAGAGCGCGACCGAATATACGCTAAAACTGAAATGAGCGAGCAAGATGGAATGGATGTTGCCGATCTCGAAGTAAAATTCGCAGAAATGGACGGCTATACCGCAGAGGCGCGGGCGGGAGAACTTTTGTTAGGATTAGAAATCCCTACCGAACAACACTTTGGCCCGATGACCGAGGTTGCACCGGGTTGGAAATTGCGAGTATTACTGGCGCAAGCACTTTTCTCCGATCCCGATGTCTTGCTGCTGGATGAGCCAACCAATAACCTCGACATCAACACTATTCGTTGGCTGGAGCAAATTCTGGTCGAAAGAAACAGTACCATGGTTATCATTTCGCACGATCGTCATTTCTTAAATACGGTTTGTACCCATATGGCAGACTTAGACTATGGTGAAATACGACTGTTTCCTGGCAACTACGATGAGTATATGACCGCAGCGACTCAGGCAAGAGAAAAAATGTTGAATGAAAATGCCAAGAAGAAAGCTCAAATAGCGGAACTTCAAAGTTTTGTCAGTCGCTTCTCTGCCAACGCGTCAAAAGCCAAACAAGCAACTTCAAGAGCGAAGCAAATTGAGAAAATACAATTGGCCGACATCAAGCCATCGAGTAGAGTTAGCCCATACATCAAGTTTGATCAGGAGAAAAAACTTCATCGACTGGCTGTTACCATAAAAGATTTATCGAAAGCGTTTGATGAGTCATTATTCTCCAATTTTAACTTACAGGTTGAAGCCGGAGAGCGTATTGCTATTATCGGTCAAAACGGCGCCGGAAAAACCACGCTACTGCGCTGTCTAAAAGGCGACGTTCAGCCCGATGCAGGAACCGTTAAGTGGGCTGAACAAGCCGATTTAGGATACGTTGCACAAGATCATGCCGATGATTTTAATCAAGACAGTACGCTGTTTGATTGGATGAAACAGTGGACCACTGGTGATGATCAGTTGGTGCGAGGTGCGCTTGGGCGAATGTTGTTTTCGAACGACGACGTTAAGAAGAACGTTAAAGTTTTATCAGGCGGTGAAAAGGCGAGAATGCTGTTTGGAAAATTAACGTTGACCAATCCCAATGTTTTGTTAATGGATGAACCAACCAATCACCTGGATATGGAGTCAATTGAAGCATTGAATCTGGCGTTGGAGAATTATCCCGGAACACTCTTTTTTGTCAGTCATGATCGAGAGTTTGTATCC
>JBPEWV010000039.1:0-16876 GCA_052032335.1 Pleionea sp. | reverse complement strand
GAACGTACGAAACCCCACGTAAACGTGGGTACCATTGGACACGTTGACCACGGTAAAACCACGTTGACTGCGGCAATGTGTACTGTATTGGCGAAAAAATTCGGTGGAGCCGCGAAGAACTTCGCAGAAATCGACAATGCGCCAGAAGAGAAAGAGCGTGGTATCACCATCGCGACTTCACACGTTGAGTACGAAACTGACATCCGTCACTACGCACACGTAGACTGCCCCGGACACGCTGACTATGTTAAAAACATGATCACCGGTGCGGCTCAGATGGACGGTGCGATTTTGGTTGTATCAGCTGCTGACGGCCCAATGCCACAAACGCGTGAGCACATCTTGTTGTCACGTCAGGTTGGTGTACCTCGTATTCTTGTTTTCTTGAACAAGTGCGACATGGTTGACGACGAAGAGTTGTTGGAGCTGGTAGAAATGGAAGTTCGTGAGTTGCTAGACGCCTACGAATTCCCAGGCGACGACACGCCAGTAATCCAAGGTTCTGCGTTAAAAGCATTGGAAGGTGACGAAGCGTTTGAAGAGAAAATCGTTGAATTGGCGAAAGCACTGGACGAGTACATTCCAGAGCCAGAGCGAGCGATTGACCAAGCGTTCCTTCTTCCAATCGAAGACGTATTCTCAATCTCAGGTCGTGGTACGGTTGTTACCGGTCGTGTTGAGAGCGGTGTGGTAAAAGTTGGTGAAGAAATCGAAATCGTTGGTATGAAAGACACGACCAAGACAACGGTTACCGGTGTTGAAATGTTCCGTAAGCTTCTAGACGAAGGTCGTGCGGGCGACAACGTTGGTGTACTTCTTCGTGGTACCAAGCGTGAAGATGTAGAGCGTGGTCAGGTATTGGCGCACGTTGGCACCATTACACCACACACAAAATTTGAGTCAGAAGTATACGTTCTGTCTAAAGACGAAGGTGGCCGTCACACGCCATTCTTCAAAGGCTATCGCCCACAGTTCTACTTCCGTACAACGGACGTAACTGGTGCGGTAGAATTACCCGAAGGCGTTGAAATGGTAATGCCTGGTGACAACATCAAAATGGTTGTAGAGCTGATTGCTCCGATCGCCATGGACGAAGGCTTACGCTTTGCGATCCGTGAAGGCGGCCGAACTGTTGGTGCTGGTGTTGTTGCTAAAATCATCGAGTAATTTGTTTTAGCAAGACCTTCCGGCGAAGCCGGAAGCAACAGGCCAGTAGCTCAATTGGCAGAGCAGCGGTCTCCAAAACCGCAGGTTGGGGGTTCGATTCCCTCCTGGCCTGCCAAATTCGCAAGGCTTAGTCTGAGACCTTAGGGATTAGACTACGGCCTTGCTTTGTATATATTAAAGGTAAATCAGACGTGAGTACTGAAGTAAAAGAAACATCTGGATTAGACACTGTTAAGTGGTTTTTTGCAGTTTTGCTGATTGCTGGAGCGGTTTACGGAAACCACTACTTGGCGCAGCTTGATTCTGTCTCCACGGTGATCCGTGTTGCAGTTGTGATCGCTGCTATTTTACTTGCCTTAGTTGTTGCTTCGACGACAACAAAAGGTAAGAACGCGGTCAATTTTGCTAAAGAATCCAGAATGGAAGTACGAAAAGTGGTCTGGCCGACTCGGCAAGAAGCGATACAAACAACGTTAATTATTGTCGTTTTTGTAGCGATTGTATCTTTGTTCTTATGGGGCGTTGATGCATTGCTCGGTTGGGGCGTTAGTTCTGTAATGAGCCTGTAGGGAGTTTTCTATGGCAAAGCGATGGTACGTAGTACAAGCTTATTCGGGCTATGAGTCTAAAGTAAAGACCATGCTGGAAGAGCGAATTAAGCTTCATAACCTCGAAGATCGCTTCGGTGAAATTTTGGTTCCTACAGAAGAAGTTGTAGAGATGCGTGCGGGCCAAAAGCGAAAGAGCGAGCGAAAATTCTTTCCGGGATACGTTCTGGTCGAGATGGAAATGGGCGATGACTCGTGGCATCTGGTTCGTGAAACGCCGCGTGTTATGGGCTTTATTGGCGGAACCTCTGATCGCCCCGCACCAATCTCTGAGCGAGAAGCAAACGCAATCTTACAGCGTGTTGAAGACAGCAGCGATAAGCCGAAGCCGAAAACATTGTTTGAGCCGGGCGAGGTGGTACGCGTTACCGATGGTCCGTTTGCTGACTTTAATGCAACCGTCGAATCTGTGAATTACGAGAAAAATAGACTGCAAGTGTCTGTTTTGATATTTGGCCGCTCTACTCCAGTTGAGTTGGAATTCGGCCAGGTTGAGAAAGGTTAACAATTTCTCAAGCTCTATATAGAGCATTTGATAAAAACCGGGGAGCTGAAAAGCGTTACTACCCAAATTGAGGTGATATATGGCGAAGAAAGTACAAGCTTATATCAAGCTGCAAGTTGCAGCCGGTATGGCGAACCCTAGTCCACCAGTTGGTCCTGCTCTAGGTCAGCATGGTGTCAACATCATGGAATTCTGTAAAGCGTTTAACGCAGAAACAGATAAAGTCGAAAAAGGCTTACCAATTCCTGTTGTAATTACTGTTTATAACGATCGTAGTTTTACGTTTGTTACTAAAACTCCACCTGCATCTGTATTGATCAAAAAAGCGTTGAACCTGAAATCTGGAAGCGCGACTCCTAACACTCAAAAAGTTGGGAAGATCACACGTGCGCAATTGGAAGAAATTGCCAAGATGAAAGAGCCAGACTTAACAGCAGCTGATATGGACGCTGCGGTTAATACAATTGCTGGAACGGCGCGCTCAATGGGCGTCGATGTGGAGGGTTAAACAATGGCTAAATTATCTAAGCGCGCAAAACTCATCAAAGAAAAAGTTGATAACACCAAAATGTACGGTGTTGAAGAAGCTTTGGATTTGTTAAAAGAAGTTTCTTCAGTCAAATTTACTGAAACAGTTGATATCGCTGTTAATCTTGGCATCGATCCTCGTAAATCGGATCAGGTTGTACGTGGAGCGACTGTACTGCCAAACGGTACGGGTAAAGACGTACGCGTTGCCGTTTTCACTCAAGGTGCTAATGCAGACGCTGCTAAAGAAGCTGGCGCTGATATCGTCGGTATGGACGATCTTGCTGATGAAGTGAAAAAAGGCAATATGGACTTTGACGTTGTCATTGCAAGTCCTGACGCGATGCGAGTCGTTGGTCAGCTCGGTCAAATTTTAGGACCACGTGGTTTGATGCCAAATCCTAAAGTTGGCACAGTAACGCCAGACGTAGCAACAGCCGTTAAGAATGCGAAAGCAGGTCAGGTTCAGTATCGAGCTGACAAAAACGGTATTGTACACGCAAGCATCGGAAAAATTTCTTTTGAGACAAAAGCGTTATTGGAGAATATGGCTTCATTAATCGCTGCTCTTAAAAAAGCAAAACCAGCGTCTGCTAAAGGCACTTATATGAAGAAGGTCTCGCTTTCTTCAACTATGGGACCTGGTTTAACGATTGATAAAGCATCGATCGAAGCTGTAAAAGATTAAGCTTTTGACTCGCGTGAGCGAGACGGAGCTTGGGTTCCTGAAAGTGGTCTCATTTTCAGGAACCGTCAAAGACCGTAGGTGAGCCAAGAAGTTTTGGTTGGGTCTCTTAAAAACAGCCTACGCAGACGGTGTATCCCGACTCAGACTTCTGGGCGGTTCACCGTGTTGAACTTTAATCGGTATTTACTGATTAAATTATGTTAACCCTGTATTGATGGTTTTATTTTCATACGGGAAACACTGGAGGTGAACGAAAGTGGCACTTGGACTTGAAGGCAAAAAAGCGATAGTCGCTGAAGTGAATGAAGTCGCTTCAAGAGCGCTGTCAGCTGTAACTGCCGAGTACCGCGGAATGACAGTTGAGCAAATGACTGCATTACGTGTGAAAGCCCGTGAAGCTAACGTGTATCTGAAAGTTATCAGAAACACTTTGGCCAAACGTGCAATCGAAGGTACCGAGTTCGCCTGCATGACTGACGCTTTGGTTGGCCCTGTAATTTGTGCATTCTCTATTGAAGAACCTGGTGCGGCTGCACGCCTCATCAAGGACTTCTCTAAAGATATCGACGCTTTAAATGCAACTTCGGTTGCTATTGGCGGGCAATTACATGGCGCAGATCAGCTAGAAGCTGTATCTAAGCTACCAACCAAAGAAGAAGCAATTGCTTCTTTGATGCTCGTAATGAACGGACCTGTTACCAAACTGGCACGTACTTTGAACGAGTTCCCATCGCGAATTACTCGAGTAATTGCGGCGGTCAAAGATCAGAAGCAAGCGGCGTAAACTTCGGTTTAAAAATAAACTTCGGTTTAAAGAATTTTTTCATTTTAATTTTTAATTATACCCAGGAGAAAGAGTCATGGCTCTATCTAAAGACGATATCTTAAATGCAATTGCTGACATGAGCGTTATGGAAGTTGTTGAGCTTGTCGAAGCAATGGAAGAAAAATTTGGTGTATCTGCACAAGCTGCTGTTGCAGTTGCAGGTCCAGCTGCTGGCGGTGACGCCGGTGCTGCTGCTGAAGAGCAAACTGAATTTGACGTAGTTATGAAAAGCTTCGGCGCTAACAAAGTTGCGGTTATCAAAGCTGTTCGTGGCGCAACTGGTCTTGGCCTTAAAGAAGCGAAAGAGCTTGTTGAAGGCGCGCCTGCATCTGTTAAAGAAGGTGTTTCTAAAGAAGAAGCTGAAGAGCTTAAGAAGCAACTTGAAGAAGCTGGTGCAGAAGTCGAACTTAAGTAATTTAAGTTTGGCTCGGGCGAGTTAAATCGCCGACAAAATCTCGGCTGAGTGCTAAATAGCGCTCGGCCGTTTTGCCGTTTTAAAAAAGTGACAAAAAGTTTCGGTTTGATACGGGCTTTTAAACAGGCTAAAGGCCGAATTTCATGCAGTCAGCATCTCCGTATCAAGTGTTGATTGATTGTATTACCTATGTAAGCTAACTGAGGAACCCAGATGGCGTATTCATACACAGAGAAAAAGCGAATCCGTAAGGATTTCGGGACTCGTAGAAAAATTCTTGATGTCCCTTATTTGCTTGCCACTCAGCTGGACTCGTATCGTTCGTTCATTAACGAAGCCGGCGATACCAAAGACTCCGGTTTAGATCAGGCCTTTAAATCTGTTTTTCCTATCGCTTCCTACTCTGGCTCAGCTGCCCTTGAGTACGTAAGCTACCGTTTAGGCGAGCCAGTGTTTGACGTTAAAGAATGTCAAATTCGAGGTGTAACTTATGCGGCACCATTGCGCGTTAAAATTCGATTGGTTATCTATGATAAAGAATCAAAAACAGGCGCAGTAAAAGATATCCGCGAACAAGAAGTTTACATGGGCGAAATGCCATTAATGACCGAGAACGGAACTTTCGTGATTAATGGAACTGAGCGAGTAATTGTATCTCAGCTGCATCGCTCACCAGGTGTGTTCTTTGACTCAGATAAAGGTAAAACCCACTCATCGGGTAAATTGCTTTATAACGCACGCGTCATTCCTTACCGTGGTTCCTGGTTAGACTTTGAATTCGATCCAAAAGATTCTGTGTTTGTTCGAATCGATCGTCGTCGTAAATTGCCAGCGACAATTTTGTTACGAGCGTTAGGTTATAATACCGAAGAAATTCTGGATATCTTCTTTGATACGGACACCATTGAGCTCGATGCCGAAGGTAATGCAAAACTTAAGCTGATTCCAGAGCGTTTACGTGGTGAAACTCCCAGCTTTGATATCAAAGATACCAAAGGTAAGGTGATTGTCGAAGAAGGCCGACGCATAACCGTTCGTCATATCAAACAAATGGAAAAACTTGGTCTTGAATCGCTTGATGTTCCACCTGAGTTTCTGTTGGGTAAAGCCATCGCAAAAAATATCATCGATGAAGAAACGGGTGAGTTGATTGTTGAAGCGAATGCTGAAATCACAGAAGAGCTAATCGCAACAATGGTCGAGAATAATATAACGACGTTCGAGACGCTCTACACCAATGATCTGGATCACGGTTCTTACATTTCGGATACCTTACGCGTCGATCCAACTCGTGAGCCACTTGATGCTCTGGTTGAAATATATCGCATGATGCGTCCTGGTGAACCACCGACGAAAGAAGCTGCCGAAGCACTATTCCATAACTTGTTCTTTACAGAAGATCGTTATGACCTTTCCGGAGTTGGTCGAATGAAGTTCAACCGTCGTGTTGACCGCGAAGAACTCACCGGTCCGGGTGTGCTTTATGACGGAAAATACTTTGCAACTCTGAAAGACGAATTCTCAAAGAAATTGAGAGAAGAGTACAAAGACGAATCGGATATTATCGAAGTCATTAAAACCTTGGTCGACATTCGTAATGGTATCGGAACCGTCGATGACATCGACCACTTGGGTAACCGACGCATTCGAAGTGTCGGTGAAATGGCCGAGAACCAGTTCCGTGTTGGCCTGGTACGTGTCGAGCGTGCAGTTAAAGAGCGTTTATCACAAGCTGAGTCTGAGAACTTGATGCCACAAGATTTGATCAATGCAAAACCTGTTTCTGCAGCGATCAAAGAATTCTTTGGTTCAAGCCAGCTGTCTCAATTTATGGATCAAAACAATCCGTTATCGGAAGTTACGCACAAACGTCGTGTATCTGCGTTAGGACCAGGCGGATTAACTCGTGAACGTGCAGGTTTCGAGGTTCGAGATGTACACCCAACCCATTACGGTCGCGTTTGCCCTATCGAAACGCCTGAAGGACCGAACATCGGTCTTATCAACTCTTTGGCGTGTTACGCACGAACCAATGATTACGGATTCCTTGAAAGCCCGTACCGTCGAGTTGTCGATGGTAAAACTACCGACGAAGTCGATTATTTATCAGCAATTGATGAAGGTAAATTTGTTATCGCACAGGCGAACGCTTCCACCGACGCAGATGGTAATCTGACCGATGATCTAGTTCCATCGCGACATGAAGGTGAATTTACCTTAACTACGCCTGATCGCGTTGAATATATGGATGTTTCTCCACAACAGATCGTTTCTGTTGCTGCATCGATGATTCCGTTCCTTGAGCACGATGATGCAAACCGTGCATTGATGGGCTCGAACATGCAGCGACAAGCAGTACCGACATTAAAAGCAGAGAAGCCTTTAGTAGGTACTGGAATGGAGAGAACTGTTGCAGTTGATTCTGGTGTCACCGTGAAAGCGAGACGGGGCGGCATCATCGATTCGGTGGATGCTTCGCGAATCGTAGTTCGTGTCAATGAAGAAGAGACAACTTCTGGCGACGCAGGCGTTGATATTTATAACCTGACCAAATACACACGTTCCAACCAAAACACTTGTATCAATCAACGCTCAATCGTTAGCCCGGGTGACGTGATTGAGCGAGGTGATGTGTTGGCTGACGGTCCGTCGACTGACCTTGGTGAGTTGGCTTTGGGGCAAAACTTATTGGTCGCCTTTATGCCTTGGAATGGTTACAACTTTGAGGACTCGATTCTAATTTCAGAGCGGGTTGTTGAAGAAGATCGATTCACCAGTATTCACATTCAGGAACTAACCTGTATCGCTCGTGATACTAAGTTAGGGCCAGAAGAAATTACCGCTGACATTCCAAATGTTGGTGAAAGTGCGCTGTCGAAACTGGATGAAGCCGGTATTGTTTACATCGGTGCTGAAGTTAAACCGGGCGATATTCTGGTTGGTAAGGTGACTCCGAAAGGAGAAACACAATTAACGCCTGAAGAAAAACTGTTAAGAGCTATCTTCGGCGAGAAAGCGAGTGACGTAAAAGATACGTCGTTGCGCGTTTCTTCAGGTACGGTTGGTACGGTCATTGATGTTCAGGTTTTCACTCGTGATGGTGTCGAAAAAGACTCTCGCGCGACTGAAATTGAAAACAGTGAAATCGCAGCAGCGAAAAAAGATTTGAATGACCAGTTCAGAATTCTGGAAGGCAACATTCATCAGCGAGCTTACACTTTGTTAGTTGATTCGACCGTTGAAAAAGGTCCGAATCGAATCAAGAAAGGCACCAAGGTAACCGAAGAGTACTTAAAAGAACTCGAGCCTTCTCAATGGTTGGAGATTCAAGTTCGCGACGAAGAAAAACAGCAAAAGCTGGAAGAATTGACGCAGTATCTTGATGAGCAACGCAAAGAGTTTGAGAAGAAACTTGAGATCAAGAAAGTTAAGATTACTCAAGGTGACGATTTAGCGCCTGGCGTACTTAAGATTGTCAAAGTTTACATGGCGGTCAAGCGTCGAGTTCAACCTGGTGACAAAATGGCAGGACGTCACGGAAACAAAGGTGTTATTTCTAACATCGTACCGGTCGAAGACATGCCGTATCGCGAAAACGGCGAGCCTGTCGATATCGTATTGAACCCACTGGGCGTACCATCACGTATGAACATCGGTCAGATACTTGAGACTCACTTAGGTTGGGCGGCGAAAGGACTTGGCCATAAAATTGGTGGCATGCTGGAAGAAAAGCAGGAAGTTGCAAAAATCCGCGGATTCCTCGACAAAGTCTACAATCATCGAGAAGAGCCAACGGTTGATCTGGATTCGCTTAGCGATCAAGAAATCATGACCATGGCGAACAATCTGAAAACGGGTGTGCCAATGGCAACTCCAGTATTCGATGGTGCCGCAGAAACTGAGTTGAAACACATGTTAGAGCTGGCTGATTTGCCATCTTCTGGACAGACTGAGCTGTTTGACGGTCGCACCGGAGACAAATTTGATCGCCCAGTGACAGTTGGTTACATGTACATGTTGAAACTGAACCACTTGGTTGACGATAAGATGCATGCGCGTTCAACTGGTTCTTACAGCTTGGTTACACAGCAGCCGCTGGGTGGTAAAGCTCAATTCGGTGGTCAGCGATTCGGTGAGATGGAGGTATGGGCACTTGAAGCATACGGTGCTGCTTATACTCTACAAGAAATGCTGACGGTTAAGTCGGACGATGTTAACGGACGTACTCGTATGTATAAGAACATTGTCGACGGCGACCACCGTATGGAACCTGGAATGCCAGAATCCTTCAACGTATTGGTGAAGGAAATTCGCTCTCTCGGTATCGATATCGAGCTCGAGGTTGAATAGGGAGTTTGTACTTTGATTGAGCCGCGAGACGCGGCTCATAAAACCGAACTCTTAGTAACATTAACTCCCTAAAGGAGAATTGCTTTGAAAGACTTACTGAATTTCATTAAACAGCAAAATCAAACTCAAGAATTTGACCGAATCAAAATCGGTCTGGCCTCACCTGAAATGATCCGTAGTTGGTCATTTGGTGAAGTTAAGAAGCCGGAAACCATCAACTACCGAACGTTCAAGCCTGAACGTGATGGTTTGTTTTGTGCCAAAATTTTTGGTCCGGTTAAAGATTACGAATGTTTGTGTGGTAAATACAAGCGAATGAAGCATCGCGGAGTAATCTGTGAGAAGTGTGGCGTTGAAGTAACGTTAGCTAAAGTTCGCCGTGATCGTATGGGCCACATAGAACTTGCGTGTCCGGTTGCCCACATCTGGTTCCTTAAGTCATTGCCGTCACGTATCGGTTTGTTGATGGACATGACGCTTCGTGATATCGAACGTGTTCTGTACTTTGAAGCCTTTGTTGTCATCGAGCCTGGCATGACGACATTGGAGCGTGGACAATTATTGACTGAAGAAGCCTACCTTGATGCGCTTGAAGAATTCGGTGACGAATTTGAAGCGAAAATGGGCGCAGAAGCGGTTAAAGAATTATTGTCGGCCATTAATCTGGAAGAAGAAGCGGCTTCATTACGCGAAGAGATCCCTAATACCAATTCAGAAACCAAATTGAAAAAACTGGGCAAGCGACTGAAGCTACTGGAAGCCTTTATCGAGTCAGGAAACGATCCGCAGTGGATGATCATGACCGTGCTTCCTGTCTTGCCACCCGATTTACGTCCATTGGTTCCTTTGGAAGGTGGTCGTTTTGCGACCTCTGATCTGAACGATTTGTATCGTCGCGTGATCAACCGAAATAATCGTTTGAAGCGTCTGCTTGATTTGAACGCCCCCGATATCATCGTGCGCAACGAAAAGCGAATGCTTCAAGAGTCTGTTGATGCGTTATTGGACAACGGTCGACGAGGTCGGGCGATCACCGGTTCTAACAAACGTCCTTTAAAATCACTTGCCGACATGATCAAAGGTAAGCAAGGTCGTTTCCGTCAGAACTTGCTGGGTAAGCGTGTGGATTATTCTGGTCGTTCGGTAATCGTTGTTGGACCTACATTAAAATTGCATCAGTGCGGTCTGCCAAAGAAAATGGCTCTGGAATTATTCAAGCCATTCATTTTCGGCAAGCTGGAGTTGCGAGGTCTTGCGACCACGATTAAAGCTGCGAAGAAAATGGTCGAGCGCGAAGAAGCGGTTGTCTGGGATATTCTTGAAGAAGTGATCCGTGAGCACCCTGTCCTGCTTAACCGGGCACCAACGCTTCACCGTTTAGGGATCCAAGCTTTTGAACCTGTTCTTATCGAAGGTAAAGCGATCCAATTACATCCGTTAGTATGTACGGCTTATAACGCCGACTTTGATGGTGACCAAATGGCGGTACACGTGCCATTAACCATCGAAGCGCAGCTTGAAGCTCGCGCATTAATGATGTCAACTAATAACGTTTTGTCACCCGCTAACGGTGAACCCATCATCGTTCCTACTCAGGACGTAGTATTGGGTCTTTATTTTATGACGCGTGATAAGGTCAACGTGAAAGGTGAAGGTATGGTGTTTGCCGACACCAGTGAAGTACTTCGTGCCTATTCATCAGGCGCTGCCGAGTTGCACGCAAAAATCAAAGTTCGATTGAATGAAACAACCATCGATAAAGAGGGCAACCGTACAACTGTAAATAAGTTGGTTGATACGACCGTTGGTCGCTCCCTGTTGTGGGAAATTGTTCCCGCTGGTTTGTCATTCGATCTGATTAATCAGGCAATGACAAAGAAGACGATTTCACGTCTTGTTAATGCCTGCTATCGTCAGCTGGGATTGAAAACGTCGGTGATATTTGCGGACCACTTGATGTACACCGGGTATAAGTACGCTACCCAATCTGGGGCATCCGTCGGTATCAACGATATGGAAGTACCAGAGGTAAAAACTGAAATCATAGCGAAGGCCGAAGCAGAAGTTCGAGAAATCGAAGAGCAATACGCTTCCGGTTTGGTAACTCAAGGTGAGCGATACAACAAAGTTGTTGATATTTGGTCGCACACCAATGAGCAAGTTGCCAAAGCAATGATGGACAATTTAGCGATAGATAAAGTTGAAGACGCTGAAGGTAACATCGTCGAACAACCGTCGTTTAACTCCATCTTCATGATGGCCGACTCTGGAGCACGAGGTAGTGCCGCACAGATTCGTCAGTTGGCGGGAATGCGTGGCCTGATGGCCAAGCCAGATGGCTCAATCATCGAAAGTCCGATTAAGGCGAACTTCCGCGAGGGCTTGAACGTACTTGAGTACTTCATCTCGACCCACGGTGCGCGTAAAGGTTTGGCCGATACCGCATTGAAAACAGCGAACTCTGGTTACTTGACCCGACGTTTGGTCGATGTTGCACAAGACTTGGTTATCACCGAAGTAGATTGTGGAACCGAAGACGGTGTCGAAATGAAGCCGTTGATTGAAGGTGGAGACGTTGTTGAGCCATTACGCGAGCGTGTTTTGGGTCGAGTTGTCGCCGACCATGTCTATATTCCCGGCACCGATGAAGTATTGTGTGAAGCGAACACTTTGTTGGACGAAGCCTGGGTTGAAAAACTCGAAAAGCACAGTGTCGATCAGGTAAAAGTTCGTTCTGTTATTACCTGTGATACTCGCTACGGTGTGTGTGCTAAATGTTACGGCCGAGATCTGGCGCGAGGTCATATCATCAATCAAGGTGAATCTGTTGGTGTAATCGCGGCTCAGTCAATTGGTGAGCCCGGTACCCAGCTGACCATGCGTACCTTCCACATTGGTGGTGCAGCATCACGTCAATCAGCCGAGAATAATGTTCAAGTTAAAAACGATGGTGTGTTAAAACTTCACAACGCCAAAACCGTAACTCGTGACGACGGTAAACCGGTGATCGTTTCTCGTTCTGCCGAGATTAATCTGATAGACGAGTACGGACGTGAGCGCGAGCGTTATAAAGTGCCTTACGGTGCTGTGCTTGAGCACAAAGAAGGCGATAAGGTTTCTGGTGGTGAAGTTGTTGCCAACTGGGATCCGCACACGCATCCGATTATTACCGAACTAAAAGGTAAGATTAAATTTAAAGATTTGGTCGAAGGCGTCAACATGGACCGTCAGACCGACGAGTTGACCGGATTAAGTTCAATCGTTGTTACCGAGTCGAAAGCGCGCGGTAAAGGTTCTGACCTTAAACCAATGATTTACCTTTTGGATGCTGATGGTAACGAAATGAATCTACCGAGTACGGATATTCCAGCTCAGTACCTGTTGCCACCTAACTCGATTGTAAATCTGGAAGATGGCGCCGAAGTAGGAATTGGTGATGCTCTGGCCCGTATTCCGCAGGAAAGTTCGAAAACAAAAGATATTACCGGTGGTCTACCACGAGTAGCCGACTTGTTTGAAGCTCGTAAGCCGAAAGAACCTGCTATTCTGGCAGAAATTTCAGGTACGGTGAGTTTCGGTAAAGAAACCAAAGGTAAGCGACGGTTGGTTATCACTCCTCAAGAGGGAGATGCCTACGAAGAGCTTATCCCTAAATGGCGTCACCTGAATGTGTTTGAAGGTGAGAAAGTCGAGAAGGGTGAAGTTGTATCGGACGGTGCTGACAACCCCCACGATATCCTACGCTTAAAAGGTATCCATGCGGTAGCCAACTACATCGTCAACGAAGTCCAAGAGGTTTATCGCTTGCAAGGTGTTGGTATCAACGATAAGCACATTGAAGTCATCATTCGCCAAATGCTGCGTAAGTGTACCATTATGGAGTCGGGCGACAGTCGATTCTTGCACGGTGAACAGTTGGAGTACGTTCGCGTATTGGAAGAGAACGATCGTTTGATTGCCGAAGGCAAAGAGCCGGCCAAAATCAACCGTGACCTGATGGGTATTACCAAAGCGTCATTGGCGACCGAATCGTTCATCTCAGCGGCATCGTTCCAGGAAACCACGCGTGTTCTTACCGAAGCGGCTGTGAGTGGTAAGTACGACGACCTACGTGGTCTGAAAGAAAATGTCATCGTTGGTCGACTGATTCCGGCTGGTACTGGCTTGAGCTATCACCATGCCCGTCGTAAGCAATTTCAAGAGCCGGCTTCCGAAGAGCAGATGAGCATTTCTGCTTCTGATGCTGAAAAAGCGCTTACCGAAGCGTTGAGCGGAAACGATTCTTGATAAAGAATCTATCGGACGGCTTTTATAGCCTTCTGATGGAGTAACAATCAAGACGGTCAGATATTAACCTGACTGTCTTGACACAAACTGGTGAGCTCTATACAATTCCGGCCCCTTGAGGCAGGTCTGTGTAGAGCTTTGCCTCATTTGTAGACTAGTTTTAAATCTAGGAGCTGGAGTTTAATTAATGGCAACTGTTAATCAGCTGGTACGAAAGCCTCGCAAAAAGGTTATTCAAAAAAGTAACGTACCTGCACTTGAAGCTTGCCCGCAGAAGCGTGGTGTATGTACTCGTGTTTACACGACTACTCCGAAGAAACCAAATTCGGCACTACGAAAGGTTGCTCGTGTTCGTTTAACCAACGGCTACGAAGTAACTTCTTACATCGGCGGTGAAGGTCACAATTTGCAGGAACATAGTGTTGTAATGATCCGTGGTGGTCGTGTTAAAGACTTACCGGGTGTTCGTTATCACTGTGTACGCGGAACTTTGGACCTTGCAGGTGTTAAAGACCGCAAACAAGGTCGCTCAAAATACGGAGCGAAGCGTCCTAAGTAATGCTGATGCATTGTTAGGTCGACACTAAACAATATCATTCCATTCTTACAATTTGTTCGAATGTGAGTAAGGCCGGGCTAAAACGAATCAATCGATGATGTCCCGGGTTAACCTGAAGGAGCACATAAGATGCCAAGAAGACGCGTAATCGCTGCACGCGAAATCCTTCCTGATCCAAAGTTTGGATCGCAATTATTAGCTAAGTTCATCAACATCATTATGGTTGACGGCAAGAAATCTGTTGCTGAAAAAATCGTTTACGGTGCGTTGGACATAATTGCCGAGAAGAAAAGCTCAGAAGCAATCCCTGCTTTTGAAGAAGGCCTGGATAAAATCCGACCTCTAGTTGAAGTTAAATCTCGCCGCGTTGGTGGTTCTACCTACCAGGTGCCGGTTGAAGTTCGTCCAGCTCGTCAAACGGCGCTTGCTATGCGTTGGTTGGTAGAAGCTTCACGTAAACGTGGCGAAAAATCTATGAAAGAGCGTTTAGCCCATGAGTTGTTAGACGCAATGGAAAACCGTGGTTCTGCCGTTAAGAAGCGTGAAGACGTTCATCGTATGGCAGAAGCAAACAAAGCGTTTGCTCATTACCGTTGGTAAGCTATCTCTAATTCATATAATGACAGTTTTAGAGCAAGCAATTTTTAATTTCCAATTTCAAGAAGGGTACTCTCGTGGCGCGTAAAACTCCCATTGAACGCTATCGCAACATAGGAATTTGTGCACACGTCGACGCCGGTAAAACCACTACGACTGAGCGTGTTCTATTCTATACCGGTCTTTCGCATAAGATCGGTGAGGTTCATGATGGCGCAGCCACAATGGACTGGATGGAGCAGGAGCAGGAACGTGGGATTACCATAACGTCTGCTGCAACCACTACGTTTTGGAGTGGTATGGACCAGCAGTACCCAGAACATCGTGTCAATATCATCGACACGCCAGGACACGTTGACTTCACCATTGAAGTAGAACGCTCTTTGCGAGTGCTTGATGGCGCCGTTGTGGTATTTTGTGGTTCATCCGGAGTTGAGCCGCAATCTGAAACGGTTTGGCGTCAAGCTGATAAATATCACGTGCCGCGCATGGTCTTCGTCAACAAGATGGATCGTGCCGGCGCTGATTTTATGCGTGTGATTGGTCAAATTAAAACTCGCCTTGGAGCGCGTCCCATCCCTGTGCAATTACCTATTGGTGCAGAGGACGAGTTCGAAGGCGTGGTTGATCTCGTCAAAATGAAAGCCATTTACTGGAATGAAAGCGATAAAGGAATGACCTTCCAATATCGTGACATACCAGAGCACATGAAAGCCGAGTGTGAAGAAGCGCGTGGTGAGATGGTTGAAGCCGCCGCGGAAGCCTCTGAAGAACTCATGGACAAGTACCTCGAAGAGAGTGACTTGTCTGAAGAGGAAATTAAGACGGGCCTTCGCATTCAAACGTTGGCCAATCAATTGGTCGTCGCGATGTGCGGTTCTGCCTTTAAAAATAAAGGTGTTCAAGCTGTGCTCGATGGCGTTATTGATTACATGCCTGCGCCAGTCGATGTGCCGCCAATTACTGGCGTTTTAGAAGACGGTGAGACGACTGAAGAGCGTCCTGCTGATGATAAAGCGCCGTTTGCGGCGTTGGCTTTCAAAATTGCGACTGATCCGTTCGTCGGTACGTTAACTTTTTTCCGTGTTTACTCTGGTGTTCTGAAACAGGGCGATCAGGTTTACAACTCGGTAAAACAGAAGAAAGAGCGCATTGGACGTATAGTTCAGATGCACTCGAACAGTCGCGAAGAAGTTAAAGAGGTTTTGGCCGGTGATATCGCCGCGGGAATTGGACTCAAAGATGTTACAACCGGTGAAACTTTATGTTCGGTGGACCACAAAATTATCCTCGAACGCATGGAGTTTCCAGAGCCAGTTATCTCTGTTGCTGTTGAACCAAGAACAGTAGCTGATCAAGATAAAATGGCATTAGCTCTTAGTAAACTTGCTCAAGAAGATCCGTCATTCCGAGTTGAAACGGATGATGAGTCAGGACAAACGATAATATCGGGCATGGGTGAACTGCATCTTGATATTATCGTCGATCGAATGAAACGCGAGTTTAACGTCGAAGCCAATATTGGTAAGCCACAAGTTGCTTATCGTGAGTGCCTACGACAATCCGTTGAACAAGAAGGTAAGTTTGTTCGTCAATCGGGTGGTAGAGGTCAGTACGGCCATGTGTGGCTGAAAATCGAGCCTCAGGAGCCAGGTTTTGGTTACGAGTTTGTGAATGAAATTGTTGGTGGTGTGGTCCCAAAAGATTACATTCCAGCAGTGGATAAAGGTATTCAGGAACAAATGCAAAACGGTGTTTTGGCCGGCTATCCGGTACTCGACGTTAAAGTTACATTATACGACGGTTCGTACCACGACGTAGATTCCAACGAAATGGCGTTTAAGATTGCCGGTTCGATGGCGTTTAGGAATGGTGCGCTAAAAGCAAAGCCCGCTCTACTCGAACCAATGATGAAAGTAGAAGTCGTCACCCCTGAAGATTACATGGGCGATGTGATGGGCGATTTGAATCGTCGTCGCGGAATGGTCCAGGGTATGGATGATGGTGCCGGCGGCGTCAAAATTATTCGCGCCGAAGTTCCACTATCAGAAATGTTTGGTTATGCCACCGATTTGCGAAGCGCAACTCAGGGGCGTGCCAGCTATTCAATGGAATTTCTGAAATACGCAGAAGCGCCGTCAAATGTCGCTGAAACTGTTATTAATGGTTAAATTTACTTTTATAAAACACACACAGAGGTAAATCTCATGTCTAAAGAAAAATTTGAACGTACGAAACCCCACGTAAACGTGGGTACCATTGGACACGTTGACCACGGTAAAACCACGTTGACTGCGGCAATGTGTACTGTATTGGCGAAAAAATTCGGTGGAGCCGCGAAGAACT
>JBPEWV010000038.1:0-16497 GCA_052032335.1 Pleionea sp. | reverse complement strand
CGACTAACCGTTAAAGAAGTGAATAAAGTTGGTGCCTTTCTTGACTGGGGATTACCCAAAGATTTGTTTGTGCCTTACGCCGAACAAAGCAAGCCGTTGAAAGAAGGACAGTCGCCCGTCGTATACATTTACAACAATAAAGCCGATGGCCGGGTAATGGCTTCGACCAAAATCGAAAAATTTCTCGATAAGACTCATCACGATTACTCGATTGGCGATCGCGTCAACCTATTGATTACCGATAAAACTGATCTGGGTGTCAAAGCCATCATTGACCATCAATTTCTCGGCATGGTTCATAACTTTGATATTCACAAAAAGCTAAAGTACGGTCAAAAACTGACGGGGTATGTAAAAAACATTCGCCCCGATGGAAAAGTCGATTTGTCGTTGCAAAAACCCGGACTCGCCGGTCGAGATGATTTATCCGAAAAAATACTAAAACAGTTGAAAGATAACGATGGCGTACTGGCTATTTCGGATAAAAGTCCGCCCGAGGTCATCTCAAACGTGTTCGGTGTCAGCAAAAAACAATACAAAATGGCTATCGGAAAACTGTACAAAGAAAAAGCCATTCGTATTGAAAATAATTGTATTTATTTGAACGACACGCCCGAATAACAGCTCAAAAATACCTTCTCACAGACAATAAAAAAGCCCGGTAACAACCGGGCTTTTTCTTATCTTTGATTAAGGATAAACATAACTGGATTGCAAACCGAGTGGAATGCCAAGACTCCAGTAAATCAGCAGGAATATGGTCCAACCGATCAGCAAGGCGACACTGTAGGGCAACATCATCGAAATAACCGTGCCAATGCCGGTGCCTTTTACATAACGTTGACAATAAACAACCACCAACGGGAAGTAAGGCATGAGCGGCGTTATTATATTGGAGGTCGAGTCACCTACCCGGTACGCCGCCTGAGTCAAATCGGGTGATATGCCCAACTGCATTAGCATGGGCACAAATATTGGCGCAAGCAATCCCCATTTGGCCGAGCTTGAACCGACAAACAAGTTAACGATGCCCGTCAGAATGATAATACCCACAATGGTTACCGCACTGGGTAACTGCATGGCTTTTAACAATTGCGCGCCTTCAATCGCCATTAACGCGCCCAAATTTGATTTACTGAACGCATCAATAAACAACGCACAGAAGAATGCCATGACAATGTAGTAAGCCATTGAATTCATCGATTTGCTCATGGCATCGATCATGTCTTTGCTGTTTTTAAAGGTGCCCGACAGAAAACCAAAAATCGCGCCCGGAATAATAAACAACAAGAAAATCAAAGGAACGATCGATTGCATGAGCGGCGCACCGAAATTCGACAACTCTCCATTTGCAGCACGCATCGGAGAATCTTCCGGATAGGACGCTAAAAACAGCAATACCAGCCCAAGAATCATCACCAGAGTCGAAACGGCAAAACACTTTTTCTCTTTGCTGGTAATTTCACCAAACTCTGGCAATTCTTCGTCACCGGTATCCACTTTGGTGTTGGCGAGACGAGGTTCAACAATTTTATCGGTGATGTACCAACCAATTAAGATAATGAATAAACTCGATGCAGAAGTGAAAAACCAGTTGTTTAGCGGATTAATTTGCATCGCAGGCTCGATGATTTGAGCACCCGTCTGAGTAAAGCTCTGCAATAATGGGTCAATGCCCGATGGAATAAAGTTTGCGCTGAATCCACCACTCACACCGGCGAAGGCAGCCGCTATTCCAGCAACAGGATGACGACCCATGGCGTAATAAATAATGCCCGCCAATGGAATCACCAATACGTAACCAGCGTCGGTCGCTGTATGACTCACAATGGCGATTAAAATAATGGACGGCGTTAACAATGCCTGAGGCGTTACCTTTAACATCATCTTTAGGCCAGCATTGATGTATCCCGAATGTTCGGCAACACCAACCCCCAACATGGCAACCAGCACCACACCAAGCGGCGCGAATCCGGTAAATGTTTTTACCATATTGGCCAGAAAATTTGCCAACGCGTCACCCGTTAACAGGTTTTTAACTTCTATCGCCGTTCCGGTTCTGGGATCGATCGCATCGAAGCTCATTTGCGACATGATGGCCGACAAAACCCAAATAATGATCATGGAAAACAAGAAAATCATTGCGGGGTCGGGCAATTTATTGCCCGCTCGTTCAACCCCGTTAAGCATACGCATGATCAGGGTTGGTTTGGTGAGTTCAGACATAATTTCCTCCGTTGGCTCACTCTTATTCATTTATCCTAAGGTAAACCCTATAAGTTGCCACTAATCACCAAGAAGCGCAAATGATTTGTCAGCCAATCAACAGTCAAACATCCACTTAGCTGGTTAATAAAAAGGCAGGTTACAGCTTTCAGTGAAGAATGCCGATTTTTCGCATCACAGAATGAGTGAATAAACGATTAAAATAAGGTCAAATTACCCGTTCCAACCGGTTTAATGCATTGTTCGCCTTCGTTTCTCGGATTTTTCGCAGAATCGCCCACCGGGTAGTGCATCATCGATGCATAATCGCGAGGCGACAGTAACGATTGTAAATCAGATGTTGAGTCACTGGCCAACCAGGTCTGCCAATTGCTTTTTTCTAAAATCACCGGCATTCGATGATGAATGGGTTGCAATAATGCATTGGCTTCGGTGGTAATAATACTGAAGTTAAAAAAGTCTTCTTGTTCCGATTGATGATGCGTCCAGATGCCCGCCATCATAAAGACACGTTGGTCTTCAAATTGAAACAAATGCCAGGGTCGTTTTTTTTGCGACGACGGACCTTTTGGTTCGTAGAACCCATCAGCCGGTATCAAACAGCGTGTGTGCTTGGCCGCTTTCGCAAACATTTTACTGGAAAACACCGTCTCGCCTCGAGAGTTGATTTTTGCAAACGAAGGTTTTGCCCAGGACGGTCGAAATCCCCACTGCATGGCCGCTAATTGCGGTGCATCGTTTTGCCAGATAACGACGGGACAATTTTGTGACGGCGCAATGTTGTAGCGGGGTGAAAAATTACTGATGTCTTCCCAATATTGCTGCCACGGCGTATGCGTTGCCCAATCGGGTTGATTACGTAACAGGTAGCGGCCACACATATTCTTTACCCTGATGGTTTATCTTGATTGTTGGATCGTAGATTTGTCACCTTTGCTGTCGACACTAACGAAAGTAACGCGCGTTTCAAACAGTTGCTTGTCTGAACCTTTGCGCGTACCGACCACCGAAATATGATAGGTCAGCGAGGTTTTGCCCTGCTTTTCGAGTTCGACATTAAAACAGATGATTTCGCCACACTCGATGCGATGTTTAAACTCTACATTGTCCAAAGCAATGGTAACAAACCGATGGTTGGGAAAATGTAAATTGGCCGTCATATAAGCCACTTCATCTATCCACATCAATAAATAACCACCGAACAAGGAACCTTGGTGGTTCATGTGCTCTGGAAGCACCAGCTTATGGTGTTGCATCGATTTGCCGTGTGTCACAAATTGTCCTTTCGTTTTAACCAAGCCACTTAATACTGCCGACTGGCAGCCAATTATTCAATTTAATATTTGGAATTGTGACGAAAAAACGACACAATCGTGTTTCGAAGATGCTTCAAACACCGAAACGAGACTGAGTATGCGCGGCGGCCACTACCCAAGTGATAACAATGATCAGGTCAGCTGGAAAACACTGAAACAGCTGATCCCTTATCTACTGGAATTTAGAACACGGGTATTCTTCGCGCTGATATTTTTAATCGCAGCAAAAGTTGCCAGTGTCACCGTCCCCTATTTATTCAAACTGGTGATCGACGATCTCGACGTCGATAGCACAGAGCAGCTTTTGGCCATCCCCACGGCATTGATTATTGGCTATGGCGCGGTTCGCTTGGCCAATGTTCTATTCGGTGAAATCAGAGATACGTTATTTGGCCGCGTGACCGAACGCGCCATGCGCCGTATTGGCCTTACCGTATTCAACCACTTGCATTCACTTGATTTGGATTTTCACTTGTCTCGTCGCACTGGCGGCATTGCGAGAGACATCGAACGAGGCACCTCGGGGATCAGTTTCCTCTTGCGTTTTATGGTATTTAATATTGTCCCGGTGCTGCTGGAAATTGCCTTTGTGATCGCAATTTTTCTGTACAACTACGACGGCTGGTTTGTTGCTATCATTGCCGTTTCTATTGTCGTTTATGTTGGCTGGACGGTCAAAGCGACCGAATGGCGAACCCGATTCGTTCGGGAAGCGAACGAGGCCGATTCGAAAACCAATACCGCTGCCGTCGACAGTTTATTGAATTACGAAACGGTAAAGTATTTTAATAACGAAGACTATGAAGCCAATCGCTACGACACCGACCTGGCTGGCTGGGAACAAGCACGACGCAAAAACAGATTGACTTTGTTTGCGCTCAACAGCGGACAGGCGACGATTATCGGAATTTCAATGACCGCCATGTTATTACTTGCTGCACACCATGTTGCCAAAGGCAATATGACTCTGGGTGATTTTACCGCCGTCAATCTATACATGATGCAAATTTTTATGCCGCTGAATTTTTTTGGCTTTGTGTATCGTGAAATGAAAGGATCAATGGCTAACATCGAGCGTATGTTTTCGTTAATGCGACAATCACCCAAAGTGACTGATGCGGCCGATGCGACTGAACTTGTGATCTCCAAAGGGCAGATCGAATTTAAAAATGTGAGCTTTCATTACAATCAAGATCGCTCCATTTTAAAGAACATTAGCTTGACCATTCCTGCCGGGAAGAAAGTAGCGTTTGTGGGCAGTAGCGGCGCCGGAAAATCCACCTTAATGAAACTGCTTTACCGATTCTACGATCCGTCCGAAGGCCAGATTGAAATAGACGGTCAACCGATCCATCAGGTGACTCAAATGAGTTTGCGAAAACACATCGGAATTGTGCCGCAAGATACCGTCCTGTTTAATTCCACCATCGGTGAAAATATTCGTTACGGCAACGTTACCGCACACGACCATGAGCTTCAAAAAGCCATCGAACACGCCTATCTCGACGAGTTTGTAACCCAGTTGCCCGACGGCCTGGATACGCTTGTTGGCGAAAGAGGCTTAAAGTTGTCTGGCGGCGAAAAACAACGCGTCGCCATTGCGCGCACCATTTTGAAAAAGCCGCCCATCTTATTATTTGATGAAGCCACCTCTTCACTCGACAGTAAATCTGAAAAATTTATTCTAAAAGCCATTAATGAAGTTGCCGAAAATCACACCAGCGTGATGATAGCGCATCGCCTTTCGACCATTGTTAATGCCGACATTATTTTTGTCTTGCATCAGGGCGAAATCGTCGAACAAGGCGACCACAACACCTTGCTGAAGAAAAACGGGCATTATGCAATGCTTTGGCAAATGCAGCAGGAAGAAAACGAAGCTCGGCAGGAACTCAAGTTAAACGATCTTAATTTAAAGGACTAAATGGTACAATATTGCCAGATCATAACCGTTTCAGGTTGTTTGCAGTTGCATTGAGTTTTGTTGACGAAAAATAAAAAGTAACAGCAACACAAGGCCACAAAAAAAGGCGCTCTATAAGCGCCCTTTTTTGAACTTTCAAACGGTCTTTACATACCCATTTGCGACATGCCCATGATGGCTGCCGTTCCGCCAAGGAAAAAGGCAAGAACCATTAATAGCAAACCAATCAGAGTTAACACACCCATTATGGTGAAATAAGTTTTTAGTTTCCCCAAAGACTCCATCAAGGCTGCGGCATCATCGGACTGGTGTGCTCTTTCAACGGCACCGGCCGATTGAAACAACAACACACCCATCCAAATCGGTAACCAAGCAACGATAATCCCGATAATAGATAGTGCGGTCAAAACACCGTAGATGATCATCATCACACCCAGAAATTTCATCCAGCCTCGTGCTGAATACAGCGCACTGCTTAACGAACGAACGTCCATAGTTTATCCTCTTCTTATTGTTTATTTGCCCTATCGAACGCTAATCAAACTACCAAAAGTAATCTGTTCAAACAACTATTATTCTACGAATCCAACCAGTTACCTTTATGACAATCCAGTTACAAGCGCACTGAATTCACTATACAACAAGGATCTATCACCGGTTGCAATACAGCAAATTTGAAGTTTTCACGCATAGGGTCCATTAGAGATGGTTGAATAAAACTTTGAAATATTTCGACATACAATTTAATGGGTAGCGGTCACATTCAGCATGTCAGGAAAATTCAACGAACAGCATCACAGCAGTTATTCTTGAACAGTTGTTTAATTCAGAAAACGGCTTTGTCTTGTGCCGATTTTGACGCTATCATTCTATGATGAGATTTAATTCTTGTGAATGAGCTCTATGGCCCTATGAACCCTCCAGCATTAACTCAAATCATTCTAGTGTCGACCTTAGTTGGCTCAGCCAGTGCGCTTGCGAACGATGGTTCAAAATTATTTGAATTAACGCTGGATGAATTATTATCGATAAAAGTCGTTACCTCCACTCAGCGTCAACAGAACGTTAAGAATGCACCATCGGTGATAGACGTATTCACCCGCAAAGATATTGAACTTATCGGTGCACAAAACTTAATCGAGTTACTTAACTACTCCCCAAGCATAGAAACCAGTCTCGCGCCTGACGGCTTTTACCGCGTCGCCATTCGCGGAGAACGCAAAGACGGTAATATTTTATTTCTACTCGATGGGCATAAGTTGAATGATATTTATAACGGTCAGGCGATTTATGACTTTCCAACTGCCCTAATAGAACAATTAGAAATTATTCGGGGCCCGGGCTCTGCCTTGTACGGTACCAACGCTGTTTCTGGCATCATTAATATATTACCCCGCTCATCTAACGCATCGGTTCGAACGTCTTATGGTAACAATCACTCGCGCTCGTTTGACGTCCATTATTCTCGGGTTGGACCGGTTACCTTGAATACGACGGTCAGCTACCGCGACTCCGAAGGCGACAGCCGACAGTTAACGGTCAGGAACCTTGCCAATTCCACCAGCTTTTCATCGGACACCAATTATTTTACGGAAAGCTTGCATCTGCTTAACTCAATTGACTACCAAAACTGGAACAGTAGTTTATATTTTGCCAGCCATAATAATGGGGACTGGGGTGGTCCCAACTTTAACCTGGGAACCCAGTCAGATTTCGAAAAGCAAAGCACGCATTTCAGCCTAACGCGTACCATTGAGTTATCCGACACACTTTTGTTAACACCCAAGTTATTTCTGTCCAGCGTTGATCACGATTATTTGTACAACGATTTACCGGTCGGTTTCGTTTTTGGGGGTAATGTCTTTGAACAAGGGGGCTTTACCCGCGAAAAATACCAAGCCAATCGACGGGCACTGGAACTGGAGTTGGAAAAAATATCAGTCGGTGACTGGCATTTTATTAATGGTCTAATGGTCGAACACCAGTCGCTATCCGATTATTCATTCAGCCGCAATTACAGTGCAATATCACTGACGCCGTTTGGCTTTTTTGATAATCACGACAATGTCGATTTTGTACAAGCCAATCAAAAGCGACGAATTAAAGCGGCCTTTACTCAGGCTCGCTTTTTGGGGAAGAAATTCGAGCTGACATTAGGCGCAAGACTCGACGACTACAACGACTTTGGTAGTAGTTTTAACCCCCGTATTGGACTTATTTACGATCACAATCGTTCACTGAGCTTTAAAACCCTGTTCGCTTCCGCGTTTCGAGCGCCAACATTAAAAGAGCTTTACGACATCACATTAACCGGAAACAACGGCGTTAGAGGCAATGCATCTCTCAACCCGGAAACCGTCGATACCTTTGAGCTCGCGGCAGAATACAACCGTGACGATCTCATTTTGCGTGTTAATGGTTTTTACAGCGAGTCCAAGGACGTGATCGGCATTTATGACGCCGCTGGCTCTGGCGCACAAGCGGTCTATGACAATTTGGGCAACACCGAAAGCTTTGGCATTGAGGTCGAAATAGAAGCCATCATCAACCAGTCTCTTACGTTAATGGGCTCATTCGGTCAACATCGGACCGACTTTTATTGGTCAGACGAAGCATTGTTTGCAGAAGAGCGAATTTATCAGGAGACGCGGGGACACACTCAGTTGGTCCATACCCCACGTATTCGTGCCAATTTACTCGCACTGTTTAATTACCAACGTGTCTCCTTGGCATTTGGGCTGCATTACGGAGGTAAAAGTGGCCCCAACAATCGAACCGTAATTGAGTCGTTTCGAGGAGTCAGAGGCGACAATGTGATCATTGATGATTATTTACTGGCTGAGTTCAATTTGAATTATTTATTAAGTGATAACCATATGCTCACACTCCGTGCGATCAATTTGGGTGACGACAAATATTCTGATCCGGATGAGTCGTCCAACATTAATATTTTTGGTCCTCGAGGGCTTATTCAGCCAGACGAGTCTGTGTCGGTCGCCTGGCGTTATAAGTTCTAGGTAATGACGATGAAACGTTCGCTGATATTTCTTATTTTTTTCTTCCTGGCGGCTGCCTGTGATAAGGGCAACGAACTGCTTGAACCACGTGAAGACATCAATACCGAAGTCATTGCGTTTACCAACGTCGATCTGGATGCCAATCGAGAATTTGTCCGCACCCAGGAAACTCCCATTGGCAATATGCTTTCAGACGCGATGTTTCAACATCTCAGCAGCAATGGTTATTCACTGGATTTTTCTTTGGTGAACGGAGGCAACATTCGATTTAATTCGGCCACCAATCCCGATGGCATTTATTCACAGGGCGACATCACGCGTCAGGACGCCAGTGATATTTTTCCGTTCGACAATACCATTGTATTAGTCACCGTGACTGGCGAAGAACTGCTACAAATATTCGAACGGGGGGCTGCCTTGTGGCCAGAACCGTTTGGTGGATTTTTACAAGTATCACGTCAGATCGAAGTCATTATCGATCCGGCTCAGGAATCACAGGTGATTGATGAAACGTCGGAGCCACCGGTGATCGTTTCACCAGGGAATCGAATCGTCGGCCTGTTTGTTAATGGTGATGAAGTCGATCTCGAAGCCAATTATACCTTTAGCTTTAACAGCTTTGGCGCCGATGGCGGTGATGGTTTTGTTACCATGGAAAATTTACCCGATGAAAACAAAATGGACACCGGTTTATTCGAAGATGAAGCGCTCGCTGATTATTTGCGATCAGTGTCGGTGGTCGCGCCAACGCTTGAGTCCCGCATTGTTATCTTTAACAGTAACTGATTACGATCACGGCGTTAGACCCTGAGCTTTTCTTGGCACATTTCCGTTTTTCGCTTTCACTCGCGGGCGTCGTCGTTGTATCCTGTGGCAATTTGATCGCGACTTTTTTAGGAAATTCGAGAAGCACTCATCATGACCAACACTATCTGGAAAAAAGACACCTCCATTGAACGACTGACCAAGCGGAACGAAAATACGCTGGCAAGCGTGCTCAATATGCAAGTTACCGAACTTGGTAATGACTACTTAGTGGTCTCCATGCCCGTCAATGCATCGACGCATCAGCCAATGGGCTTATTGCACGGCGGCGCATCTGCAGCACTTGCGGAAACCGCAGGAAGCATCGCTTCGAATATTGCGGTGGACGACGACCATTTTTGTGTCGGAATGGAAATTAACGCCAATCACATCAAAGCAGTGCGATCAGGAACAGTGTATGCCAAGGCGTCGCCCATTCACCTGGGTCGCTCTTCTCACGTTTGGCAAATTGATATTGTCAACGAGCGCGATCAGCTGGTTTGCGTGTCGCGACTTACCATGGCAGTTCGAAAAAAGTAGGTTATTCCCGATGTTCAGTCGATCCGAAAAGCGACCGATCCCGATGGCATTTTTATTTTATTTCACGGTCATGGGAGTAGTAGGCTTCACCTTAATCACCAGTTTCTTTCAATGGCATCGACTGATTGAACTGTTCAGTCATTTTAAAATGGCCTATTTCACAGTTGCATTTCTGACCTTTCTATTTGCGTTTTATTACCGTCGCTTTCTATTCTCATTGCTACTGTTGGGAACGCTTGCGATAAATGCGGCTTTTATTCTGCCTTGGTATTTTTCGCACGGAGGTGAGGCCAAAAATAAGTCGATGACATTATTGCATGCCAATGTGTTAAGTCGTAACGACCGACACGACGCATTGCTAGCATTAATCGAACAACAAGACCCCGACATCATCATGGTTCAGGAATTTAACGCCAGCTGGCAAAACGCACTGGGAACTCTGCGAAAACAGTATCCTTATTTTATTGAGTTGCCACGACTGGATAATTTTGGGATTGCCTTTTACAGTCGACTACCCACAAAATCTATCGAAGAAAAATATTGGTCGCTGCCCGATATTCCGAGTGTGCAGGCTCAGGTTCGTTTTGAAAATCGTATCGTGCACGTTATTTCGACCCACCCGGTTCCACCAATCGGTTCGTATTATTACCAACTGAGAAACCAGCAACTCGAGTACATGATGCAGGATGTTAACAAACTGACCGAGCCGGTAATTGTCAGTGGTGATTTCAATCTGACTTTCTGGTCGCAACAATATCAGAAACTCGGACTGACACAACTTACCAACACTCGGCAGGGGTATGGACCCTTGCCCAGTTGGCCAACGGCGCTCGGCGTATTTGGCATACCTATCGACCATATTATAGTGTCGGATGATTTTGAGTATCACAACACAAGACTTGGCGCAGATATTGGTTCGGATCATCGCCCTGTGATCACTCAAGTTTCTTTTAAAGAATAAATATTGCGGCAACAAAAAACCGGGACAAGCCCGGTTTTTTTAGTTCAGCCATTAGCGCCTGCTTTACACGTATTTCACTTCGGCGATTTCGTATTCAATTTCACCGCCCGGCGCTTTGACCACCACTTCGTCGCCTTCATTTTTTCCAATCAAGGCTCGTGAAATGGGTGATGAAACCGATATCTTGTTTTGCTTAATATCAGCTTCGTCTTCGCCAACAATTTGGTAGGCTACTTCTTCTTCGGTTTCAATATTGATCAAATGAACGGTTGCACCGAAAATAACTTTGCCGTTGTTGGTCATGCTGGCAACATCAATGATTTGCGCGTTCGAAATTTTGCTTTCAATCTCTTGAATGCGTCCTTCAATAAAACCTTGCTGCTCTCGCGCCGCATGATATTCAGCGTTTTCCTTTAAGTCACCGTGCTCTCGCGCTTCGGCGATGGCTGCGATAACTTTAGGGCGAGCTTCCATTTTTAGATGCTTCAATTCCGCACGCAGACTGTCTGCGCCTTCTTTTGTCATAGGAACACGGGTATGCATTATGATAATACCTTCTTATGTAACTCTTGAACCGATACCACCGAATCGCGTGTTTGTCGCTTGATCGCCTGCGTGGTCGCAAAAGCGCCAGCGAGCGTCGTGGTATAGGCAATTTTATGTTGTAAAGCCGAACGTCGAATAGTAAACGAGTCAGCGATGGCTTTATGGCCTTCGGTTGTATTTACTATGTAGTTCACTTCTTCATTTTTAATCAGGTCAACAATGTGCGGTCGACCTTCGTTAACCTTGTTAACTTTTTGGCACGGAATGCCGGCTTCAACCAGGGCTCTCGCAGTACCCGATGTGGCAACTAACTCAAAGCCGCATTCGATCAACGCTCGCCCCATGTCTTTCAACTTATGCTTATCAGAATCTCGAACACTGATGATGGCACGACCGCCTTTGGGTGCCTGCGAGCCACCGCCGAGCTGGGCTTTGTAATAAGCTTCACCGAAGTTTTCACCCACCCCCATGGCTTCACCGGTAGAGTTCATTTCTGGGCCAAGTAGTGGATCGGAGCCGGGGAATTTATTAAATGGAAAGACGGGTTCTTTCACCGAGTAATAAGGTGGAATAACTTCTTGCGTCACACCCTGCTCTTTTAGCGACACGCCAGCCATGACTCGCGCAGCAATTTTTGCCAGCGGTACACCGGTTGCTTTAGAGACAAAAGGCACGGTTCGTGACGCTCGAGGATTCACTTCCAACACGTAAATATCGTCGCCTTTAATGGCAAACTGTGTGTTCATCAATCCGCGAACCCGCAGTTCTTTGGCCATGGCTGCAACTTGCTCGCGCATGCGATCTTGGATTTCTTTAGACAGCGAATGTGGTGGAATCGCACAGGCAGAATCGCCGGAGTGAACACCGGCTTGTTCAATGTGTTCCATGATGCCACCAATCAGACAATCGTCGCCATCATAAATACAATCGACGTCCACTTCGATGGCGTCGTCAAGGAATCGATCGAGCAGTACCGGAGACTCATTCGATACACTCACGGCCTGATTCAGATAGCGGCGCAATTCCTCTTCGGTGTATACGATTTCCATAGCCCGTCCGCCTAAAACATAGGATGGACGTACCACCAAGGGGTAACCAATCTCGGCGGCCAAACGCAAGCCTTCTTCAAGATTGCGCGCGGTACGGTTAGGGGGCTGTTTTAAACCCAGCTTATCGATGGCTTTCTGGAATCGCTCGCGATCTTCGGCGCGGTCGATAGCGTCAGGAGAGGTACCGATAATAGTCACGCCTTCCGCTTCCAGCTCACGACAGATTTTCAAAGGTGTTTGACCACCGTAATGAACAATCACCCCTTTGGGTTTTTCTTTGGCAACAATTTCCAGTACATCTTCTAAGGTCACTGATTCAAAATACAGTCGATCGGAGGTGTCGTAATCGGTCGATACGGTTTCCGGGTTACAGTTCACCATGATGGTTTCGTAACCATCTTCCCGCATGGCAAGCGCGGCGTGCACACAGCAATAGTCGAACTCGATACCTTGACCAATACGGTTCGGCCCACCACCGATTACCATAATTTTTTCTTTGTCCGACGGATCAGACTCACACTCTTCTTCGTAGGTGGAATACATGTAAGCCGTACCTGTTGCGAATTCAGCCGCACAGGTATCAACCCGTTTGTATACCGGATGCACATCTAAGGTGTGTCGTAATTTGCGAATTTCTTTTTCGGACGCACCGATCAGATCGCCAAGGCGAGCGTCAGAGAATCCTTTTCGTTTATACTTGAGCAATGTCTCGGCATCGACATCACCCAATGAAAGTTTGGCAAACTCGTCTTCCAGTTGCACCAACTCTTCGATTTGAATTAAGAACCAAGGGTCGATTTTGGTCAACTCAAACACTTCATCACGAGTAAACCCAAACCGGAAAGCATCAGCAATAAACCAGATACGATCGGCGCCCGGCACAATTAAATTTTTCTTAATATAGTCTTTGGCGTTGTCTTTCTTAAAATTGGTGATGGGATCAAAACCGGTTTTGCCTTGCTCTAACCCGCGCAACGCTTTTTGCATTGACTCTTGCAAGGTACGACCAATGGCCATCACTTCACCAACTGACTTCATTTGAGTGGTCAATGTGGCGTTCGAATTGGGGAACTTTTCAAAGTTAAAGCGTGGAATTTTTGTTACTACGTAATCAATGCTGGGCTCAAACGATGCCGGAGTTTTGCCACCGGTAATTTCGTTTTGTAACTCATCTAATGTGTAACCCACGGCCAATTTTGCCGCCACTTTCGCAATCGGGAAGCCGGTTGCTTTTGAGGCCAGGGCCGATGAACGTGACACTCGAGGGTTCATTTCGATGACCACCAGTCGGCCATCTTCTGGATTGACCGCAAACTGTACATTGGAGCCGCCGGTTTCTACACCAATTTCTCGTAAAACAGCGAGCGATGCGTTACGCATAATTTGGTATTCTTTATCGGTCAGGGTTTGCGCCGGAGCAACGGTTATCGAATCGCCCGTGTGCACGCCCATGGGGTCGAAATTTTCAATCGAACACACGATGATGCAGTTGTCCGATTTATCTCGAACCACTTCCATCTCATACTCTTTCCACCCGATCAAAGACTCATCAATTAACAGCTCGTGCGTCGGAGATAAATCCAACCCGCGTTCACACACTTCATCAAACTCTTCACGGTTGTAGGCGATACCACCGCCCGTTCCGCCCATGGTGAATGACGGTCGAATAATGCAAGGGAATCCGACGTTCTCTAAAACTTCATAAGCGTCTTTCATGCTGTGTGCGATGCCGGAACGAGGCATATCGAGCCCGATTCGTCTCATTGCCTTGGCGAATAAGTCACGATCTTCGGCTTTGTCGATGGCTTCGCGATTGGCACCAATCATTTCGACGCCATGAATTTCCAGAACGCCGCGAGAGGCGAGATCAAGTGCACAGTTCAATGCAGTTTGACCGCCCATAGTGGGTAACAATACATCGGGTTTTTCTTTCTCGATAATTTTGGCGACCACTTCCCAGTGCAAAGGCTCAATGTAAGTCTCATCAGCCATTTCAGGATCGGTCATTATGGTTGCCGGATTCGAGTTCACCAAAATCACTCGATACCCTTCTTCTTTTAGCGCTTTACACGCTTGTGCGCCTGAGTAATCAAACTCACACGCTTGCCCAATAACGATTGGACCGGCACCAAGAATTAGTATGCTTTCGATGTCAGTACGTTTTGGCATTATTTATAGCACCCCTGATGTTAATTCGTTTGTCGTTTGATATGCGCTGTGTTTCGATTCCCGTCCATTGAAACTCAACGGTTGGCCTGCATTAGCTCGATGAAGTGATCGAACAATGGTGCTGCATCGTGCGGGCCGGGACTCGCTTCAGGATGCCCTTGAAAACTGAACGCGGGCTTATCGGTGCGATGTATTCCCTGAAGGCTGCCATCAAACAGTGATACATGTGTTGCTTTTAAATTTTCGGGTAATGATTTTTCATCCAATGCAAAACCGTGGTTTTGCGAAGTAATCATGACAACGTCTTTTTCGATGTCTCTTACCGGATGGTTTGCACCATGGTGACCGAATTTCATTTTGACCGACTTGGCGCCACTGGCGAGACCAAGTAATTGATGCCCCAAACAAATCCCAAAAATAGGCAGGTTTTTGTCGAGCAAGGTTTTGATGGCGTCAATAGCGTAGTCACAGGGCTCCGGATCACCTGGGCCATTCGACAGGAAGACACCGTCCGGATTCATCGACAGCACTTCGTCAGCCGAAGTTTGCGCCGGAACAACGGTTAACTCGCAACCGCGTTCTACCAACATGCGCAAAATATTATTTTTCGCGCCAAAATCGTAGGCGACCACTTTGAATTTCGTTTCGGGCGCTGACCGATAGCCGTCTTCAATGGTCCAGGTCGAACTGTCCCAAAACTCTTTTTCTTTGCGCGATACTTCTTTCGCCAAATCCATTCCCTTTAGTCCGGGGAAGTCTTTTGCGGCCTGTAACGCTTTAGCTTCATCGATGTCGCCCGCCATAATGGCACCGGCAAGCGAGCCTTTCTCGCGCAAAATTCGAGTTAACTTTCGGGTATCAATATCAGCGATTCCCAAAATGTTATTTTCAGTCAGGTAGTCGGATAACGATTGCTCATTTCGCCAGTTACTGGCGAGAATTGGCAAGTCACGAATGATTAACCCGGTTGCCCAGATGTTTTTGGACTCGACATCTTCTTGATTAGTGCCGGTGTTGCCGATGTGGGGATAAGTCAAGGTGACCATTTGTTGAGCGTAGGATGGGTCAGTTAGTATTTCCTGGTACCCTGTCATGGCAGTATTGAACACAACTTCACCAACGGATAAGCCCGTTGCTCCAATCGCTGTGCCTTTGAATAGGGTTCCGTCTTCTAGAATGAGTATGGCGGGTTGACTCAAAAGGGACCTCCAGTATTGCTCCAGATACACAAAAAGCGGAATTCAAAGAGATTGGATTCCGCTTTTTACTAATTCGACTCGTACTGAAATTGCCCACTTCGGACAAAATCAGTGTATTTTAAGCGATCGAGGTGAGTTTTGTCCATGTAAGCGAGCGGAATGGCCTAAATCTTTCGTCAAAATGCGCTATCCCAACAAAGAAAAAAGGCGACCAAAGCCGCCTTTGTATCCCTTTTTCTTCATCCTGAAGCCGTTTTCCCTCAACAATCCCTGTCTGCCCATCCTGAGCAAAAGTCCGTTATATCCTTTCCTTGTCCTTCCTTGATAACAATTTCCAATTCCCTGAGTCTTCCGTTTGTCCTGTTTCCTTAAGTCCTTTCCTACTCGTTTCCATTTAAGTAGCGTTCTTCCTTGTAGACTCGTCCTGAGTCGTTCCATCTTCACAGCGTTCCGTTGCTGCTGTATGGGTTAAATACTAAGGGGATGAGTTAAATCGGCAACCCGCTTTCAGCTGGACAAATAATAAACAGCCTGATCGTTAAAATATTTTCTTTTTATTTTTCAATAAGATACTACTTTCCTGACAATAAGGAACTCTTAATTCACGAAGCGATTAGCGGGATAGTCTGAATACGTCTTGAGAGATTGCTTACATCGTCAATGGCTAATCTCACTCGCCAATAAGTTTTTTCAGGTTCAGGTTGGGTGGGAATACTTAGTGGAGGATCGGCTCACCAGGAGCCGAT
>JBPEWV010000037.1:0-6759 GCA_052032335.1 Pleionea sp. | reverse complement strand
ACAGCGACGATCAACTGCGCATTGTGAAGCGCGTGGTACGAGAAATGGGGCTGGACGAAAACGAATGGTCGCCAAAACAGGCGCAGTGGTTTATCAGTGCTCGAAAAGACGACGGCCAACGGCCCAAAGACATTCAGCACAATGGCGATCTATTTACTGCCACCATGACCAGCATTTACGACAAGTACGAACAGGCTTGCCGACAGTCCTCTCTGGTCGATTTTGCCGAGCTGTTGTTGCGCGCTTACGAACTGTTACGCGACAACCGGCATTTAAGTGAGCACTATCAAAATCGTTTTCGGCATGTGTTGGTCGACGAGTTTCAGGACACCAACGCCATACAGTATCGTTGGATCCAGTTGATTTCGGGGCGGCAAAACGAAATCACCATTGTTGGCGACGACGATCAATCGATCTACGGTTGGCGCGGTGCCCGCATCGAGAACATTCATAAGTTCCAGAAAGATTACCTCGATTGCGAAACCATCAGGCTGGAACAAAACTACCGCTCGACCTCAACCATCTTGCAGGCCGCCAATGCGGTGATTGCGAACAACAACGATCGCATGGGCAAAAAACTCTGGACCAGCGGCGATATGGGCGAACCCATTTCACTGTATTCGGCCTTTAATGAACAGGAAGAGTCCCGGTTTATCGCCGCACGCATTCAAGATCATGTTAATCAGGGCAACAACCACCAAGAATGCGCCATTTTATATCGCTCCAATGCACAATCCCGTGTGCTGGAAGAAGCGCTGCTACAGCGCGGCATTCCTTACCGAATTTATGGTGGATTGCGCTTTTTCGAACGCGCCGAAATTAAAGACACATTGGCCTATTGCCGTTTGATTGCTAACCGCAACGATGACACAGCCTTTGAACGAGTGGTCAACACACCCACTCGCGGGCTGGGGCAAAAGTCGTTAGAGATCGTTCGCGATGTCGCCCGGTCGCGGCAGATATCGATGTGGCAGGCAGCAACCACCGTGATAGACGAAAGTTTGCTGCCAGCGCGGGCCAAAAATGGTTTGTTAACCTTTCAGACGCTGGTTGAAAACATGGCGTCAGAAACCGACGAACTCGATTTGCATCAATTGATCGACTTTGTCATCGAAGCATCCGGCCTGTTAGAAATGTACCAGAAAGAAAAAGGCGAAAAAGGTTTGGCGCGTAAAGAAAACTTGCAGGAGCTGGTGTCTGCTGCGCGCGAATTTGATGCCGACGATCTCGATTTTCAAGATCCCGACGCCGAAGAAGCCATTCCCCCTCTGGTGGCGTTTTTATCACATGCTTCGCTTGAGGCGGGCGATACCCAGGCTGAAAAATACGAAGATTCAGTGCAATTGATGACGCTGCACTCGGCCAAAGGGCTGGAGTTTCCCGTGGTCTTTATGACCGGAATGGAAGAGAAACTGTTTCCACATCAAATGTCGATGGAGGACAGTGACGACCTGGCCGAAGAGCGACGTTTGTGTTACGTCGGCATTACCCGGGCGATGAAAAAATTGTATCTGTTGCACGCAGAAAAACGTCGTCTATGGGGCAAAGAAACCTACCCGGCCATCTCGCGTTTCGTGCGCGAAATTCCCAGCGAACTGATAGAAGAAGTTCGATTGAATGCGCAAGTAACGCAACCGGTGTTTGGAGGCTCGTTCTCTGACAGCGATCATGGCCCAGACGGTTTTCAATTGGGCCAGTTGGTGGAGCACCCCAAGTTTGGTCAGGGGGTCATATTGAACTTCGAAGGCAATGGTCCACAGGCCAGAATTCAAATCAATTTTGAATCGGTTGGCCCAAAAACTCTGGTTTTGGCCTACGCCAAACTGGAGCCGGTGGTGGTCTAGCCGTCGATGAGGTAAATCAAAGAGACGATTTATTCAATGGGCTGAAACAAGGCTTCCCAATCTTGCCCGCTGATACTGTCGAGTTGTGTCAGTGAATTCGCATAAATTTTATCGGACAGGTTTTGTTTTTTGCGCTGCATTTTTAAAATGCGCTCTTCCACCGTGCCTCGAGTGATCAACTTGTACACAAACACCGGTTTATCCTGACCAATGCGGTACGCGCGGTCACTTGCTTGATCTTCGGCGGCCGGATTCCACCAGGGATCAACGTGGATCACGGTATCGGCCTGAGTCAGGTTGAGTCCCGATCCGCCCGCTTTCAGACTGATCAAAAATACCGGAAACTTACCGGCTTGGAATTGTTCGACCAACCGGCCACGATGGGTGGTTTTACCCGTTAGCTTGAGCGTGGCAATCCCGAGCTTCGATAAGCTCTCTTCGATAAGGTCGAGCATGGTGGTGAAGGATGAAAACACCAGAATCGAACGACCTTCCTCCACCATTTCCGGAATCATGGATTCAAGCCACTCCATTTTGGCCGATTCGTCCACCGAATCGCTGGCATTCAATTTTACTAGCTTGGGATGACAACAAATTTGTCGCAAACGCAGCAGTGCATTACTGATCAGAAGTTGATTCTTTCCACCGCCCGACTGATAGATTGCTTTTTGTATTTCTTCAGACATCGACAGACGCACCGCTTCGTACAAATCAGCTTGCGGCTGGCTCATTTCAAGAAGGCGTTCGAGCTCGGTTTTTGGTGGCAGTTCTTTCGCCACCTCCGATTTTTTCCGGCGCAGCATAAAAGGCGCTACGCGCTGGCTGAGTGCGGATTGTCTGTTGGCTTCCTGATCTTTTTCAATTGGAATGCGATACACCCGATTAAACTGCGCTTCTGTACCTAAAAACCCCGGCATTAAAAAATGAAACAAACTCCACAATTCGCCGAGATGATTTTCCATGGGTGTACCGGTTAAACACAAGCGATGATCGGACTGTAAGGCAAAACAACTTTTTGCCATTTTGGTTTTGGCGTTTTTAATCGCCTGTGCTTCGTCCAGAATCACCGTATCGAATCGCACTTGCTTTAATGCATTGATGTCGCGTTGAACCACGCCGTAGCTGGTAATAATCAAGTCGTAATGTTGCAGCGACTCGAACGCCTGATGACGTTCGCTGCCGTAAAACACCAACGCGTTTAAATCGGGCGTAAAGCGTTCGGCTTCGTTCTTCCAGTTAAACAATAAGCTCGTCGGGGCAATAATCAATACCGGATGTTTTAATTGCCGGTTGTTTTTCGCAATCAACAAATGCGTCAAGGTTTGTAAGGTTTTTCCCAGGCCCATGTCGTCGGCCAGGATTCCGCCCAGTTGGTGTTGTCTTAGATAGTGCAACCAGTTTATACCGACCTGTTGATAATCGCGTAACGTGGCGTTGAGTTGTTTCGGCAATTCGACGACCTGTGGTTTAGAATGCGTCAGGTTTCGGATTTTTTGTCGTAACCAGTCGCTGCCTTGCCAGTCAAAATTGAGTGACTCGCTGTCGAATTGCGCAAGACGCGTTAAATGCGACTTGGGTAACTTAATGCGTTGGTTGGCGTTTAATGGTTTGCGATCGAACAACTCGACCAGCGTCAGTACTATTTGATTTACCCGACTCGATTCCAGCACTATGTGTTCGCCGCTATCGAGTTGTAAGGTCAGTTCTTTATTGTTGATGTTTTTTAAGTCGATCTGGCCATTGGCGATAGCTTTGACCAGATAGGGCATCAGATTGATGGAGCGACCGTCGACGGTGATACCGAGTTCAATTTCGAACCAGTCCTGTTCGTCTTCCAGTTGCAAATACCAGTCGTCGGCACGTTGTTTTTTTAGACGGTAAGACGACGAAAACTTGACCCGCCAACCAGCGTGATGCAATCCGGCAAGCCACACCACCAACTGACCTACCGACTGGGTTAACGCCCGATCGGCGTGATCAAATTGTTGCGCGATGGGAATTTCAAATTCACCGTAAACGGTTTCGACCGATTGTATTTCACGAACGTAGCATGCAATGTCCAGTTTTTGCTGACGCGTCAGTGTCGCTTCTTGCGCCAGTAATTGATCGTAGCGATAGTCAGTGCCCTCTGCAGTGGTAAAAACCACTCTCCCAACGTCCACCATCAGTGGGTGTTGTTTGCGCCAGGGTAAGTCGATTTGTTCGGTCACTACTCGTAAAGATGGCGATAAAGATTGGTTATCGAGTTCTGCTAACGTTTGTTCCGTTCGCAGCGTCGCCACACGATTGTGTTGTATGTCGAAGTAGTGCGGCTCGACGATGCAATCCCAGTCGGCTTCAATTGATGAAATTAACTGATGCTTTAAAGGCGGACGTGAGCTGGCTTTCCAAAAGCAGCGCTGTGTGTCCAACATCAGCTGAAAAATCTCGGCGTGCGCGGGGTTGTTTGCCTGCAGGTAAAATAAACTTTTACTGCTGCCGGATTGATCGTTCAACTGTTGCTGACAGCGATGAATGATCGCCTGATCCGTCAGCGAAACAAATTTCGGTAGCTTTTTAAATTGCAGCTGATGGAATTCGAATTTCTCCTTCAGCTGATAGCGGCCTTCTTGCGTCAGGTAAGCTTTATAAAACGAAATATGAAAACCGTCGGCTTCTTTTTTTAACAAATACACCAGACGGTGCCGCGCCATATTGGGGAAGGGATCGTGACTCTGTCGCAGCAACCACTGTCGGGTGGTTTGCCACAACGACTCTTCATCGACGGCGTCTTTCAAGGTGTAGCTGATTTGATGCAAGCGACGCTTGGTTTCAATCGCCAGTGCTGCTATGTGTTCACAAAGGTTTGTTTGATCGCAATTGCAATGGTAACCATCGCTCGCCAAAGGCCAACTGATTTCGCTGGCAATGTAAAGTTTGTCGAACTTGAACTGGCCCGACACCCATTCGGTGGTGGGATCGTGGTGCCACTGGTGCAAGCTGTCGCGCAATAGCAGCTTTAATCCATCAAACAATAATTGCTCACTAAACAAAGCAGTCAGGTGATCCGCTGGGCCTTTATAAGCTAGTGGCTTAATGAGCATGGTGAGTTGAACGAAACCTCAGAAATTTAAGTTAAGTGGACCATGATATCAAACTCAGAGTAAATATCACCTACTCGATTGCAACCGTCGGCCATTCGAGGAATAATCATCGACAAACAGAATAACGAGAAGAGGATAATTATGAAACGACGAGCGTTTGTTGGCGCGTTAGGCGTAGGAGCGGCAGCGAGTTTAGCCGGTTGCAGTTCGGAGCCGAAAGATTGCACAACGTCTGAAAACCAATCATCGGGTAAAACGATCGAATGGACCATGATCACCACCTGGCCAAAAAACTTTCAAGGTTTGGGTGAGGGTGCCGAACACCTGGCGCAACTCATTAACCAAATGAGTGGTGGCCGAATGAAGGTCACCGTGTTGGGCGCCAACGATCTCGTTCCGGCGATGCAAGTGTTCGATACCGTCGCTTCGGGCACGGTAGAAATGGGCCACGGTGCGTCTTATTACTGGAAAGGCAAACTACCAGTCGCCCCCATCTTCTCGGCAGTACCTTTTGGCCTGAATGCGCAAGAAATGAACGGCTGGTTGCTCAAAGGTGGCGGCCTCGAACTGTGGCAAGAGCTGTATCAGCCACTGGGTTTGCTGCCCATGCCTGCGGGCAATACCGGGGTACAAATGGCGGGTTGGTTTAATAAAGAGATCAACAGCCTGGACGATATTCAGGGGCTGAAAATGCGCATTCCCGGACTGGGTGGCGAAGTGTTCAAGCGCGCCGGTGGTACGCCCGAACTTATTCCGGGCGCCGAACTGTTTTCAGCGCTGAACCGTGGTCGTATCGATGCCACCGAATGGGTCGGCCCTTACAACGATCTCGCCTTCGGTTTGCACCAGGCGGCGAAATATTATTACTACCCGGGCTGGCACGAGCCGGGCACAACCTTAGAAGCCATTATTAATCTCGACGCTTTTAATGCTTTATCCGATGATCTAAAAGCCATCGTTAAATCGGCCTGCTTAATTGCCAATTCCGATATGCTGGCTAACTTTACCGAGAAAAATAATCAGGCGCTCGACACCTTGGTCAACGAACACAAAGTGCAACTGAAAAAGCTGCCCCAAGACGTGTTGGATAAATTCGAAGCTCTGTCACACGATGTGGTGAAAGAACTGGCGGAAACCAGTGAATTTGCGCAACGGGTTTACGACTCTTACAGCAATTACAAAGCGCAGGTGTACAAATGGCATAAAGTGTCGGAGCAGTCGTTTTACCACTTGCGCAGCTAATCCCGGCGCCACGATTTTCAGTTTTAAAAGAAGGAAAAATGATGAATTTCAATGACGCACAAACTGATATGAATGCGGCGTATTTTGGTGGCGGCCCCGGTGTAATGATATCGGGGGTGGTCTGGTGCGCAGCCGGAATCGTGGCGCTACTCGTTTCTACTCAAGCCAGCATGTTGACGCTCTTCTTTGGCGGCATGGCGATACACCCGCTTGGCATGCTGTTGGCAAAACTATTAAAACGACCCGGCCAGCACGCGTCAGACAACCCACTTGGTAAACTGGCAATCGAGAGCACCGTCATAATTTTTGTCGGGTTATTTTTAGCGTTCTACGTCGCGAAATTACAAGTCGAGTGGTTTTATCCGATCATGCTGATGGCCATTGGCGTGCGCTATTTGGTCTTTAATACCTTGTACGGCAACAAACTCTACTGGCTATTGGGTGGAGCGCTTATCGTTTCGGGAATGTTGTGCGTGGTATTAAATGCAACATTTGCGACGGGTGCATTTGTGGGCGGCGTCGTAGAAGTGGTTTTTGCGTTTGTTATTTTAATGCGATCAAAACGCATGAAAGCAGAAGTTGCTTAAACG